>CALVWO010000025.1 GCA_944367465.1 uncultured Clostridia bacterium
ACGCAGATCGTCATCATAGCGGTCTGTGCGTTTGTCGGCGTTGCGCTCATTGCGACCGCCGCGATCGCAGGGATCGCGCGGTCAATGAAGGAGAAGAAGCATCCTGCGGCACTCGCTCAGGAACCTGCGGAACAGCCCGCACAGCCGGCAGAGCAGACGCCCGAAGAGGCGCCCGCACCCGAAGGGGTGAAGGCGGAGGAAGTTCCCGTCGTTGAGGAGCCCGAAGAGGAACTGCCTGCACCCGAAGAAGTGAAGGCGGAGGAAGTTCCCGTTGTCGAGGCGCCTGAAGAGGAACTGCCTGCACCCGAGGAAGTGAAGGTGGAGGAAGTTCCCGCCGTTGAGGAGCCCGAAGAGGAGTCCGTCCCCGAAGAGGCGAAGGCGGAGGAAGTCCCCGCCGTTGAGGAGCCCGAAGAGGAACTGCCTGCCCCCGAGGAAGTGAAGGCGGAGGAAGTCTCCGCCGTTGAGGAGCCCGAAGAGGAACTGCCTGCCCCCGAGGAAGTGAAGGCGGAGGAAGTTCCCGTTGTCGAGACGCCCGAAGAGGAGTTGCCCGCCCCCGAAGAGGTGAAGGCGGAGGAAGTTCCCGTCGTTGAGGAGCCCGAAGAGGAACTGCCCGCTCCCGAAGAGGTGAAGGCGGAGGAAGTTCCCGTCGTTGAGGAGCCCGAAGAGGCGCAGGCGCCCGCAGACGGCACGACGCGCGTCATCTATACCAACGACGACGGCTGGTACGTCAACGTCCGCTACGACAAGAGCTTCGAGGCAAAACTCATTCAGGGCGACGAAAAGCTGAAAAATTACTATTCCGAGCTCAAAAACGAGCTGCTCTCCTATAAAAAGGTGACGGCGCGCAAGAGCTGGCAGCACGAGGCGTTCCGCCGCGGCAGAACGACGGTCGCAAAACTGGTCATCCGCGGCAAGACGCTGCGCCTCTATCTTGCGCTCGAACCCATGCTCTACGAAGAGAGCAAATACCTTGTGGAAGACGCGTCCGAACACGCCAAGTTCGCCAAAACGCCGCTTCTCTACCGCATCAAGAACGACCGCCGCTGCCGTTACGCGAAAGATCTCATTGCCGCAGCGATGGCGTCCGCCGAAGCGCTGCGCGGGGACGATCAGAACGAGGACTATGCCTCCGTTCCCTACGAGAGCACGGACGATCTCATCGCGCAGGGGCTTGTGCGGATCATCGAGGTGCGCCGCCGCAAAGACGGCGCCGGCGGGATCATACCGCCTGCCGACGAGGAATACGAGGAGGATGAAGAGGACGAGGAGCCCCTCGCTCCCGAAGAGGAGGAGCCCGCAGAGCCCGTGGCGCTTGCGCCCCGTCCCGTCACCGCGCTCACCGTTCAGGACGTACAGGAGGAGCATCGCGTCAGCGTCTCCGCGGCAGATACGCTCATGGCGGATGAGGAGGCCGAGGGGCTCGTTTCCGAGGCGGAGCGCGTGAGCGACAAGCGCCGCCAGACCATCGTCAATATCGATACGCTCAGCGAATATTTCTCGGACGGCGAGCGGGTCGGGATCGAAGAAATGAAGGAACGCATCCCGTTCTTCAACAAAAAGGCGACCTACGTAAAGGTGCTCGCGCGCGGCGTGCTCACCAAGACGCTCGAGGTGGAGGCGGACGATTTCTCGCTCGACGCGGTCAAGATGATCGCGCTCCTCGGCGGCAAAATTTACAGAACCAGGAAATGACAAATCGACCTCACCCGGTAAGGGTGAGGTTTTTGTTTTTTCCGAAAAAAACCGCAAAAAACAAAAAGAATTTTTCGTTTCCCTATTGAATTTTTATGCGATTTATTTTATAATGGTTCCGTACAGAGGTACGAAGAGACTTTTTTGGGGGTTATTATGGCAAACGCAAAAGAGTATATCGAGAGCGGACGCACCGCGCTCGGGATCGAGTTCGGATCCACGCGCATCAAGGCGATCCTCGTGGACGAGAACAACACGCCCATCGCATCGGGCAGTCATGAGTGGGAAAACCGTCACGACGGCGGCATCTGGACGTATTCGCTGGACGCGATCCGCGAAGGCCTTCAGGATTGCTATGCGAAGATGGCGGCGGACGTCATGGAAAAGTACGGCGTCACGCTCACGACGATCGGCGCGATGGGTTTTTCTGCAATGATGCACGGCTATATGGTGTTCGATAAGAACGATAATATTCTCGTTCCGTTCCGCACCTGGCGCAACAATACGGCGGCGGAGGCGGGCGAAAAGCTCACCGAGCTTTTCAACTATCATATCCCCGCGCGCTGGTCGATCGCGCACCTGTATCAGGCGATCATCAACGGCGAGAGCCACGTAAAAGACATTGTATTCCAGACGACGCTCGAAGGCTATGTGCACTGGAAGCTCACGGGCAAAAAGATGCTCGGCATCGGCGAGGCGTCGGGCATGTTCCCCGTCGATCCCAAAACGAAGCAGTACGATAAGGTCATGCTCAAAAAGTTCAACGATCTCGTCAAGGGCAGGGTTCCCTTCAAAGTGGAGGATATCCTTCCTAAGATTCTGCTCGCAGGCGAGGATGCCGGCACGCTCACCGAAGAAGGGGCAAAATTCCTCGATCCTTCCGGCAATCTGAAACCCGGGATCCCGCTCTGCCCGCCCGAGGGCGACGCAGGCACGGGCATGGTCGCAACCAACAGCATCCGCCCGCGCACGGGCAACGTTTCGGCGGGCACGTCCGTCTTTGCCATGATCGTGCTCGAAAAAGAGCTTTCCAAGCCTTATCCCGAGATCGACCTCGTCACAACGCCCGTCGGCGACCTCGTCGGCATGGTGCACTGCAACAACTGCACGTCCGATATCAACGGCTGGGTGAACCTGTTCGGCGAATTTGCCGCGCTTGCCGGCGTGGATATCCCCAAGTGGAAACTTTACGATATGCTCTACTTCGAATCGGAGAAGGGCGATAAGGACTGCGGCGGACTGCTCGCCTACAATTATGTCTCCAACGAGCACGTCACCAAGGTCGAAAAAGGGCGTCCGCTCTTTGTCCGTACGGCGGAGGGCAAGTTCAACCTTGCAAACTTCATGCGCACGCACCTCTATTCCGCGTTCGGCGCGCTTAAGGTCGGGTGCGACATCATGCTCAAAGAGGAGGGCGTTAAGCTCGACCGCATCACGGGTCACGGCGGGCTCTTCAAAACGGAGCGCGTCGGGCAGAGCTATCTTGCCGCGGCGATCAATGCGCCCGTCACCGTCATGAAGACCGCAGGCGAGGGCGGCGCGTGGGGTATGGCGATCCTTGCGAACTACCTCATCACCAAAAAGAAGGGCGAACCGCTCGACGAGTACCTCGATGAGCGCGTGTTTGCCGGCCAGGAGGGCGTTACGCTTGCGCCCGATCCCGCAAACGTTGCAGGGTTCGAGAAATTCGGCAGACGCTACGTCACGGGGCTTCCCATCGTACGCGAGGCGACGAAGTCTCTCAAATATTAATCAGGCAGACTGTTTGGAGGAATAAAACTATGTTGGAAGCATTGAAAGAGAAGGTCCTGAAGGCGAATCTCGACCTTGTCAAAAACAAGCTCGTGCTCTTTACCTGGGGCAACGTCTCCGAGATCGACCGCGAGAGCGGGCTCATCGTCATCAAGCCTTCGGGCGTTGAGTACGACGAGATGAAGGCGGAGGATATGGTCGTCGTCGATCTGAACGGCAAGGTCGTCGAGGGCGATCTGCGCCCTTCGTCGGATACGCCCACGCACATTGAATTTTATAAGGCGTTCCCCGATGTCGGCGGCGTCACGCACACGCACTCCACGTTCGCAACGGCGTGGGCGCAGGCGGGGCGCTCCATTCCCTTCTACGGCACGACGCATGCCGACTATTTCTACGGCGATATTCCCTGCGCGCGTTCGCTCACCAAAGAGGAGATCGAGGGCGAGTACGAAAAGAATACGGGGCTTGCCATCATCGAAAAGTTCAAGGGCGATAACATCAAGCCGCTCGAAGTCCCCGGCGTGCTCATCAAGAGCCACGGCGTATTCGCGTTCGGCAAGGACGGCGGCAATTCCGTGTATAACGCAACGGTCATCGAGGAAGTCGCAAAGATGGCGTTCCTCACCGAGCACATCAATCCCGACGTGACCCGCGCAGATCAGTTCATGATGGACAAACACTACATGCGCAAGCACGGCAAAAACGCCTACTACGGGCAGACGAAAAAGAAGTAATATGATCGAAACGGAGATCATCGGGTATATGCCCGATCCGAAAAAGCGTGCGGCGCGCATTGCGGCGCTCGCCAACGAACGGGAAAACAGGGGCGATACGCTCGTCTCTGTTCTCTCTACGCCCAATTGCGGGGCGATCCTTGTGTTCCGTACTCCGGCGGTACCGGAGAAAAAATAAAAATTATCTTTGGAAAAGGAATGAGGTAACATTATGAAAGAAAAAGTTGTTTACTGGCTCACCGGCTCCCAGACGCTGTACGGCGACGACGTGCTCGAGCACGTTGCAAAGCACTCCGAAGAGATGGCGAATTATGTCAACTCCAAAATGCCCGTCACCGTCAAATATCTCACCACGTGCAAGAGCTCTGACGAGGTCATCGCAGCCGTCAAGCAGGTAAATGCGGACGATAACTGCATCGGTATCATCACCTGGTGCCACACCTTCTCGCCCGCAAAAATGTGGATCAAGGGTCTCAAAATGCTCCAGAAGCCCATGTGCCACTTTGCAACGCAGTATAACGAGAAGCTCCCTTACGACACCATCGATATGGACTTCATGAACGAGAACCAGGCGGCGCACGGCGACAGAGAGTTCGGCTATATCGTCACCCGCCTGAGAATGGATAACAAGGTCATCGTCGGTTATTACAAGGACGAAAAGGCGCTCGAAGAGCTCGCCGCATGGTGCACGGTGGCTGCCGGCTATGCGTTCTCCAAAACGGTCAAGGTCTGCCGCTTCTCCGATAACATGCGCGACGTCGCCGTTACCGAGGGCGACAAGGTCGAGGCGCACATCGATCTGGGCTGGCAGGTCGACTACTATCCCGTCGGCGATCTGGTAGAGTATGTCGAGAAAGTCACTGAAAAAGAGATCGACGCGCTCATGGCGGAGTACGATAAGAAGTATACGATGGGCACCAAGCGCATCGACGTGGTGCGCGAGCAGGCGAAGTACGAGATCGCCATCGAGAAGTTCTGCAAGGAGAAGGGCAACTACATCGGCATCGTCGATCACTTCGGCGCGCTGCACGGGCTCAATCAGCTTCCCGGGCTTGCCATTCAGGATCTTCAGGGCAAGGGCTACGGATTCGGCGCAGAGGGCGACTGGAAGATCGCCGCGCTCGGCGCAGTCATGCAGTATATGGCGGGGCAGACCGGCACGGGGCTTATGGAGGACTATACCTACGATCTTGCCGACGGGCTCTGCCTCGGCGCGCACATGCTCGAAGTATCGCCTCAGTTCGCGGCGACCAAGCCTCAGATCCAGGTGCATCCGCTGGGGATCGGCGGCAAGTCCGATCCTGCGCGCCTCGTGTTCGAAGGGATCTCCGCGCCCGAAGCCGTCGCCGTCTCCATGATCGACATGGGCGACAGACTGCGCCTCATCGTGCAGAAGATCGAGCTCGTCAAGTATCCTCATAAGATGCCCAATCTGCCCGTCGGCGGACTGATGTGGAAGTATCAGCCCAACTTCAAGGACGGCGTTGCGGCGTGGATCTATGCGGGCGGCGCGCATCATACGGTCGTCTCCTCCAAGATCTCCGTGCAGCAGATGGTCGACCTCGGCAATATGTGGGGGATCGAAGTCGTCGTCATCGACGAGAACACCAAGATCGATGAGTTCAAGAAGCAGCTCATGTGGTCCGACGTCATCTGGAAGCGCAAATAAGAAAGGGAAAACGGGCGGGGCGGTACGGCGTACCGCCCCGTATTTTGTAAATCGATATGTTTCAGAGAAAATACATTTTCGGCGATACCGCCGTATATTACGTCGAAACGCCCGTCGAGGGGCACGAGGGCAAAACGACGGTAGGGTTGGCGATGTATCCCGCCGCGTATCCCGTTCCGCAGGCGGAGGCGCTCCGCTGCGACAGTCTCGTTCAGGTCGCGTTTACGGGAGACGAGGGGCTCATCGATTACACGTTCGGCGTGACCATGCGCAACCGTGCGGCAACCCTCCTGAAGGTAGAGAGCCAGCGCGCGGACGAGGAGGGCGTCGTCACGATCCTCACGGACGGTAAGGGCAATTTTTATACGCACACGCTCTTATACAGCGCAAAAACGGGCGTTTTTACAGTATGGGTGCGCTATGAGAACCGCACGGGGGAGGCGCGCACGCTTGAACTTCTGGAAAGTCTCTCTCTGAGCGGCATCGCCGCGCCCTCGCTGGGCGCAAAGGCGACGTGCGGGCTCAGGCTCCACCGCATGACGAGCGCCTGGTCGCGCGAGTGCCGCATGAAGACGGATACGTTCGCGCAGCTCGGGTTGGATATGAGCTGGGCGCGCTACGGCGTCAAGTGCGAAAAGTGGGGGCAGCTCGGCAGCATGCCGAACCGCGGCTGGTATCCCTTTGCCGCCATAGAGGACGCGTCCGCAGGCGTGTGCTGGGGCATACAGCTCGAGGCGCCCTATTCCTGGCAGATGGAAGTCTGCCAGGAGAAGGAGACCTGTTCTCTCTCCGCGGGACTTGCCGACTACGAATACGGGCATTGGCGCAAGAATATCCCCGCAGGTGCGGGTTTTGAAACCTGTAAGGCATATCTCTGCGTCAAAAAGGACGTGATCGGGGTATGCAACGCCATCGTACACGAACAGGAACGCCTCCTCACGGCGCCCGCATGCGAGGAGGAGATGCCCGTGCTCTTCAACGAGTACTGCACTACGTGGGGCTGTCCTTCGGAGGAGAACATCGCAAAGATCCTCGCCGCCGTCCGTCCGCTCGGACTGGACTATTTCGTCATTGACTGCGGCTGGTATAAGCCCGACGACAAGGGCTGGTGCAACGCCACGGGCGACTGGAAGGAGAGCCGTTCTCTCTTCCCGCACGGGATCGGGGCGGTATCGGAGGCGATCCGTGCCGAAGGGCTGCTTCCCGGCATCTGGTTCGAGTTCGAAGTTGCCGGGCGGGACAGCGAGGCGTTCTTACGCGAAGATATGCTGTTAAAGCGCGACGGAAAGGTCGTCACATCCAAGAACCGCAGGTTCTTCGATCTGAGGCTGCCCGCCGTCAACGGATATATAACTGCCCGTATGACCGACTTTTTGGTGAAAAACGGGTTCAAGTATATCAAGATCGATTATAACGATACGTACGGGATCGGCGTTGACGGCGCGGAGAGTCTCGGCGAAGGGGGCAGGCAGGTCGCCGAGGAGAGCCTTCGCTGGCTCGGCCGCATAAAAGCCGCCGTACCCGATATGGTCATCGAAAACTGCTCCTCGGGCGGCAGCCGTATCGAACCGAAGCGTATGGGCATGGTCTCCATGTGCTCGTTTTCCGACGCGCACGAGTGCGCGGAGATCCCATTCGTCGCCGCGAACGTCTCGCGCGTCATTCCCGCGCGGCAGTCGCAGATCTGGGCTGTCCTGCGCGATAAGGATTCGCCATCGCGCACCGTCTATTCGCTCTGTGCCGCCATGCTCGGGCGCATCTGCCTCTCGGGCGACGTTCTGAACATGCCGCCCGAAAAGGTGTCGCTCATCCGCGAGGGGCTGGATTTCTACCGGAGCGTGAAGGATATCGTCCGCGACGGCGATATCGTCCGGATCGACTGCGACGTGACCTATTACCGCGCGCCGTACGGGCGGCAGATCTACGAAAAGCAGCTCGGGAACAGAAAGCTCGTCGTCGTGCACGCCCTGCAGAAACCCGACGCCGTAGAGGTGCCGATCGCCGGGTACAGATTGGCGCGCGCCTATACCGACATAGCATATACCGCGGAGGACGGCGTGCTGCGGCTTGCGGCGGCGCAGGAACCGCCCGCCGGGACGCCGTTTTCCGGCGGGGTGCTCCCCGGGGAGCATGGGGAACTTGTTTTCCGTGCGGGAGCCTTCCTGTTGGAAAAGGAAACATAAAAATGCGGACGGGGATTGACATTCCCGTCCGTTTTCTCTATAATATAGTACATGGGAAGGGGCGTGCCGTCTGAAAAAAGCGCGGCGCAGTCGGCGCCGCAGGTCGCGCCCTGTCAGCGGGAAACGCAAACTTAGGAGGAATATCATGAACGAGAGCGAACTGAAAGAGACGCTCCGTCGCCACGGGCAGGAACAGGTGCTCCGTTGGTGGGAGGAGCTCGGCTCCGATGCGCGCGCAGAACTTGCGCGGCAGGTCGGGCAGATCGAGTGGGATAAACTTTCGCTCAGTGCGGAAGACGGCAGGCGCGGCGCAATCGCGCCCATCGAGGGGCTCTCCGTCGCGGAGATCGCGGCGCGGAAAGAGGAGTATTTTGCGATCGGGCGGGACGCCGTCCGTGCAGGCAAGGCTGCCGCGGTGCTCCTTGCCGGCGGGCAGGGTACGCGGCTCGGGTCGGATGCGCCCAAGGGCACGTACGATATTGGGCTCACCCGTCCGCTCTACATCTTCGAACAGCTTGTCCGGAATTTACAGGAAGTAACTTCGGCATGCGGCGCGAGCATTCCGCTGCTCATCATGACGAGCGAAAAAAACGACTGCGAGACGCGTGAATTTTTTGAGAAACACGACTGTTTCGGCTACCCGCGCGAGGATATCTTCTTTTTCCGCCAGGCAATGGCGCCTTGCATGGATCTGGAAGGCAAGATCTTGCTGGAGGATAAGGGGCGCATTGCGCTCTCGCCGAACGGCAACGGCGGGTGGTATTCCTCGCTCGTAAAGGCGGGGCTCGCCGAGGCGATGGCTGCGCGCGGCGTGGAGTGGTACAACGTTTTTGCGGTGGACAATGTATTACAGCGCATCTGCGATCCCGTATTCCTCGGCGCGACCATCGCAAGCGGCAGGGCGAGCGGCGCCAAGGTGGTGCACAAAGCCGAGCCGCACGAGCGTGTGGGGGTGCTCTGTCTGGAGGACGGGCTTCCCAGCGTTGTGGAGTACTACGAACTGAGCGAAGAGATGGCGAACCTGCGCGGCGCCGACGGGAATCTCGTGTATTCGTTCGGCGTCATCCTCAACTATCTCTTCCGCGCGGATACGCTCAAAGCGATCGCCGATAAGCGCCTTCCGCTTCATGCGGCAAAGAAAAAGATCCCGTATCTCGCACCCGACGGCACTTTTGTAAAGCCGGAGACGGAAAACGGATACAAATTCGAAACGCTCATCCTCGATATGATCAGATATGCCGGCACCTGTCTGCCGTTCGAAGTCGTGCGGGAGCGCGAGTTTGCGCCCATCAAGAACAAAACGGGTACCGACAGCGTGGATACAGCCCGCGCGCTTTTGCAGAAAAACGGAGTGGAACTTTAATGGATAACGAACTTTCCAAGGAAACGGAAGAATTTCTCGTACAGCTCGTGCGGCTCAACGGCACGATGAAGGAACTGTTCTCTTCGGGGAACATCGAACTCTTTCCCGAGATGAACGACGCGATCAAGAAGATGCATGCCGTCCAGCACGGCAGCAAGGACGCCGTTCTGGAGGCGGTCGACCCGGAGTGCGCCGTCATTTACGGGAATTTCGATATGATCGTAAAACTGCTGCGCACGACGGACGGCGAGATCGACGCGGCTACGCAGAAGGGACTGAACAAACTTCTGCATAACATCGACGAGGCGGTCGTCAACATCGCTGCGGCGGTCGGGCTTGTCTGATTAAGGGGCGCAAACCTGTGCGCCCGTGCCTTGTTGGCTGCAATAAACGCATACGGGTATGCGTTTTGGGAGATAATTTATGAAAAAGACAAAAATTTTTGCAGACGCGAATCTGGCGGTCGGAACGATCGACAGAAACATTTTCGGCTCGTTTATCGAACATCTCGGCAGAGCCGTCTACGAAGGGATCTACGAACCCGGGCATCCTTCGGCGGACGAGAACGGTTTCCGCGGCGACGTCATCGGGCTCATCAGAGAGCTGAACGTGCCCATTGTCCGCTATCCGGGCGGGAACTTCCTCTCCGGCTACGACTGGCGCGACGGGATCGGCCCCAAAGAGGAGCGCCCCGTCCGTCTCGATCTCGCGTGGTTCACGACCGAGACGAACGAATTCGGAACGGATGAATTCATGAAGTGGTGCCGCGTTGCGGGCATCGAGCCCATGATGGCGGTCAATATGGGCACGGGTACCATTCTGGACGCCGCGCGCCTCGTCGAATACTGCAACCATCCCGGCGGGACGACGATCTCCGAGATGCGCCGCGCAAACGGCGCGAGCGAGCCGTACAACGTGAAATACTGGTGTATCGGCAACGAAATGGACGGCCCCTGGCAGATCGGGCATCTTTCAGCCGACGAGTACGGAAAAAAGGCGCTGGAGGCGGCAAAGGTCATGCGCTGGGCGAACGGCGAAATGGACGGAAACGCGGGTCCCAACGGCAAGCTGAAGCTCATCGTTTCCGGCTCCTCCAATCACGAAATGCCTACATTCCCCGAATGGGACAGGGTCGTCCTCGAGCATACGTATAAAGAGGCGGATCTGCTCTCCATGCACCGCTACTACATGTACAGTGCGTCGCGCAAGCGCCCGTTGGAGGACTTTCTGGGCAGCGCGGACGATATGGCGGAATACATCGGCACGCTCAAAGCGACCATCGAGTACGTGCGCGCAAAGGAGCGCTCGCAGAAACGCATGGGGATCTCCTTTGACGAGTGGAATATCTGGACGGTCAACGCGCCCCGCCGCGAGCCGCTCTGGAAACGCGCGCCGCACCTTCTCGAGGATGTGTACACCTTCCAGGACAGCCTTGTGTTCGCGGGGCTCATGAATACGCTCCTCAACAACTGCGACGCGGTCAGGGCGGCATGCCTCGCGCAGCTCGTCAACGTGATCGCGCCCATCATGACGGAGAAGGACGGCAGAACTTTCCGCCAGACCTCCTTCTATCCCTTCCGCGCCATTGCAAACAATGCAAGCGGCTGCACGGTGCGCGCCATCTCCGATTCGGATACGTTCGAGAACATGTACGGCAGTGCGCGCTGTATCAACGAGGCGGTCACGCACGATAAAACAAAGCGCGAAGTATGCGTTTCGCTGTGCAACTACGCGCAGGAGACCCGCGCAGTCGAACTGGAGCTCCGCTCCTTCGGCGAACTGAGCGCAAGCGAGTATATCGAAATGACGTCGCCCGATCTCTTCGCCGTCAATTCCTTCGATGCGCCCGAAACGGTCGTCCCGCACGAAAAGGAACTTCCCAAGGTGAAGGACGGTTCGCGCATTTCGCTCACGGTGCCTGCCATGAGCTGGAGTTTCCTCAAACTCCGCTACTGAGGTGATTTATGGCAAAAAGATCGGGGAAACGGGCTGCGCGCGCCGCAGAAAAAGCGGCGAAAAAGCATCCCAAACTCTTTGCGGCGGTCGTTGTTCTGCTCGTCATCGTCCTTGTCGCTGCGGCATGTTACTATTTCTTCGTATACAGACCGAAGCATCCGGACGCGCCCGGCGACGGCGACGGTGTAACGGTCGTCGGCGGCGACGTTGCCGAGATCACCTCGGCGGATCTGTCCATTCATTTTGTCGCGCCGGCGGTCAAGGCAAGCGGCGATTGTACGCTGATCAAAGTCGGCGATACCGAAGTCCTGATAGACGCGGGACCTTCAAAGGCGAATACGTCGGAGATCATAGATTATCTGGGAGATTATTGTACAGACGGCGTCATTGAGTATGTGATCGCAACGCATTCCGACGAAGATCACATTGCGGGTTTTGTCGGTTCGAAATCGGGTGGCGTGAGAAACGGCATTTTTTACAGTACGGAGTACACGGTCGGTACGCTCATACAGTTTGACCGCGTGGTCACAGAGACGAGCCTGTACGGAGAATACTGCGATGCCGTGGAATATATCCAAGAGAAAGGCACGCAGGTCTATACGGGGCTGCAGTGTTATAACAATGAAGACGGCGCGCAGCGTACATACTATCTCGATGAAGCGCAGACGATCTCCATGAATATATTATACAACTATTTTTATGATCACTCTGCGGGGGATAACAACAATAATTACTCCGTCTGCATGCTGCTTTCTCAAAAGATCGATGATGAAAAGACCAACCACTATCTCTTCACCGGCGATCTGGAAGGCGAAGGCGAGGAGTATCTTGTGGAGTACAACGATCTTCCGCAGGTAGAGCTTTTCAAAGCCGGGCATCATGGCAGTAAAACATCTTCTACGCGTGAGCTGATGGATGCGATCCGCCCCAAATATATTGCGGTCTGCTGTTGCGCGGGTTATAATCAGTACAATGCTGCGGAAGAAAATGTCTTTCCTACGCAGGCGTTTATTGACCGCGTCGCGCCCTATACCGATAAGGTGTACGTCACGATCATGTGGGACGAGGAGACAAACGGCTATAAGCCCATGAACGGCGATATCGTGTTCTATTACGGCAAGAGCGAGGAAGAATCGGAAAAGACGCTCAAGCTCTGGTGTTCCAATAACAGCACGATCCTCAAGGATACCGAGTGGTTTAAAGAGAACCGTACGTGGAACGGGGCGTAAAATGGAGATCACAGCCATTACGCCGCAGAAACACGACCCCAGGCGCTGCAACATCGAGGTAGACGGCAGATTCTTCTGCGGAATGCAGCTCATCACCGTACTGGAGCACCGCCTTAAGGCGGGAACTGTCGTCTCCGAAGAGGAACTTTCGCTGCTCCAGCTCGAGGGCGAAAAGCAGACCGCGCTCGACAAGGCGCTCACGCATATTTCCGCCTCGATGAAGACGGAGCGTGAGATCCGCGATTTTCTCCGCCGCAAGGGCTATTTGCAGGACGTGAGCGACTATGTCGTGGAAAAGATGAAGGGCTACGGGTTCCTCGACGACGCGGCATACGCCAGGGCGTATGCGGAGAGCGCGGGAAAACGCAAGGGCGGCAGGCTCATCCGCATGGAGCTGAAAAGAAAGGGCGTCGCGGACGACGCCATCGACGGTGTGCTCGGCTCGCTTGAGGAGGGCGGCGCGGCGCAGGCGGCTCTTGAAAAATATATGCGCGGCAAGCCGTCTGATAAAAAGACGATGCAGAAGGCGTACGCGCATCTCATTTCCAAAGGGTTTGACTATGAGACCGCGAAGGACGCGCTGAAGGCGTTCTTTGCGGAAGAGGACTGAAACAACGGCGGCGCGCGTCGGCGCGCCGCCGTATGCAATAAGGAGCATCTTATGAAATATTCGTTTTCCAACCGGCAGATGCGCCGGTTCGACGAGGCGGCGATCGGTGCGGGTACGCCCTCTGCCGTGCTTATGGAGCGGGCGGGCGCGGCGCTTGCGCGCGCCGTCTCCGAGGCGATGGCAAGGCTCGGCGTCGGCGACGCGCTCTTCGTGTGCGGCGGCGGCAACAACGGCGGCGACGGATTTGTCGCCGCGCGCATCCTGCATGAGGCGGGCGAGGACGTCGCCGTGCTCTGTCTTGCCGAAAAGTTTTCAACGGACTGCGCGGCGGTCAGGGAAAAATACCGCGGGGAGTTCTTCGCGCGCATTCCGCGCCGTCGGTACGCCGTCGTCGTGGACTGTCTGTTCGGAACGGGGCTTGCGCGTCCCATCGAAGGGGAGAGCGCGGCGCTCGTTTCGTTCATCAACGGCAGCGGTGCCTACGTGATCGCCTGCGACCTGCCGAGCGGGATCACGGAGGGCGGGATCGCGGGCGAGACCTGCGTGCGCGCGGACGAGACGGTGACGATGGGGCAGATGAAGTCCGCGCTGCTCCTTTCGGACGGCGCCGATCTCGCGGGCAAGATCACCGTTGCGGACATCGGGATCCCCGCACGCGAGGAGGGCGCCGAAGTGTGGGAGGATGCCGATGTAAAAACATACTTCCCCGCGCGCCGCTCCAATTCGCACAAGGGCAGCTACGGCGCGGCGTGCATCCTTGCGGGAGGGGCGTACAGCGGCGCGGCGTTTCTGGCTGCGGGCGCGTGCCTGAAATCGGGCGCGGGCTATACCAAGCTGTGTGTGACGGGTGAATTGTACCCGCATGCCATCGGAAAACTTCCCGCCGCGATCCTGCGCGAATACAAGGCGCTCGACGGAGACATTTTCGCTTCGGACGCGATCGCCGTCGGCATGGGGTCGGGCGTGAGCGAGCAGCTCTATGTGTACATCGCCGAACTTCTCGCCAACTATACGGGTACGCTCATCCTCGATGCCGACGCGCTGAACACGCTCTCCGCGTACGGCACGGAGCTGCTTTCAAAACACGCCTGCTACGTCGTGCTCACGCCGCATCCGAAGGAGTTCTCCCGCCTTGTGGAGCGCCCCGTCAAAGAAGTCCTCGCCGACCCCGTCGGCATGGCGAAGGAGTTCGCGGCGCGCTATCGCGTGACGGTGCTCCTCAAAAATAACCGCTCCGTCATTACCGACGGCGCCCGCGTTGCGATCAATCCGACGGGCTCCCCGTCGCTTGCGAAAGGGGGGAGCGGAGACGTTCTCTCCGGGATCCTTGTAGGGACCTGCGCGCGCGGCGTCGCGCCCTTCGAAGCGGCGTGCGTAGCGAGTTATCTTCTGGGCAGGGCGGGCGAGATCGCTGCGCGGGAGATGGGGGAATACGCCCCCGATCCCACCGATATCATCGCCTGCATTGCCAAGGCGCAGCAGTCGCTCTGACGGCGCGTCTATACAAAAAATCCCCCGCAACGGGGGATTTTTTTGCATGTTGCAGAGTACTATGTCTGGCATAATACGCTGGTTTTCGGCGTTTTTCGGGCAAAAAATGGCAAAAGCGGCGCATTTTTACGCATAGCCGACCGCGCGCACGATGACGGCGGTGATCATGAGAAGACTCCCCGTAACGAGGTAATAAACGGGGTAGATGACGAAGAGACTCATGATCAGGAGCAGCGCGCCGCTCACAAAAAAAGGGTGTGCATTGCGTTTGGAGAACGCCGCCCGAAGGCGCGTTCCGGCGGTGCGGCGGGGGATGTTTCCGCAGATCATTTTGTCGGGGATGCACGCCGTCCTCTCGAAAAGATCATACGTCTCGTCGCCCGTCATCGCCCTCCGTGCAAAGGAGGCGAGGAGTTTTTCCGCCTCGGGCGTGAGCGTATTGCAGGCGAGCGTGAAGGGACGTTCGCCGTACTTTTTGAGCAGCTGCGCGACTGCGTCTGCGGATACGGGTTCCATCGTGTAGAGCGGTACGAGCGTCACGCCGTCCGCGTCGATCGCGTCCTGTTCGCAGTGCGCCTGCCGTCCGTCCTTCAGGAGCGCTTCCAGCAGAAGGGCGCGCACCCGCTCGTCCTTCTCGAGGGCAAGGTGCAGAAGGAGCGCGTCGCGCCGTTCGCGTTCCTTCTTTCCGAGCAGCCGCCTGTTTCGCCGCGTCGAGAGGAGGAGAAAGAGGGCGCAGCCGACGGCGAGGGCGATGAGCGTCGCCGCCGCCATGCATACCCATGTGTCGGCGCGGTAATAGCGCAGGATGCCGACGGATATGATCCACGCCGCGGCGGAATAAAAGAGCACATCTGCCGCAATTGCAAACGAGAATTTTTTCATGCCGTAATTTTTGACCGCAATCGCGCAAATTAAACTTGCAAAGGGGTATAAAATATTGTATAATACCCCTATGAAGATCGCGCTTTTCGGGGGGTCGTTCGACCCCGTACACAATGAACACGTACGTTATGTGCAGGCGGCGAAGGCGGCGCTGGGGCTGGACAGGGTGCTGATCATTCCTTCGCACATCGCGCCGCACAAGGCGTTCGGCGCGGTCGCGTCCGGCGAGGATCGGCTCGCCATGTGCAATCTTGCCTTCCGCAATTTTCCCTATGCGGAAGTGAGCGACTATGAGCTCCGCGCCGCGGGTACGAGCTATTCCTACCTCACCTGCCGCCATTTCAGGCAGCTTTTCCCGAACGACGAGCTGTACTTTCTCGTGGGGGCGGATATGCTCGAGGACTTCTTTACCTGGAAGAATCCGGAGGATATCCTCTCGAACGCCACTCTCGTCGCATGCGGGAGAGAGGGGGAACGCCCCGCCGAATTCCGCGGGAAGTTCTTTGCGCGGTTCGGAAAAGACTTTATTTCCGTACCCTTTGCCGGGGAGGCTGCCGCGTCGCATAAGCTGCGCGTCGACCTTGCCTTCCGTAAGCCGACGCCCGATCTCGACAGGGCGGTGCGCCGCTACATCGAGGAGAACAGATTGTACGAGCATCCCGCCATTGCGCCCGCGCTCGCGCTCGAAAAGCCGCAGCGCAGGGAACACAGTTACCGCGTCGCGCTCATGGCGGTCGCGCGCGCCCGTTCCGTCGGTGTGGCGGAGGGGAGGGCGCTCATCGCCTCGGCGCTGCACGACTGCGCGAAGTATGTGCCGCTTTCTTCGCCGCTGCTCGAAGATTTCACGCCGCCCGAAAATGTTCCTCCGCCCGTCATGCACCAGTTCACGGGCGCCTATCTGGCGCGCCACTCCTTCGGGATCGGGGACGAGGAAGTACTCGACGCCATCCGCTATCACACGAGCGGAAGGGCGGGGATGACGGCGCTGGGCAAGCTCGTCTTTCTTGCCGATATGTTGGAGGCGGGGCGCTCGTTCGATGGGGTGGATCGTCTGCGTGCGCTGTTCCGGGAGGATCTCGACCGGTGCTTTTACGAGGCGCTCAAAGAGCAGGTGGAGTATCTGCACGAAACGGGGAAGCCCGTCTATCCGCTCACGGAAGAGGCGTACGAATACGAAAAAGCGCACCAAAAGGACTGAATTTCAGAAGTTGCACAGTAGTATGTCACGCATACTACTCCAAAAAAGACCAAAAACAAGGGAGTTTTTACGATGGAAGGATATGAACTTGCAAGAGCCTGCGCAAAGGCGCTCTCGGAGAAGAAGGCGCAGGATATCGTGATCCTCGACGTACACGAGCAGACCGTCGTGTGCAGTTACTTCGTCATCGCAAGCGGCAGGAGCACCACGCAGGTGCGTGCGCTCGGCGACGCCGTCGAGGAAAAGATCGAAAAAGAGGCGGGGATCTCTCCCGTCCGCAAAGAGGGACTGCGCGAGGGGCGCTGGGGCGTCATCGATTACGGCGACGTCGTCGTACACGTCTTCAACGAGGAGTCCAGGCTCTATTACTATCTTGAACGCCTCTGGGATTCCGGGCGCAACATCGAGCGCTACGAGGACTGAAAGTATCGCGGAGGGGCGTCCGATGGACGGAATGCTTGCGGATATCTGGAGCGGGGTCGCGCCCGTTGCGGGCGAGCCCGTTTTTTCTCCCCGCCTGCGGGAGGAGGACGGCAGCGTTTACGAGGGCGTGTGGGACGTGTCGGCGGGCGGCGCCCGCTTTATTCTCAAACGCGCCAAACCGCACGAGGCGGAAGTGTACCGCGGGTTTTTCGCGCCGCCGCGGCGGTATGCACCGAAACTCTTCGGCAGCGCCGTGCGGGCGGACGGAGAATACCTGCTTCTGGAATATATCGAGGGGGAGAACCTGCAGCGCTGCACGCGCCGCAAGCTGGACGCGGCGATCGGTTCCCTCGCGCAGATGCAGAACGACTTCTGGCAGGACGCATCCCGCGCGGAGATCGGGCTGTCCTTTGCGGAGAGTTTCGCGCAGCGGAAAAAGCGCAGGGACTTTCTCGGTTCCGCGCTTCTGGAAAAGCATTACGATGAATATCTCGCGCTGTACGAGCGTCTGCCGCGCACGCTCTGCCACGACGATCTGCTTCCCTTCAACCTCATCGTTTCGGGCGGGCGCGCCGTGTTCATCGACTGGGAGGACGGCGGTATGCTGCCCTATCCCGCGTCGCTCGCGCGGCTCGTTGCGCACGGGAGGTCGCACGGCGCGTTCTTCCGCATGACGCCCGCGCAGAGAGGGTACGCGCTCGCACGCTACTACGACGCCTGCGCCGCCTGCCACGCGGTCACGCGGGGAGCTTTCAACGAGGCGATCGCGGGATTCCTCTTTGCGGAGCTGTGCGAGTGGGTGTTCGTCGGGAACCGCAGCGGGAAGGCGGACTGTCCGTACTATGCCCCGTACTTCCGCGCGGCGCTGCGCATGGCGCGGCGGCTGGAAGAGGGCGTTCCGGAGTTTATTTGAAGTTGATGCGCTTGGGTTCGGAATACTCCGATCTCACGCGCTTTTTTTTGCGCTCGACGAGGAAATAGACGGGTTCGGGTTCGTTTTTTTCCTTGGGCGGCGGTTCGGGCGGGAGTTTTTTCCCGAGCGAGCGGTAGCCGATGCGCGCAAGTTTTATCCCGTGTACGACGATGATGACGATGATCAGGACGAGCACGGTATACAGCGCGCCCTGACCTTGCACGGAAAGGATATTCATGGCTGTATTTTATCATGGCGCCGCCGTCGTAAAATGCCCGTTGAAGGAATATTTTAGCGCATTTCGGGAAAAACTCGGTATCGATGGAACATATCGGGAGCCCCGCCGCGGCGGGGGCGGATGGATACAGGAGGAACGGGGCGTCGCTCGCGCTCGCCCTCGGAAGGATCGTCGCGGACGCTTCGGCGCCTCAGCTGACGGACGCGGCGCTGAAGGCGCTTTGTGGGCAGGCGAAAGGAAGCGCGTTTTTCGGCGTGCTCGTCTCGCCCGTGCGCGTGCCGCTCGCCAAAAAGCTGCTCGGCGCGAGCGGGGTGCGCGTCATCTGTCTTGCCGGCGGTACCGGAGAAAGCCTGCCCGCCGTCAAACGGGCGGAGGTGCGGCGTGCTGTCCGCATGGGCGCGCGGGAGATCTATCTCTTTCCCTGCCGCAGCGCGCTTGCCGAAGGACGCGCGGCATATCTGAAACGCGAGGTAAAGACGATCCGCCGCGCTGCAAAAAAGGCGTCCGTTCTGCTCGTGCTCGGCGGGCTGCCTCCCGCGCAGGTTGCGCTCGGGGTGCGCGCCGCCGCGGAGGGCGGCGCCGACGGCGTGTGCGTACGGGCGGAGGATGCGCTTCCCGCCGTGGAGGGCGGTGCGGGGAGGCTCCGCATCGACGCGCTCTGCGCGGGGGACGCGCGTTCGCTTGAAGACTGTCTGCGCCTCGGGGCGGTGCGCGTATGTACGCCGCGTCCCGAACAGCTCGCCGGGTTCATGAAAAAGCGCCTGTTCCCCGAACCGGCGCTGCCGTAGTCCCGTCTCCGATCTTCTGCCTCAAAAACGCCCGCCGCGTTTTGTCCGCGGCGGGCGTTTTGGTTGCCGCGAAAGAGGTCGAAATGTGCCGGGTTTGTGAGAAATCGTGCCGCAGGCTCGGAAAATCTTGAAAAACGGTAAAAATCGCTTTGAGATTTTGGAAAAATATTGTAAAATAAACGGGTTAGAAAATTATATGTCGCGCCCGCGCGTATGCGCGGGGACTGACTACGGAGCAAGTTATATGGGATTGATTCGCTACCTGATGAGCGGCGACAGCCGCAAGAGCCTGCAAAAGCTGAACAAGATGGCAGACAGAGTGGAGGCGCTCGCGCCCAAGTATCAGCCGATGACCGACGCCGAGCTCAAGGCGCAGACGGGCATCCTGAAAGAACGCCTCAAAAAGGGCGAGACGCTCGACGATATCCTCTACGATGCGTTCGCCGTCCTGCGCGAGGCGAGCTGGCGCGTGCTCGGGATGCGCCATTTCCATGTTCAGATCGTCGGCGGTATCTGTCTCTTCCAGGGGCGCGTCGCCGAAATGAAGACGGGCGAAGGCAAAACGCTCGTCGCCACGCTTCCCGCCTATCTCGAGGCGCTCGCCGGAAAGGGCGTGCATATCGTCACCGTCAACGACTACCTCGCCCGCCGCGACGCGGAGTGGATGGGGAAAGTTCACAAATTCATGGGGCTGACCGTCGGCGTCGTCGTACCCGGCATGGACGATAACGCCAAGCGCGCCGCCTATGCCTGCGACATCACCTACGGCACCAACAACGAATTCGGGTTCGATTACCTGCGCGATAATCTGAAAAACGACCTCAAACTCATGGTTCAGCGCGAACTCAACTTCGCCATCGTCGACGAGGTGGACTCCATCCTCATCGACGAAGCGAGAACGCCCCTCATCATCTCGGGTAAGGGCGAGCAGTCCTCCGCGCTGTACGAGAAGGTGGATAAGTTCGTCCGCACCCTCACGGGCGGTTACGACGACGAGCTCAAAGAGCTCGAAGACGCCTCCCGCAGACGCAAGGGCGGCTCCGGCGCGCAGAAGGTCGCGGCGGCAGAGGCGCTCAACTGGGATTACGTCGTTGAGCGCAAGGAAAAGCAGGTTCGCCTCACCGAGTTCGGCGCCGAAAAGGCGGAGCGCTACTTCGGCGTGGAAAATATCGCCGACGTCTCCAATGCCTCTTTGAACCATCACATCCAGCAGGCGCTCAAGGCGCACAAGCTCTTCCATCTCAACGATCAGTACATCATCAACAACGGCGAGATCGTCATCGTCGACGAGTTCACGGGGCGTCTCATGATCGGCCGCCGCTATTCGGACGGCCTGCATCAGGCGATCGAGGCGAAGGAAGGCGTGAAGGTGCGCGAGGAGAACAAGACCTTTGCGACCATCACCTTCCAGAACTATTTCCGCCTTTACCGCAAACTCTCGGGCATGACGGGTACGGCAAAGACGGAGGAGGGCGAGTTCCGCACCATCTATTCGCTCGACGTCGTCGAGATCCCGACCAACAAACCCGTCCGCCGCGACGACATGCACGACAGGATCTTCTCCACCGTCGAAGGGAAGAAGAAGGCGATCGTGCGCGAGATCGTCGAGCGGCACGAGAAAGGGCAGCCCATCCTCGTGGGTACCGTCTCCGTCGATAAGTCGGAGGAGATCTCCCGTCTGCTCATCCGCAACGGCGTCAAGCACAACATCCTCAACGCAAAGAACCACGAGCGCGAGGCGGAGATCGTCGCGCAGGCGGGGCGTCTGGGCGCCGTGACCATCGCCACCAACATGGCGGGGCGCGGTACCGATATCCTCCTCGGCGGCAATGCGGAGTATTTAGCAAAGAAACGCCTCCGCGAAGAGGGTGTGGAGCACGACGTGATCGAGCTTGCCACTTCCTTTGTGGAGCTCGGCGAAGATCAGGCGGACGTCAGGGCAGTGCGCGAGCGCTACAATGAGTTGTATTCCGCATACAAGGCGCAGACGGACGAGGAGAAGAAGAAGGTCATCGAGGCGGGCGGTCTGTGCATCATCGGTACCGAGCGCCATGAATCCCGCCGTATCGATAACCAGCTCCGCGGCCGTGCGGGCCGTCAGGGCGACGTCGGCGTTTCCGTGTTCTTCATCTCGCTTGAAGACGACCTCATGGTGCGTTTCGGCGGCGAACGCATGAAGCGCATCTATACGATGAGCAAGATGGAGGACGACGAATGTCTCGAATCCAAGCTCCTCACCCGTCTCATCGAGTATGCCCAGAAGCAGATCGAGGGCAGGAACTTCGGGATCCGCAAGAACGTCCTGCAATACGACGACGTCATGAACCAGCAGCGCATCATCATGTATGCGGAACGCATGCGCGTCATCAAGGGCGAGAATGTGCACGAGCAGGTGCTCAAATACATCCCCGGCTATGTGGAGGGGGTCGTCCGCGCGACGGTGAATGCCGACGACGCGCCCGAAAAATGGAACGAGGACGATCTCAACGCGGCGCTCGAGCGCTATCTCCTGCCCGAAGGCACCAATTTCGTCACGCGCGAGAAACTGGAAAAGTGGGATCTCGACGTGGCGCTCAAAAAGATCTCCAAAAAGACGGCGGAGTGCTACGAGGAAAAGATCGCGCGCATCAAGGAAGAGATGCCCGTCGTGGACTTCGGGCGCATCGAGCGCGACGTGCTCCTTTCCTTCGTCAACAGCAACTGGATCGATCACATCGACGCGATGGATCAGCTCCGCAAGGGCATCGTGCTCCGCGCCTACGGGCAGACGGATCCCGTCATCGCCTATAAGCAGGAGGGGTACGCGATGTTCGACGAGATGGTCGAGCGCATTCAGGAACGCACCATCCGTTTCCTCCTCAAGTGCTCCATCCGTGCCGAACAGCGTCCCGTGCAGCGCATTTTCCCGTCCCGTCCTGCGCCCCGTCCCGCTCAGATCCCGCAGAACGCGCAGACCGAGGCGCAGCAGGGCGGTCAGGACAGCGGAAAGAACGATCCTCCCGCGCCGCCCGCGGCAAACGGCGCGGCGCCCGCAGAGCAGACGGAGCCCGCCGTGCAGCAGGGAGCGGAAAACGTCGCGCCCGTCGGCGGAGAGGCGCTCCCCAAGGCGGTGGACGTCGATTCTCTCCGTACGAGCGGCGAGAACAAGTTCAATCCCGCGACCATGAAAAAGGTGAAGAAGGTCGGCCCCAACGATCCCTGCCCCTGTGGCAGCGGACTGAAGTATAAGAAGTGCCACGGGAAACCGTACTGAGATATTCACGAATTTCTTTTTGAACTGACAAAAAGAAATTCCGTGAGGAGAAAGGAAAACCCCGCGGTCGCTTTTGCTTTGCGCGCGGTTTTCCCTCGGCGGCGATGGATAGCAACAATATAACATCGCCGCCTTCACTCTTTTAAATATGTACCGCAGCAATCACGAAAATATTTTTGCAGAAAAGATTTTCGTAAAGAGGAGCGACAGGCGTAAAAAGTGCGGCGTTCGGCTTAGCCGAATGACCACAAAATGCGCCTTGTCGCGACGAGCGCAGGTATGCGCAAATGTGGGGCGCGGGCGGAGGCGTAGCCTCCTTGCGCGAGTAGATAGAACGGGTTTTACACTTTTTCGGAAAGAAGGCACTTCATTTTCAGAACGTAAGGAAATATATGTTTAAAGCAGACGATTACAGATTAAAGATCAAGGACCTGGAAGAGACGCTCGGGGAGGCAAAGTACGCCCTCGATATCGACAACCGCTACGAACAGCTCAAAAAACTGAAAGCCGAGCAGGAAGATCCCGCCGTCTGGCAGGATCTCGACCGCTCCGCGAAGATCGGCAGGGAGATCTCCTCCATCGAGGGCAAGATCAATTCCTACGAAAAGGGCAGAAAGGCGCTCGACGACGCGGGCGAGATCATCGATCTCATCGAGGAGACGGGCGAAGAGGAACTCGTGCCCGAACTCGATAAAATGATGTCCACCGCCGAGAAAGACATCGAGGATATGCGCATCCGCGCGCTCCTGCGCGGCAAGTACGATAATTCAAATGCGCTCATGGCGCTGCATGCGGGCGCAGGCGGCACCGAGGCATGCGACTGGTGCCAGATGCTCTACCGCATGTACTGCCGCTATGCCGAAAAGAACGGGTTCAAGGTGACGGAGATCGACCGCCTTCCCGGCGATTCCGCGGGGCTCAAGTCCGTCGATTTCAAGGTGGAGGGCGAAAATGCCTACGGGTATCTGAAAGCGGAGATCGGCGTACACCGCCTCGTGCGCATCTCGCCTTTCGATGCGAATAAACGCCGCCAGACGTCGTTCGCCTCCGTCGAAGTCATGCCCGAAGTGGACGACGACAACGAGATCGAGATCAAGGACGAAGATATCCGCATCGACGTCTACCGTTCGTCGGGCGCGGGCGGGCAGAAGGTCAACAAAACGGAGACGGCGATCCGCATCACGCACTATCCCACGGGTATCGTCGTCACCTGTCAGAACGAGCGCAGCCAGCTCCAGAACAAGGAAATGGCGTTCAAATACCTCCGCAGCAAGCTGCTCGAAAAGCAGATCGAACAGCGCATGGCGGAGGAAGCCGCGCTCAAGGGCGAGACGAAGAAGATCGAATGGGGCTCGCAGATCCGCTCCTATGTGTTCTGCCCCTATACGCTCGTCAAAGATCACCGCACAGGCTACGAAATGGGCGACGTGCAGGCGGTCATGGACGGCGAAATCCAAGGTTTTATTATTGATTATTTAAAGAAGTCGTAATATTTTGCCTCGGATATGCGGCGCAATACGGCGTTATGCTGCGGCAAGTCTCGGTCACTTACGTTTGAGTAAGCTCCCTCGGCTTTTCCTCGCATGCCTTGTCTTGCTTGCATCTCCAAGACAAAAGCAAAGCGGAATCGTGCGGCGCAACACGGCATTATGCCGCGGCAAGTCTCGGTCGCTTACGTTTGAGTAAGCTCCCTCGGCTTTTCCTCGCATGCCTTGTCTTGCTTGCATCTCCAAGACAAAAAGCAATGC
>CALVWO010000026.1 GCA_944367465.1 uncultured Clostridia bacterium
TAACAGTAGCTCGGGTCGGTATACGAACCGAGGGATCCGGGATTGACGCAGAGAACGCCGTCGGCCTCCTCGATCGCGGCGCGGTGGGTGTGCCCGTACAGCGCGACAGTACAGTCGCGCTCCTTCGCATGGGCGGCGAGCCGCGCAATACCGCTTTTTACGCCGTACTTGTGCCCGTGACAGCACAGAACGCGCACGCCCTCTTCCTCGATGACGTATTCCTCCATACCGTAAGAAAAATCGCAGTTGCCGCGCAGGATGATCGCCTTTTCGGGATGCTCGCGCAGAAAGTCCCGCAGGTCGGTCGAGCCGTCGCCGAGATGTACGACAAAGTCGTTTTCCGCAAAGAGCGGCGCGACCTTTTCCACGTTCTTGCGCCGCCCGTGCGAATCGGAGATGACGACGAACGTCTTCATAATTTCGCCTCCAGCGCTTTCAGCGCCCTGCCGCGGTGGGATACGGCATTCTTTTCCGCCTCGTCCGCCTCGGCGAAACTCTTCTGAAGGTCGTCGCTGAAAAAGAGGCTGTCGTACCCGAACCCGTTCTCTCCGCGCTCCGCGGCGAGGATGCTCCCCTCCGTTCTCCCCTCCGCCGTGATCTCTCTGCCGTCGGGAAAGACGAGCGCGACGGCGCAGGCGAAATGCGCGCGGCGGTCCGTTTTCCCGGAAAGATTTTTGAGGAGCAGGGCGCGGTTTTCCGCGTCGCCGCCGCCCGAATAGCGCGCGCTCCGCACCCCGGGCGCACCCCCGAGCGCATCCACGCACAAGCCGCTGTCGTCCGCGAGCGCGGGCATCCCCGTCTGCGCGCACACGGCGCGCGCTTTCAGAAGGGCGTTCTCGACGAACGTTTCGCCCGTCTCCTCGACTTCGCCCGAGAAGCCCGCCTCCCTTTCGGAAAGAATGGTCTTATCCGCAAAGATCGCCCTGATCTCTTTGAGTTTGTGCATGTTGCCCGTCGCCGCAACGATGGTCTGCATATCTGCCTCCGCAAGAATTTTTTCATAGGCGACGCGCCGCTCGCCCGTGGCGATGACGACAGTGCCGCAGTATATAAAGCCGTTTTTTTCGAGCGCGCCGCGCATGGGAAGGTTATCTTTGTGTGTATCGATGCGCAGCGCCCGCACGCCGCGTTCCCGCGCGAGCGCTTCCGCCCCCGCAAACAGCGCCGAGGCAACGCCTCTCCTGCGCGCCTGCGGCGACGCTGCCACGCGGTGGATGGCGAGATAGCCGCCCTCCTGCCGCCATGCGCCATCGATATGATCGTAAGCGGGTTCATGCGGCACGACGACGCACACGCCCGCGATCTCCGCGCCGTCGCGCAGGACGTACTGCTCGCCGCGCCCGAAGTGCCTGCGCGTATCCTCCTCGGTCGGCGCGAATTTCTGCCACTGATCGAGCCCCTGTTCGCCGAGATATTCCCGCGCCGCCGCAAGAATTTTCCCGATCGCGGGGAGATCCTCCTCCCTTGCGCGTCCGAACGTCACGGCTCGATCTCCTCAAAGGAAAAGGCATCCACGTTGAACAGTCCGCGGTCGGTGAGCTTTATGTGCGGAATGACGGGAAGCGCCAGGAAGGCGAGCGTCATGAAAGGATCGTACTCCTCCCTGACGCCCATTCTGCGGGCGATCGCCGAAAGCCGCGCCGTGTTGGCGGCGACCTCCTCGGCGGAGCGTACGCTCACAAGCCCCGCGACTTCGAGCGGGAAGGTCTCCTCGACCCCATCGCCAA
The DNA here is from genome assembly GCA_944367465.1 of uncultured Clostridia bacterium. Taxonomy (GTDB): domain Bacteria; phylum Bacillota; class Clostridia; order Christensenellales; family Borkfalkiaceae; genus Gallimonas. The sequence continues at coordinate 1,728 of CALVWO010000026.1, forward strand.
CGAGCGCCATGCCGCCGCCCATCTCTTTCAGAAGCGCCGCCGCGCGCGCCATCGCCGCATTGTTATCGCCGAGGATGACGAGATTGTGACTGTCGTGCGCGACGGAGATGCCCAGCGCGCCGCCGCGGAACCCGTACCCCTTGACGAGCCCCAGCCCGATGTTTCCGCTCGAGAAATGCCGCTCGATGACGGCAAGTTTGTTCAGATCTGTCCCGGCGAGCGAGATATCGCCGCCTTCGGAGCGCACGGGTACGATCACTTCATCCGTAACGAGCCCGTAGGGCATGATCGCCATGGCACGCACCTTCCCGCCCGAAATGCGGATGCGGAAATCCTCGGGCGTGACGTCCTTGACGCGGACGGTGTTCCTGACGGCTGCCGGAAGATATTTTTCGCCGACCGCAAAGAGCGCTTTTCCGTGCTCCGCCACGAGAGTACCACGTTTGAACACAGCGCGGACGTTGAATGCCGTGAGCGAATCGACCGCCACCATGTCAGCGATATACCCGGGCGCAAGCGCGCCGTGTCCCTTTAAGCCATAGCACTCCGCAACGTTGAGCGTTGCCGCGTTCACCGCATAGTGCGCGGGGACGCCGCTCGCCACAAGACGGTGGAGCGCGTCGTCGAGATGTCCGCGTTCCAGAAGATCGTGCGCGTGCTTGTCGTCGGTGCAAAGCAGGAAACGGCGGGCATTTTCCGCCGTCATGGCATCCTTGCACTGATCGATGTTGTTTGCCGAGGAACCGCAGCGGATCTGCACATACATGCCGCGGGCGACTTTTTCGCGCATCTCCGCGACCGTGAGGCTCTCGTGATCGGTGGCGACGCCCGCGCAGAGATATGCGTCGAGCGCGTCGCCCGTGACCCCGGGCGCGTGTCCGTCCACGATCTTGTTCTCCGCCTTTGCCGCCGCCAGCTTGGCAAGCACTTCCTCATCCCCCGCGATGACGGCGGGATAGTTCATCATCTCCCCCAGCCCGAAAAACTCGCTGCGGGAGAGTTCCTCCCGCGTGGCGCGGGCGTCGAGCGCGGCGCCGCTCGTCTCGAAAGGCGTGGCGGGTACGCAGGAAGGGAGCTGAAGGTACACGTCGAGCGGATCTTCCCCACCGGCGCGCATGCGCAGGAACGCCTCTTTGAGGTATTCCGCGCCCTCCACGCCGCAGACGTTGACGAGCTCGTGCGGGTCGGCGACGATGCCCGTCGTGCCGCGGGGAACGGCGAGGCGGGCGAACTCCTCGGGCGTGAGCATGGTGCTCTCGACGTGAATGTGTGCGTCGATAAATCCGGGCAGGAAGACAGCGCCGGCGCCGTCGTAAATACGCGCGGCGCGGTATCCCATGCCGATGCCGACGATGACGCCGTTTTTGACGGCGATCTCGCCGTCCTCGGTCTCCCCCGTGAATACGTTGAAAATACGGGCGTTGCGGATGACGAGGTCGCAGTCTGCGCGTTTCATGGCGCAGTCGATGAGTTCTTTCATGGTCTGAATATCTTTCATACCCGGATTATACCACGAAATGCACCCGCATGGCAAGAGAAGATCGCATTTTTTTACAGGAAAAGAGCGCCCCGTACGGGGCGCCCTTCCGTTTTTTGCGTCTATCTGATCTTTGCGCGCATGCGCATGGAATTGAGCACGGCGAGGAGCATCACGCCCGTATCGCCGAGCACGGCGATCCAGAGCGGCAGACCGACCGCAAGGGAAAGAACCATGAGCGCGATCTTGACCGCGATGGAAAAAACGATGTTCTCGACGACGATCTTCCGCGTCTTTTTCGCGCCTTTGACCGCCTTGGGGAGCGCGTTCAGATTGTCGGACGCGAGCACGAAATCGCTCGCCTCGATGGCGGCGTCGCTCCCCAGCCCGCCCATCGCCACGGAGACATCGCTCACCGTCATGACGGGCGTATCGTTGACGCCGTCGCCCACATAGAGGAGCCTGCCCCTCTCTTTGAGTTTCTGCGCGCGTTCGGGTTTTTCGGAGGGTAGAAGCCCGGCGCAGAATTCGTCTACGGGCAGATCGCTGAGCGCTGCCTTTGCGCGCGCCTCCGTATCGCCTGTGAGCACCGCGATCTCCTCCACGCCCGCCTTTTTGAGCGCGGCGAGCGCTGTTTTTGCCTCGGGACGGATACGATCCTCGATCTCCACGACGCCGACGGGTTTCCCCTCTTCGGCGACATACACGAGCACGGCAGCGCTCTGCCTCTCCTCGCAGGGAACGCCCTGTTCGCACATGAACCTGTAACTGCCTGCGAGCACGCGCTTCCCTTCCACGACGCCCGCGAGCCCTCTGCCGGAGATCTCCTCCACCGCAGATGCGGCAGGCGAAGGGACGCCCTCGAACGCCTGTGCGAGCGGGTGCGACGACGCCTTTTCCAGGGCCGAGGCGAGCTGCGTTGCGCGCGGATCGCCGTGCACCGCACCGACGGAGAACTTTCCCTCGGTGAGAGTGCCGGTCTTGTCGAACGCGGCGACTTTGACGGAGGCGAGCCCGTCGAGATAGACGGCGCCCTTTGCGAGCACGCCGCAGCGCGCCAGCGTTCCGACCCCCGAAAAATAGGTGAGCGGCACGGAGATGATGAGCGCGCACGGACAGGATATGACGAGGAAGTTGAGCGCGGGTACGATCCACTCCGAAAAGTTGTAGTTCTGAAAGAGGGGCGGCACGAGCGCCACGATGACGGCGATGAGCACCACGACCGGCGTATAGTAACGCGAAAACTTCGTGATGAACTTTTCGGGTTTCGCCTTCTGCGAGGCGGAATTCTCGACGAGCTCCAGGATTTTGGCGACGGCGCTCTCGGAGGCGGGGCGCACGACTTCGGCGCGCACCGCATTGCCCTCGTTGATACAGCCCGAGAGCATCTCCTCGCCCGCGCGCACCTCTTTGAGATAGCTTTCGCCCGTCATAGACTTGGTATCGAGCGACGTTTCGCCCTCGAGCAGACGGCAGTCCACGGGGACCTTATCCCCTTTGCGGATGAGGACGGTGTCGCCTGCGGAGAGTTCGTCGGGGTGCACTTCGCGCTGGCCGTCCTCCTCCAGAAGGATGGCGCTGTCGCTTTTGAGCGACATGAGCCGGGTGATCGCCCCGCGCGAGGAGCCGACGGCGAGCCCCTGCAGATATTCGCCGATCTGATACAGAAGCATGACGACGGCGCCCTCCATGTTCTGCCCGATGGCGAACGCGCCGACGGCGGCAATGAGCATCAGAAGATTTTCATCGAGAAAGACCCCCGGATGAAATCCGCCCTGAAAGGCGCGCGGCACGTTTCTGACGACGGCGGCGACGACCGACCAGCCCGTGGCGGCGAAGGCGGCGAGATACAGCCCGAACGCGATCCACCCGCTCCCGATCGAGGCGAGATCGAGCACGAGCGCCGGGATAAAGAAGACGAGCGAGACGGCAATGGAAATGAGTTCCTTGAGGTGGCGCTCCTTTTTCTGAGGCGCGGAGCCGTCCACGATCTCCACTTCTTCGAAATGCGAGATGGAATAGAGCGCCTTTTCGAGCGCGGCGTCCCCCTCGTGGCAGAGAGAAACGCGCTGCGTGACAAAATCGACGGAGACTTCGGAGAGACCTTCGATCGCCTCCAGCTCCTCCTGCAGCTCCGCCGCGCAGGCGGCGCAGTCGAGATTGCGGATGCGTATGGTACGTTTCATGGGATCCTCCTCAGAATTTACAGTTGAGATGCTCGCATGCGAGCGACAGGAGCGCCATCACGTGTGCGTCGGCAAGCGAATAGACGACGTTCTGCCCGTCGCGCCGCGCCTTTATGACGTGGTTGTCGCGCAGGATGCGGAGCTGGTGCGAAACGGCGCTCTGCGTGCTCCCGACCGCCTCCGTAATGTGAAATACGCACATCTCCCCCTGCCGCAGGGCAAACAGGATCTTGAGACGGCTGGGCTCGGAGATCGCCTTGAACGCCGTCGAGAGCGAGACGATCTCCTCCTCTTTCGGCATATTCATCTTCGCGCGCGCCGCGGCGAAGGCGTGTTCTTCTTCGTGATTGCAGTTCGTCATGGATGACCTCGCTTATTAGTATATGAATAAGTGTTCATATATTACCACAAAAAGAGACCGCCGTCAAGCGATCGGCGGTAAATTTTTTAAAAATTTTTGCGCGGCGTGAAAGCGCGGATCTATTCCGGCGCAGTGAAGGCGCGGATCTGCTTTTCGACCCGATAAACGAGGTGCGGCATCACGAACCCGTAATAATGCTTTACGAGCGTATCGACGACGCGCATCCCGTTGCGCTCCGCCACACGGCGGGAAGGGAGATTGTTCTCGCGGATGATGGAATACACCGCGGGCAGTCCCAGCGTTTCAAACGCATACTGTTTGCAGGCGCGCGCCGCCTCGGTCGCATAGCCGTTGTGCCAGTACCTGCGCGCGAAAAGATAGCCGATCTCGGGAACGCGCTCGCCGCGGACATCCTGCATGGTAATGCCGCACTGCCCGAGAAAGGCGCCGTCCGACTTGCGGATGACCGCCCACAGCCCGAATCCGTCCTTCTCATACCGCGCGAGCTGCCGCGCGAGCCACTCGTCCGCCTCTTCATCCGAAAAGGCGTGCTCGTAGGCGTACATCGCCTCCTTATCCTGCAGCGTCTCGCAGAGCGCCGCGCGATCGTCGGGCGTGAGCCTGCGCAGATACAGCCGCTCCGTCTGTAAAATCATGTTACACCTCCCGCTCCGAAGAGAACGTGCGCCCGTTCAGGTAAGCGAGGACGCCCGTACAGCCGCCGAGCGTGAGATGCTTTGCAACGAGCCTCTGGCGCGCGGCGTGATGCGCGCGGTTGAACGCCTCGTTCCCGTACTTTTCGTCGCCGACGACGGGATAGCCGAGGTGTGCAAGATGCGCACGGATCTGATGCGTCCTGCCCGTGTGGAGCGTGACTTTGAGGAGAGAGGTTTCCCCCTCCTCGAGCACCTCGTATTCGGTGACGATCTTCTCCCCGACGGGCTTCGGAGAAATGCGCACGCGCGCGGCGTCCGCATTCTTGCTCAGATACGCCGTGCAGACGGCGTGATTCTCCTTCGGACAGCCGACGACGCGGGCGAGATAGATCTTTTCCGCGCGGCGCTCGCGGAATGCCGCAAGCAGTTCCTCCTCGGCGGCGGCGCTTCCGGCAAAGATGAGGAGACCCGCGGTGTTGCGGTCGAGCCGATGGATGAAATACGTTTCGCGGCGCGCGGAGAGCGCGGAAAACACCGCCTCGGAATTCACTCCGCTCTCCTTATCCGCCACGATCACGTTTTCATCTTCGAAAACAACGGAAAAACCCGTGCGGCGCTCCTGCCCCGGCGTGAGAAAATAGCGAACGACGTCCCCCTTCCGGAGCGGCACGTCCGCCGAGACGCGCACGCCGTTCACGCGGATCTCGCGCGCCTTCAGGAGCGCGCGGAAACAGAAGGACGCCTGCGCGCAGGTATTATCGGTGAATGTCCGCAGCGTTGCGTCTTCGCGGACGATGAACTCTTTCATACGTGTTCCTTATGATGAGATATGCGGCGACGGGCGCGGCTGCGAACGGCAGCAGCGCGGCACCGCCCCGCCAGAGATAATAGGCGAGATAGCACAGAACGAGCGCCGTACCCGTCTGTACCAGCGCACAGAGCACCGCGCGACGCCAGCCCTGCTCATGCGCGGACGCCGCGATCGCCGAAACGCAGGGCGAACAGGCGAGCACGAACACGGCAAAGGCGAAAGCGCTCGCCGCGCCGTACGGAAAGGTGCCGTAGAAGAGCGCGATCGCCCCCGCGACGTTCTCCTTTGCGATGAGCCCTGCGAGCGCCGCGTACGCGATGCGCCAGTCCGCCATGCCGACGGGCGCAAACAGCCACCGGAATCCTCCGCAGACGGAGGCGAGCATGCTCTCTTCCACCCCGCACAGATGAAAGTTCCAATCGAAGGAGGAAAGCAGCCAGCTTGCGAGGAAAAAGGCGAGGATGACGGTCGCCACCTTTATTATAAACTGTTTTATCTGAAAGAGCAAGGCTTTGCACACGAAAATCGGGCGCGGGATCTGCAGAGGCGCGAGTTCGAGCAGAAAGGGAGCGCGCCCCTTCCCCTTTGTGAGCAGAGCAACGCAGAGCGAAAGCGCGACGCCGAGCGCATACAGGAGCAGGACGCCGAAAAAAGGATTGCGGAAAAAGGACGCCGCCAGCGTGAGATACACGGGCAGTTTTGCACTGCACGGAATATACGGCAGGCACAGGATGGTGCGGCGCTGTACGCGACGGTCATCGAGCCCGCGCGTCGTTAAAATGGCGGCGGCGGTACAGCCGAACCCCATCACAATGGAAAAGACCGCCCGTCCGTTCAGCCCGATCGCGGCGAAGGCGCCGTCCGTAAGGCAGGCGAGGCGGGAGAGCAGCCCGCTCTCTTCCATGACGATGAGGAACGCAAAGAGCAGCGCGATCTGCGGCAGAAAACTCAGCACCCCGCCGACGCCGGGCAGCAGCCCTTCGGCGAGCAGACTCCTTGCAACGGGCGAGGAAATGCCGCGGGCGCGCGCCGCCAGGATATCCGTAAAGAGAAATTCCACGCCGCACTTCATGAGATCGCCCGGCGAGGAGGGCGCGAAAGTGAGATAAAATGCCGCCGCAAGTAGCAGGAAAAAGAAGGGAAGCGCAAACCACACGTTGGTGAAGAGCGCGTCCGCGCGCGAAAACCCCGTCCGCGCGGGTGAAAAAACGCCCTCGAGCGAGACGAAGCGCGCCGTGAGCACGGGCGCGGTGAGCACGCGCGCCGCCTCGCGCCGGAGAGCGCTTCCGCCCAGCCCCTCCGCAGAGACGACGGGGATCCCGAGGCGCCGCCCGAGGAGCGCGGCGTTCAGCACGCCCCCCTTTGCGTAAAAACGGCGCGCCTTGGTGAGTACGAGCATCGTACGGCGCCCCTCTGCGAGCGCGAACAGCAGGGGCAGACATCGCGCAAGCGCGCCGCACTCGCACACAAAGAGCACGGGCGAAACGGGATGCGCGGCGAGATAATCGCGCGCGCCCTTCTCCTCCATGCTCATGCCCTGCGCCGCATAGATCCCGGGCAGGTCGACGAGCGTAACTCTTCTCCCGCCGAGCGTCGTCTCCTTCTCCAGCGCGCCCACCGTGACGCCGTGCCAGTTCCCCACCTTGGCATGTCCGCCGCTGAGCGCGTTGAAGAGGGTGCTCTTGCCCGCGTTCGGGTTTCCCACAAGCAGCACTTTCATACAAAAACCTCTACCTGCGCGGCGATTTCGGCGCCGACGGCAAAAGTGGAGCACACCGTTGCGAGATACCAGACCTTCCTGCGCGGGGAGATACGCAGCACCTCGGCATATTCGCCGGCAAAGAGCCCGAGCGCTCTCAGCCGCTGTACGAGCGCCTCCCCGGTATGTATGCTTCCGACGCGCACCCGCGCGCCCCTGCCGCACTCCGTCAAACGCATATTCCCTCCCCCATTAAAAAATGCGGAAAGGAGTGCGTTTATTCCCCTTTCCGCATTCGATCAGGATTGTTTGACTTCGCGCGCTACGCGGTCGCCGCGCAGCTTGAGCATCCCGTTGGTGATGATGGGCGAGATGATGAGCCAGATCGCAGCCGCCGCAATGAGACAGTAGACGATGATCGAACCGACGCTCCTCGGCCCCATGAAGATCGCCGAGACGAGGTTGAAATCAAAGATGCCGAACATTCCCCAGTTGAGCGCCCCGAGGAGCACGAGAATGTACGAAACGATATTGAAAAATACCATACTTCCCTCCTGTACACGCAGTTTGCGCAGACGGCGGGAAAGTATGCGGAAAAAACGGACGGAACGGCAGCATACGGCGCAGACAGCGCGTCCTCCGCGACCGCCCGAAAAAAAGAGACCCGGCATGCGCCGGGTCCGCCTTTATACGTTTCAGTTGAAGTATCTCTTGAGAAGTCCCTTGAAGCCTGCGCCGTGGCGAGCCTCATCCTTCGCCATTTCGTGCACGGTATCGTGAATGGCGTCGTAGCCGAGCTCCTTCGCGCGCTTTGCAAGGTTGAGCTTGCCTTCGCATGCGCCCGCCTCGGCGGCTGCGCGCATCTCGAGGTTCTTCTTGGTGGAATCGGTGACGACCTCGCCGAGCAGTTCCGCGAACTTGGATGCGTGCTCTGCCTCTTCGAAGGCATAGCGCTTGTAAGCCTCGGCGATCTCGGGATAGCCCTCGCGCTCAGCAACGCGCGCCATCGCAAGGTACATACCGACCTCGGTGCACTCGCCCGCGAAGTTTGCGCGGAGACCTTCCATAACTTCCTTATCCTCTACGACGCCGTCGCCGACGTGATGCTCGCACGCGAACTTTGCCTCCTCGATGGGAACAAACTTTTTCGCATGGCAGACGGGGCACTCCATCACATCATCCGCGACGATCTCGCCGCAAACAGCACATCTCTTCATAAATCTTTTCTCCTTATTTTTTCTATTATTCCTTCCGGAACTTTTGTAATTGTATTATAGCACAAATGAGACTGAATATCAATAGTTTTTGATCAAATTTTTTCAAGAATTTTTTGGAGCTCCCTGAAAGATGCGGCAAACCTGGTTGCGCCTGCCTCTTCGAGCTGTTTGCGCGTGCGGTAACCCCACAGAGCGGAGATCCCGCACATCCCCGCATTGCGGGCGACGCGGGCGTCCGTTTCGCCGTCGCCGACAAACGCGCATTCGGCGGGCGCGAGGCGCATGGAGAGCGCCGCATAGCGTGCGAGCGAGGGATCGGGCTTGCAGGGAAACATGCCGCTGTCGCCGCCCACAAAGTCGAAATAATCTTTGGGGAAAAACTGACCGAGCACATTCTCCGCGGCGTCCTGCGGCTTGTTCGTGACGACCCCCACTTTCAGCCCCCGCGCCCTGATCGCGGAGAGTACTTCGGTCTCATCGGGATAGAGGCGGGTGAGCTCGTTGCGGCTCGCGGCGAAGTGCGTACGGAAATCTTCGTAGCACGCATCGAGATCGGGCGCGCCCTTCGGGAGCGCGCGTTCGATGAGCATTTTCGCCCCGTCGCCCACATAGGCGCATGTCTGCGCATAGTCGATTTCGGGATAGCCGTGGCGGCGGAGCATATCGTTCACGCATGCCTGAATATCGGGAACGGTATCCAGAAGCGTACCGTCCAGATCAAATAAAACTGCTTTTATCATAATGCGGAAATGAAATATTAAAAATTTGTATCTTATCGCGGCGAGTCGATCGTTTGCGGGAAAGTTGCACCGTTATAAAATTCTCGCGCAAGGAAGGGTCTCACGCAAGTAGACCTTGCGTTACTTCGACTGCGCTCGTGCGCCGCTTCGCGTCGGACGGGCACGTTTTTTGCCGACAATGGCAAAAAACTCATTTCGCGCCGCGCGCACACCGCACTGCGGTGATGCGCATAACGCGCCGCTCAACCTTCCGCCAGCGCCCTCAATTTGTTGCTTGCGACTTACGGCGAAAGAGTGAGCCGCCGCGTGCTATACTGTTGCGAAAACAGCGGCGGCGAGAGAAAACACATTGTCAGGCATTTATGCTGTGCAATGGGTTGTCTCTTAAAATCACGGAAATTCTTTTCGTCAGTTCGAAAAGAATTTCGTGAACCATTTTACATTTTCTCCGGAACGCCGATCCCGAGGAGCTCCAGTCCGTTCGTCAACGCGGTGAGCGTCGCTTTGGTGAGCGCAAGGCGGAACGCGCGGACATCCGCCTCCGCCTGCAGGATCTTGCAATCGAAGTAAAATTTGTTGAAGAGTTTCGCCGTATCCACGCACCAGCGCGCCACGAAGGAGGGCTCGTATTTTTCCGCCGCCTCGTGCACCGTTGCGGGAAAATCGGAGAGCGCCTTCAGAAGTTCCGCCTCCTGCGCGCACGGAGTCCCCTCCGCGGCGTCGCCGAACGCGATCCCCTCCGCAGCCGCCTTCGTGAGCACGGACGCGGCGCGGGCGCAGGTATACTGCACGTATACGCTCGTTTCGCCGTCGAAATTGAGCGCCTTATCGTAGGAAAATACGATATCTTTGATCTTGTTGTTATAGAGCGCGCCGAACACGACGGCGCCCACGCCCACCGTCTCGGCGACGGCGTCCTTATTTTCGAGCGCGGGATTCTTCTCTTCAAGAATGACGCGCGCCTTCTCCACACAGCGGGAAATGACGTCTTCCAGCCACACGACCTTGCCTTTGCGGGTAGACATGGCGCCGTCCTCCAGCGAGACCATGCCGTAAGCGACGTGCACCAGGTCTTTCGCCCACTCGTAGCCCATGAGTTCCAGAACCTTGAACACCTGCTTAAAGTGCAGGTTCTGCTGATAGGCGACGACGTACAGGCACTTGTAAAAATCGTATGTGTTCTTGCGGTAGATCGCGGCGGCAAGGTCGCGCGTGGCGTACAGCGAGGCGCCGTCCGACCGCAGGATGAGGCAGGGCGGCATGCCGTACGGCTCGAGATCGACAATCTGCGCCCCGTTGCTCTCTTTCAGGAGCCCCTTCTTTTTGAGCTCCTCGACGACGGGCGCCATCTTATCGGTATAAAAGCGCTCGCCGGCGTAGCTGTCGAATTTGATGTGCAGGCGGTCGTAGATCTTCTCGACGTAGGCGAGCGTGAGAGACTTGAACCACTCGAACAGGTCATTCGCCTCCTTGTCGCCGCTCTCGATGAGGCGGAAATACTCGCGCGCCTCCGCCTCCATCGCCTCGTCCGCCTCCTCGTTGAAACGGACATAGAGCGCGTTCACGGCGTGGATGCCGCCCTTTTCGACCTCTTCACGATTGCCCCAGCGCTTGTACGCGGAGATGAGCTTGCCGAACTGCGTGCCATAATCGCCGAGGTGGTTGATTCCCACCGCCTTGTAGCCGAGGAAATTGAAGATGCGGTAGAGCGCGCCGCCCAGTACCGTTGTGGAGAGATGTCCGATGTGGAAAGGTTTGGCGATATTCACCGAGGAATAGTCGATGCACACCGTTTTGCCTGCGCCCTCGTCGGACGCGCCGTACTGCCTCCCCTCGCGCGCGATGCGGGCGAGCACGTCGGCGGCAAGCCCTTCCTTATTGACTTTGAAATTGAGATAGCCGTTGAGCGCAGAGACTTCTGCGATCACGCCGTCGGGCGCGATCTCCTTTGCAAGCGTTTCCGCAATGAGGACGGGGCTCTTCCGGAGCGCCTTTGCAAAGCGGAAGCAGGGCAGCGCGAAATCGCCCATCGCGGAATCGGGCGGGACGGCAAGCAGGGAGGCGATCTCCTCGCTGCTCACTCCCTCTACGTTGATCTTCCCGGCAATATACTGTCTGTAATCCATAATGCGACCTGTTCGAATAATATTTTCGTGAATTATTCTACCACAAAATTGTACAAATGGCAATCGAAAGATTTGCGTGTTTTACAGAAATCAAGTATAATAATTGCGATCAGACCCGTTTCCGCCGACGCGGAAACATGTGAAAACACAGAGGAGCACTTTTATGAAATTAGGCGTTGTCGGACTTCCGAACGTCGGAAAATCCACCCTGTTCAATGCCATCACGCACGCAGGTGCGGACGCAGCGAACTACCCTTTCTGCACCATCGAACCCAATGTGGGCGTCGTCGCCGTGCCGGATGAACGGCTCGAAAAACTCGCCGCGCTCTACCAGAGCAAGAAAGTTACCCCCGCCGTGATCGAATTCGTCGATATTGCGGGGCTCGTGAAGGGCGCGAGCCGCGGCGAAGGACTCGGCAACAAATTCCTCTCGCACATCCGCGAAGTGGACGCCATCGTACATGTCGTGCGCTGTTTCGAGGATGAAAACGTGACGCACGTGGAGAATACCGTCGATCCCGTCCGCGACATCGAGACGATCAACCTCGAACTCATTCTTGCGGACATCGAGGCGGTGCAGAAGCGCATCGACCGCATCAAGAACGCCGCGCGCGGCGGTTCGGATAAGAACGCGGCGGCAGAGTTTGCCTTCCTGCAAAAACTACTCGCGCACCTTGAAGAGGAAAAGCCCGCCAACTCTCTCGCTGTGACCGACGAGGAGAAAGAGATGCTCGACAACCTGTTCCTGCTCTCCTCCAAACCCGTCATCTACTGCGCGAACATCTCGGAAAAGGATATGGGCGCGGGAGAGGAGGATATCCCCCTCGTCGTAAAAGTAAAGGAATACGCCGCAAAGCACGGAGCGGAGGTCATCGTCGTGTGCGCCAAGACGGAGGAGGAGCTCTCTCAGCTCAGCCCCGAAGAGCAGGCGATGTTTTTGGAGGACTTCGGGCTCACGGAGAGCGGGCTCTCCAAGCTCATCAAGGCGTCGTATAAGCTCCTCGGACTCATCTCCTACCTCACTGCGGGCGAAAAAGAGACGCGCGCATGGACGATCGTGAACGGCACCAAGGCGCCGCAGGCGGCGGGAAAGATCCACACCGACTTTGAAAAGGGCTTCATCCGCGCCGAGGTCGTGGAGTGGCAGACGCTCCTGGAATGCGGCGGACTTGCCGGCGCGCGCGAAAAAGGCAAGGTGCGCTCCGAGGGCAAGGACTATGTGATGAAAGACGGCGACGTCGTTCTGTTCCGCTTTAACGTTTGACGCGCCGCGGGCGCCGGGCTGCCCCGCCGCCCGACCTCCCGCTGTACGGTCGGCGCAAGCGACCGCCCCGTCCCCTCGGGGGAGCAATCATTGAAAAAACTGCGCCCGCTGCAACCATGCAGCGGGCGCATATCGTATTCTGAATACTTATTCTTCGTCGTTCTTATCTTCCGCGGCTGCAGCCTCGGCAAGCGCTTCGGCAGGCAGCGCCGTCTCTTCGGCGGCTTTTGCGTCGCGCGCCTTCTTATATGCGGGATAATCCGCCGCGCAGAAGATGATGCACGCAAGCAGGAATGCCACGATAAATCCGGCAACCGTAACGAGGATGACGTTGGTGCCGTTGTCGATGACGGCAACCCCGCTCTGACGGTATACGATCTCGGATTCCGCTTCATAGAGCGCGACGATCGCATTCTTCGCCGTTGTGGTATTTTCGGAGATCGTGGTACGGAGCGCCTCGACCGCCTCTTTGAACTGCTTATCGTCGGGCGTAGTAGTCTCCGCAGGCGCCTCCCAGACCCCGTTGGAATCCGTATCCTGATAGCCGATGGACTCATACAGCTCGGTGATCTGGAAATCGATCTTCGCGTTGCTTTCCTGCAGCGTGGCGATACGGCTGGTAAACGAGGCGAGCGATTCTATGATCTGCGCAGACCCGCTGCTCCCGTCGCCCGAACCGGAATCGTTGATCTGGGCAAGGAACTCGGCGCAGGCCTCCTGAAGGGCTGCGATCGACTGCTCGTTTTGCGCCTTCTCCCGCTGCAGGGAGCGGATATTGACAAGCACCGTTTCGACGAGGCTCTGATCGAGCAGATAATGGTTGTTCGCAAGATCGGTCTCGAGAGCCGAAAGTCTGGTTTCGATGCCGCCCGCCGTCTCTGCACGCAGGGTGCTCAGTGACTTTCCGTCGTAAGTGAAACTGTCGTACTTTCCGGTTGCGATGAGCTCATCGTACCGCGCAAGCAGGAAGGTCTGCTGATTGCGGAGCGCGGTGAGCTGCGCGTCGTAAGTGGACGCCGCGGTATAGTCGGAAAGATTTGCCGTGAAATCCATCCCTGCCGCGATCTCGTTGACGCGCGCGATCGTCTGATCGAGCACGGCGCGGAGAAACGCGGTCGCCTGATCTTCATCGGTGAAATATGCGCTGGATACGGTGATCGTGTAGGAGCCCGTATTTTCCGTCGTCGTGGTCGTTCCGTTCGTCACTTCCCGCGTCTCGGCGACGAGGGTGATATCCCCCGCAGCCATTTTGGCAGTATCGATCTCGGAAAAGCTCTCGTTCGACGCCTTCGCCGCCTCGAGCTGATCGGAATAGACGATCTCCTCGTAGTTGAAGGACGTGCCGTCAGGATACTCGTTGTTTTCGACGCCGGGGAAATCGACGATGAACGTCAGCGTATAGTCGTTCTTCCCGCGGTTGAATACCAAACCGACCGCGAGCGCCGCGATAATGGCGACGATCACAGAGATGCCCAGGATCCACCAGACGCGCTTTTTGATGAGGTGAAGGATCTCGCCGAAGGTGATCCCGCTCTCTTCTTCCATAATAGCCTCCTTAAACCGGACGGCGCGAAAACCTGTCCGTCCCCCTTGGAACATGTCTCATTATATCCGATTTTTCCTGCGCTGTCAAACATTTTGCGAAATTTCCCGCTATCATTCGACAAAATTTGACAAACATTTGCCCATCGCTTTATATTTCATGCACGCAAATGCGCCGTTTGGCATGACATTTTTCTTTTTTATTCAAAATCTGTCCGAAATTGACATGCCGTCAGCTCTGCCCCGTCGATACGACGTCGTCCTCTTCGTCCGCCTCGGGACGGATCATGCAATAGCCCGGATTGTGCGCGTATTCGTTCCCGTTCTTCTCTTTCTTTTTCATGATTCTCCTTGCATACGATATTCCGTATATGCCGCCTCATATTTGAGTATGCGCCGCGGCAGCGCGGATATTCCATGCCGCGGCGAAAATCCTGCCGGAAATACGCCCGGAAAAATATTTTCACAGAACGCTTGACAAGCCGCCCCGCGGCATGATATGATATTTGTATAGGAGGAACTCAGCATAGTGGACGGCAGCGAAAGCAGCGTGCCGCGACGATCGCGGAATTTTATATGACTTTTGGGAACATAACTTGTCTTGCCGCTAAGGCGGGAACGGGTTATGTTTTTTGTGTTGTAAAAAACCGGAAAGAAATACCATTCCACATTTTCCGGTTCCATCAAATGCGCCGACGGCGCAATATGCTGAACTATCATTTATGAACGGCGGCGACATAGCCCTTGCACTTGTTTTGCAGGTCGTCCTTATCGCTCTGAACGCCATCTTTGCAAGCGCGGAGATCGCAGTCATCTCCGTCAACCGTACCAAGATGGAAAAACTTGCCGAAGACGGCAACAAACGCGCAAAGCGCATCATACGCCTTACGGAGATGCCCTCGCGCTTCCTCTCCACCATACAGGTGGCGATCACCCTCGCCTCGCTCCTCGGCAGCGCCTTTGCGGCGGACAACTTTGCCGAACCGCTGGCGCTCGCGCTCTATAACGCCGGCTGGAAGATCAACCTGAACGTGATCGAAACGCTCTGCCTCATCTTTATCACTCTCCTCCTCTCGTATTTCAGCATCGTGTTCGGCGAACTCGTGCCGAAACGCATCGCCATGCGCAATGCGGAAAAGCTCTCGTGCGGGCTCTCGGGGATCCTCACGTTCGTCTCGTACGCGTTCGCGCCCCTGGTGTGGCTCCTCACCGTCTCTTCGAACGGCATCCTGCGCATGTTCGGCATCAAGCCCGAAGACGAGGGCGAAGAGGTCACCGAAGAGGAGATCATGCTCATGGCGGAGGCGGGCAGCGAAAAAGGCTCCATCGACGAGAAGGAAAACGAATTTATTCAGAACATCTTCGAATTCAAGGAAAACGACGTGGGCGAAGTCTGCACGCACCGCAAAGACGTGGACTTCCTCTTCGAACGCGACGATATGTCTGTGTGGGAAGATACCATCAGAAAGAGCAACCACACCTTCTACCCCGTCTGCGGCAAGGATACCGACGACGTGACGGGGATCCTGAACACCAAGATCTATTTCCGCCTCGACGACAAATCGCGCGAGAACGTGAAAAAGCAGGCGATCTTCTCCCCCATGTTCATCGCCGAGACCATGCAGGCGGACGATCTGTTCTACCGCATGAAGACGACGCGCGAATACTTCGCGGTCGTACTCGACGAATACGGCGGCATCAACGGCATCATCACCCTGCACGATCTGATCGAGCTCCTCGTGGGCGATCTCAACGAAAAAGGCGAACAGCTCGATTACGAGATCAAAAAACTCGACGACGACACCTGGGAGATCAACGGCCTCGCGCCCTTCGACGAAGTTGTGGAGGCAATGGAACTGCGTTTCCCCGAAGAGGAAGAGAACGACTACGAGACGTTCGGCGGCTATGTATGCAAGATGCTGGGCGAGGTTCCCGACGACGGCGCCACCGCCGAGGCGGAGGACGACTATGTGAAGGTGGAAGTTCTGCGCGTGGCGGAGCACCGCATCGAAAAGATGCGCGTTACCAAAAAGCCGAAGCCGCAGACGGAGAGCGAGGAAGAGAACGGGAAAAAAGCCAAAAAGACCAAGCGCTCCGAAGAAGAGGACGAAAAATCCGAGAAAACGGAAAAGACGGAAAAATCGGAAAAGCCCGAAAAGTCCGACAAATCCGAGAAGGCGGAAAAAGCGGACGACGACGGCGAAAAACGCTCCTGAACATAAAGCCCCCGCGCATTCGAGCGCGGGGGTTTTTCCGATTTGCAGGGCAGGCGGCAAAAAAAACAGGGCGCTCGTGCGCCCTGTTTTTGAATTTCCGGTTTATACGATGCCGTGAGCCATCATCGCGTTTGCGACCTTGATGAAGCCCGCAATGTTCGCGCCCGCAACATAATCGCCCTCGCAGCCGTATTCCTTCGCGGCGGCGTCCATATTGTGGTAGATGTTGACCATGATGTTCTGGAGCTTTTTGTCCACTTCCTCGAACGTCCAGAAGAGCCTGCCGCTCGACTGCGCCATCTCGAGCGCGCTCGTCGCAACGCCGCCGGCGTTTGCCGCCTTTGCGGGAAGGAACACGACGCCCGCCTTCTGGAACACCTCGATGCCCTCGAGGTTGGTGGGCATGTTCGCGCCCTCTGCAACATACTTCACGCCGTTCTTGACGAGGATGCGCGCGGACTCTCCGTCGATCTCGTTCTGCGTCGCGCAGGGAAGTGCGATGTCGCAGGGGATCGTCCAGATCCCTTTGCAGCCCTCGTGGTATTCGGCGCCCTTCACGCGCTCCGCATATACCTTGATGCGCGCGCGCTCCACTTCCTTGATCTGCTTGACGACGTCGAGCTTGATGCCCTCTTTATCGTAGATATAGCCGTTGGAATCGTACAACGCGACGACCTTTGCGCCGAGCTGCTGCGCCTTCTCCGTTGCGTAGATCGCAACGTTGCCCGAGCCGGAGACGACGACCGTTTTGCCCTCGAAGCTGTCGCCGCGCGCCTTGAGCGCCTCGGCGGTGATGTACACAAGCCCGTAGCCCGTCGCCTCGGTGCGCACAAGGCTGCCGCCGTAGGAGAGCCCTCTGCCCGTGAGCACGCCGACGTGCTCGTCGCGGATGCGCTTGTACTGCCCGAAGAGGAAGCCGATCTCTCTGCCGCCGACGCCGATATCGCCTGCGGGGACGTCGGTATCCTGCCCGATGTGGCGCTGAAGCTCCGTCATGAAGCTCTGGCAGAACTTCATGATCTCGTTATCGCTCTTGCCCTTGGGGTCGAAATCGCTGCCGCCCTTGCCGCCGCCGATGGGCAGACCCGTGAGGCTGTTTTTGAGGATCTGCTCCAGCCCGAGGAACTTGATGATGGAAAGATTGACGGACGGGTGGAAACGCAGCCCGCCCTTGTAAGGGCCGATCGCACTGTTGAACTGCACGCGGTAACCCTTGTTGACGTGTACCTTTCCCGCATCGTCCACCCACGGCACGCGGAACATGATCACGCGCTCGGGCTCGACAAAGCGCTCCAGAAGCGCCGCCTTCTCGTACTCGGGGTGTTTGGCAACGACGGGACGGAGACCGTTGAGAATCTCCGTAGCTGCCTGATGGAACTCGGGTTCGTTGGGGTTCTTCTGCTTGAGTTCTGCAAGAACTCTCTCTACATAATCCATTGCACTCTCTCCTTTCCCGCCGTCGGCGGAAACATAATATTTAGCAATACTTATTATAACAGATTTGAAAAGGCAATGCAAAACCTGAAAGGCAGGTTTTTACCCCTCCGCGCTTTGAATTTCTTATGACATCTATAAACTGTACTTATATATCAAAGTCTTCCGCGCTCTGTGGCGCGCCCTCATATTCGCTTGCGCAGGCGCGACGCGCCTCTCCGGCGCGGGCAAAAAAAACGCGGGGCATGCGCTCCGCGTTCTGCATCGTCACTGTTCGATATGGTTTCCGTTCCCGTCGTAGAGCAGCGGACCCGTCTCGAGCGTCTTCCAGGCGCCGCCGTTCTCACGGTATTCCACGCGCGCCAGCCAGTAAAGCGTCTTTCCGGAAGTGCTTGCGGAGACCTCGAGCGTCGAACCCATATTGAGATCTTCCGTCAGCTTGCTCGTCTGCAGGCTCATCTTATTATAATCGGTCGTGAATTCGGCGGAAGCGTACAGCGAGATGAGCACCTGCACGGTGGACGGGAAGAGCGTGAACTCGTTTTTGACGGTGGCAAATACCTTCTGTGTCCCCTCTCCGCGCATCGAAAGCGTGAGTGTGGCAAACAGCCTCGGTTCCGCGGCTTCCTCCGCGGCGGTCGCTGTCTCCGCCGCAGGCGCGGCGGGCGCCTCCGCAGCGTCGGCACGGCGTGCGAGCCCGGGCACGAGAAACGCCGCCAGAAGAAGCGCGGCGGCCAGTCCGATCAGGATCCGTTTTACAATTTTTGTCATTTCTGACCTCCTAAAATGTATCTGTATGCCCATGATATCACATCTGAGGAACGGACAGAGCGGCGTCTGCCATTTTTTTGCATAAAAAATGCACGAAGAAAACACGGCGGCGACGCGAAAGGAGCGGGATTGCCAACGCAACACGAACCGTGTTTCTTACATGCACATATATATTTTATTACGGAACCGTGTTAACTTTCAACCAACCTTTGTTTACAAAGCATGTTATTTTTTGGAAATTTTCGGGAAAAAACGGGAAACGGACGCCGAGGCGCCCCTCACAGGACGATCTCCATGACGCTGCCGAACGGGATGGCGCAGCCGTCCGCCGTGAGGATGCGCCTGTTCGCGCTATCTACCCTTGCGATCCTGCCGCAATACGTTTGGTAACTGCCGCCCTCCTTCCGCCCGTCCTCGACGAAGTAGACGACGGTCGCCTCCGCATCCTTTTCCGCCGCGAGCGCGCGGAGTTTTAAGTCGAGCTCCGCAAGCCTGTCCTCCGAAAGTTCTGCGCGCGCGTCGGTCAGGCGCGCCGTCTCGTCGATGACGTCGCCGTAACCCGTAAGCGCCGCAAAGGGCGCGAACTGCGCCGCGCGGTCGGCAACGGGCATGTGCGGATGCGTCATGGAGACGTGGTGCGGAAGAGAGATGATATCGTCGTATCTGCTCATGCCCTGTGCCCTCCGATCTGTTCGTTCCGCTCCTTCGCCGTGGCGCCCTCTTCGAAGTTCTTGCCCTTCAGAATGGCGTTCTTCCCGTATTTGTTCTTGATCTCGAGCACCGCCTGCTGCCGCCTTTTTTCCTTTTCGAGCGCCTCCTCTTCCGCGCGGCGGCGCTCCTCGGTGGCGCGGTCATCGAACAGGCTGAGCTGCCGCGCCGCGGGCGCACGCATTTCCGATTCGGGAACGACGTGCGCGGCGGTGATATACATTCTGCGGACAAAGAGCGACTCGTCGACGATGCGGTCAAAGAGCGCGGCGACCGCCCCCGCGATGAGTTTTGCGGAGGAAGTCTGCCGCCCGAGATTGTATGTCCCGTGCGCGTGCTTGGGGATCTTCCTGCCGTAGCGGTCGACGGAATATTCCCCCTTGTAAGCCGGATTTTCCACATCGTATCCGACCGTCATGACGATCTGATCGCAGATGAGATTTTTTTCTACGAGCGAGAGCGCCAGCCCCTCCGCCATCTCCCCGGCGACGAGCTTCGCCTTTTCGAACGGATACGGACTCTGCAGTACCTGCCCCGCGCCGATGCTGTTCGACTGCGGGCGGTACGCCTTGATATCGGCGATGGTACACGGCTCCCACCCCCACGCATGGTCGATGAGCAGTTCTGCATTCACCCCGAAGAGCTGATAGAGAAGGTCTTCGTTGTAGTAATCCTGCGCGCCGCCCAGCGAACAGCGGGCGATATCGCCCATCGTGTACAATCCGTGCGCGGCGAGCTTTTCGGCATACCCCCTGCCCACGCGCCAGAAATCTGTGATCGGCGTATGCTCCCACAGCGTGCGGCGATAACTCATTTCGTCGAGTTCGGCAATGCGCGCGCCGTCCTTGTCGGCGGCGATGTGCTTTGCGCCCACGTCCATCGCCACCTTGCAAAGATACAGATTGGTGCCGATGCCCGCCGTCGCCGTGATCCCCGTTTCGACAAGGATCTCCCGCAGGATATTTTTGACGAACGCCCGCGCGGTGAGTCCCGCGGCGGCGAGGTAGGCTGTCGCGTCGATGAATACCTCGTCGATGGAATAGACGTGGATATCTTCGGGCGCGGCGTGACGGAGATAGATCTGATAGATCCTGGCGCTCACTTCCATATAGAACGCCATGCGCGGCGGCGCGACGATATAGTCGACGGCGAGCGAAGGATCGCTGTTCAGAGCGACGGCGTCGGCGGAATTTCCCGTAAAAACTCTGTTCGGCGCGGCTTTTTTGCGCGTCCGATTGACGGCGCGCACCCTCTCCACGACCTCGAAGAGCCGCGCCCGTCCGCCGATGCCGTACGCCTTCAGCGAAGGAGAGACGGCAAGGCAGATCGTCTTTTCCGTGCGGCGGGCGTCGGCGACAACGAGATTCGTCGTAAGCGGGTCGAGCCCCCGCGCCATACACTCCACGGAGGCATAAAACGATTTGAGATCGATGGCGATATATGTGCGCTGCATGCCGCTCCTCCTTACGGATATTATACTGTAAGGGAGTAATACGAACCCGATCAAAAGCGGAAACTGTGCGCTCATACATTGTTGAACCCCTTGCCCGT
>CALVWO010000027.1 GCA_944367465.1 uncultured Clostridia bacterium
CGGGTAGCAAGTAACAGACGCGCTGACTGGCAGGTCGCTCTATGTGCGCGTGGCGCACGAGCTAGTAGTCAAGGGCTATGCCCGCCCCGCTTTTGGCGGCACGAGCCGCAGGCGAAGTATAATGAAGACCTACCAGCTAAGCTGGTGGGTTACTTTTTTTATGAATTTTGCAGAAAATACTTGACACAGATACCATAAGGGGGTATAATACAGATTGAAAATACCCCACGGGGGTAATACAAGTCGGAGGAAACGCTCATGGAGATGTGTGAATGCTGCGGGCAGCGCTATAAGGAAACGCCGCGGAGCGAAGAGGAGGTGCGCTCGCTCGTCAACCGCCTCAACCGCATCGTGGGGCAGGTGAACGGCATTAAAAAGATGATCGAGGAAAACCGGTACTGCGGCGAGGTGCTCGTGCAGGTCTCGGCAGCGGAGAGCGCGCTGCGCGCGTTCGGGTACATCGTTCTGGAAGAGCATTTAAGCACCTGCGTCAGCGAGAAGATCCGTGCGGGCGATGAGAACATCGTCAAAGAGACGGTGGAGCTCGTAAAAAAACTCAACTGAGTCCTGCGCTCCGCCGCGCGGGCGAAAGGGCGCGTGCGGGGCAAAACGGACGGACGTCTCGGACAAACGGCTGAAATCCCCGTGCGGGACAGCGTTTTATAGGGAAATCATGAAAAAGAAATATTCTGTTACGGGAATGACGTGTGCGGCGTGCTCTTCGGGCATCGAGCGCACCGTCTCCAAACTCAAGGGGGTGGAGGCGTGCTCCGTCTCGCTCATGGGCGAGAGCATGGAGGTCACGTTCGACGAAAACACCGTCACCGACGCCCGCATCAAGAGCGCGGTCTCCGCGCTCGGGTATGGCGCTTACGACTTCGGCGCGGTGCCGGAAAGAAAGAAGGGGAAGTTCACGCTCGGCGTGCGTTTTCTCATCTCGCTCATTCTGCTCGTTCCCGAAATGTATTTTGCGATGGGGCACATGTTCGGGATCCCCGTGCCGCACGGATGGCTCAACTACGGGTTCCAGATCGGGCTCACCCTCGTCATCCTCGCCGTGAATTACCGGTTCTTCGTGAGCGGGGTGCGCGCGGCGGTCAGACTCGTCCCCAATATGGATACGCTCGTCACGCTGGGCGCGGCGGTATCCTTTGTGTACAGTCTCGTCATGGCGATCATAACGCCCGAGGAACCCACGCTCTTTTTTGAATCGGCGGCGATGATCGTCACGCTTGTCACGCTCGGCAAGTGGCTGGAGGATAAGAGCAAGCGGCGCACGGGGAGGGAGATCGAAAAGCTCCGCCGCCTCGCGCCCGATACCGTCACCGTCGAGCGGGATGGGCGGGAGGAGAAGATCGCGCTCTCCGATGTCGCGGCGGGGGATATCCTCGTCGTCAAACAGGGCGAATCCGTTGCCGTGGACGGCACCGTGTGCGGAGGCCACGCCTTTGCCGATCAGTCTGCGGTCACGGGCGAGAGCCTGCCCGTCGAGCTCACGGAGGGCGCGCACGCCATGAGTGCTTCCCTCGTCACGAGCGGATATCTCAGGATCAGGGCGGAAAAAGTGGGCGAAGATACCATGCTCTCCTCCATCATCCGCATGGTGCGCGAGGCGGGCGCGAGCAAGGCGCCCATTCAGAAGCTCGCCGATAAGATCGCGGCGGTCTTTGTGCCGGCGGTGCTCACCGTCGCGCTCGTCACCTTTCTTGCGTGGCTGTTTTCCACGTGGGACGTTGCGGCGGCGTTCAACTTCGGCGTGAGCGTCATCGTCATATCCTGCCCGTGCGCGCTGGGGCTGGCAACGCCCGTCGCCGTCATGGCGGCAACGGGGCGGGGCGCGGGCATGGGCGTGCTCGTAAAATCTGCCGAGGCGCTGCAGCGGGCGGCGGACGTCGGCACGGTGCTACTCGATAAGACGGCGACCATCACCGAAGGCAGACCGCGCGTCGTGCAGTTCGAGGCATACGGCAATGAAGAGGCGGCAAAGCGCGTCGCCTGCGCGCTGGAAAGCAAGATCAATCATCCGCTCGCACAGTGCATCGTGGAATGCTGCGGCACTGGCGGCGAGGCCGAGGGCGTGGAGTACGTCGTCGGGCAGGGCGCGCGCGGCAGGGTGGACGGCAGGGAATATTTCCTCGGGAACGACCGCATGATGGCGGAGCGCGGTCTGTTCACGGAGGAGCTGCAAAGCAAATTTGCCGCGCTTTCCGCCGAGGGAAAGACCGTTCTCTTCCTCGCGGACGACGGACGGGTGCTTGCGCTCTTCGCGCTTGCCGATACGCTCAAAGCGGGCAGCCGGGAGGCTGTGGCGGCGCTCGGAGAGCTGGGCATGTCCGCATACATGCTCACGGGCGACAACGCCGCCTGCGCAAGGTATATTGCTGAGAGCGCGGGGATCCCCGCGGACATGGTATACGCCGAAGTGCTCCCCGAAGATAAGCTTACCTATGTAAAGGAGCATAAGGCGCGGAACGCGGAGCTCGCAAAGCGTGCGCGGAAGGGGGTCGCAATGATCGGCGACGGCATCAACGATTCCCCCGCGCTTAAAGAGGCGGACGTTGGTATTGCCATGGGCAACGGAACGGACGTGGCGATCGAGAGCGCGGATATCGTGCTCATGGGCGGCGATCTTGCCGCCGCGCCCCGCGCGTTCGCTCTGGCGCGGCACACCATGCGCATCATCAAACAAAACCTCTTCTGGGCGTTCTTCTATAACGTCATCTGTATTCCGCTTGCGGCGGGGTGTTTCGCCTGGGCGGAGGTCACGCTCAATCCCATGATCGCGGCGGCGGCGATGAGTTGTTCCTCCCTCTTTGTGGTGCTCAACGCCCTGCGGCTCACGCGGTTCATGCGCAAAAAGAAAAATACGGCGATTGCCGATGATCAAGGAGATATTGTTATGAAAAAGACGCTTACGGTGGAAGGCATGATGTGTATGCACTGCGTTGCGCACGTCGAAAAGGCGCTCAGCGGCGTTGCGGGCGTGGAGAAAGCGGAAGTCAACTTAAAGAAAAAGCGCGCCGTCGTCACGCTGAACGCGGAGGTTGCGGACGAGGCGCTCCGCGCCGCCGTCAAAGAGGCGGGCTACGAGGTGACGGACATCCGGTAAACCGCCAAACGGGAGCGGGCTCTTGCAGCAGAGCCCGCCGTATCAAGCAAAAAACCAAAAAGGGCGTTCGCGCACAAATGCGTGGGCGCCCTTTGCTCCGGGGACGGCTTTTCTGACAAAATATCCCGTATTTCGTCATATCTTCCATGCGTGCGCAGGCGTGCAGGTGTTATCATGGAGGCAAACATACGGGAGGCAGCTATGCAGACGCTCTTACTTGACAGACGCACGCAGGATATGATCGAGGGGTATGTTCCCGACGGCGAGGTGCTCACGCTCCTGGTTCGGTTTTTCTCTATTTTTTCAGACAGCACGCGGCTGCGCATCCTCTCCGCGCTCGCCATTTCCGAGATGTGCGTGACGGATATCTCCCGCGTGCTCGGCATCAATCAGACGACGGTGAGCCATCAGCTCCGCTTTCTGAAAGATGCGGGCATGGTGCGCACAGACCGCCACGGGAAGATCATATTTTATTCGCTCTCCAACGATATCGTGAACGACGTGCTCTTAAAGGGCGTGGAATTTTTGGGGTACTGACCGCGCCTGAGGGATGCTCTATGGGGCTGCGCGGCAATGCCGCGCCGGCAGTTGAAAAAAGCGTGCATTATGCACGCTTTTCTTGATTTTCTGCGGCGGTGAATACGATCTCGCCGCGCGATTCGGGGTCGGTGCGGATGAGCTCCTGTACGGAGGGCACGCGGATGATCCCGCTTTTTGGGTTCTTGATGCTGATCATGGGCGTCGTCACGTCGGCATAGACTTCCGATTTTTCAAAGGCGAGGTCGGCGTCGAGCAGCTTGCAGTTGACGAGCCTGAGGTTTTTGCAGTAGCAGAAGGGCTGGGTGCCGATGACGGTGCAGTTTTCAAGGGTGAGCCCCTCCGAATACCACGCGAGGTATTCGCCTTTTATCACGCAGTTTTTCACCGTCATGTTTTTGCAGTGCCAGAAAGCGTCCTTCGTTTCGAGGACGCTGTCGGAAAGTACGGCGTCCTCCACATACTGGAAGGAGTATTTCCCCTTGAAGCTGAGGCGGCTGAAATCGAGGTTTTTCCCGCGCAGGAAGAAGTATTCGCTTTCAGCGGTGCAGCCGCGCATCGTCACGTTTTCGCTCGACCAGCCGAACTCGGGGGAGACGATGTCGCAGTTTTCGATGAGGGCGCCGCGGCATTCGCGGAGCGCCTTGATCCCGTGCATGGTGCTTTCGGAGATCCTGATGTTCTCCGAATACCACAGTGCGGCGCGGCAGTTCTCCGTCATCTCCGCGTTGCGGATCGTCAGATTTTTGTCGTGCCAGAAGGGGTAGCGCAGATTGAAATAACAGTTGTCGGCAATAATATCCGAACTTTCCTTAAAGGCGCTCTCGCCGTCGGCGGGGCCGTCGAAACGGCAGTTCTTTGCCGCTATGCCGCGGCTGCCGTACAGCGCGCGCTCTTCGTCGAACGTCATGTTTTCGATCTCGATCATATCCGTATCCCGTTAAAATTTTCTCGTACGCTTTATTATACCCGATTTTCCGCGCAATGAAAAGTACTTTTTAGCTATCGTTTACCATAGCCGCCGCGCATGGCAGGCGGCGCGCTGCGCCGCGTTTTTGCGATTATTTTGCCCAATCGCTTGAAAAATGCGCCGAAAGCGTGTATAATGGACGTATGGGCGAGAACGTCATCCGCGAAAAACTCAAGCTGCTGCCCGATTCCCCCGGCGTGTACATCATGCTCGATAAAGACGGCACCGTCATCTATGTGGGAAAGGCGCGCGTGCTCAAAAACCGCGTGCGGCAGTACTTCCATTCCTCGCCCAAGCCGAGCAAAGTGCAGGCGATGGTGGAGTGCATCGACGATTTTTATTACGTCGTCACCCCGTCGGAAGTGGACGCGCTCGCGCTCGAAAACACCTACATCAAAAAGTACAAGCCGAAGTACAATATCCTCCTCAAAGACGACAAGACGTATCCCTACATCAAGGTGCATACCAAGGAGGCGTTTCCGCACATTTCAATCACGCGGCGCGTGAAACTGGGCGACGGAAAATACTTCGGGCCGTTCATGGGCGGCGTGTCGTGCAAGGACATCGTGGACGTTGCGGCGCGCGTTTATCACATCCGCACCTGCGCGGTCTCCGTTTCCGATAAGCCAAAAAAGCCCTGCCTCAACTATCACCTCGGGCGGTGCGGCGCGCCCTGCGCACACTATATCTCCCGCGAGGAGTACGCCGTCTGCGTGGAAAAGGCGCTCTCCTTCCTCTCGGGAAATTACGAGGAGGCGGAGGCGCTCCTCACCGAAAAGATGAACGCCTTTGCGGAGAACGAGGAGTTCGAGCTTGCGCTCGAATACCGCAACCGCATCGAAATGCTCTCCCGCCTCGGCGAGCGGCGGATCACCGCCATGCCGCGCGACGTAGACGCGGATATCTGGGCGTACTGTTCCAACGGGCTGTACGCGGCGATCAGCGTGCTCGTCACGCGCGGGGGCGTCATGCAGGGCAGCCGCAATTATTCCCTCGACGAGGGCGCGGGCGAAGAGGGGGAGAGTTTCCTCTCCTTCCTCACGCAGTACTACGCCGCGCACGCCGTCCCGCACGAGATCGTACTCGGCGAGAAGATCGACGACGCGCTCTTCCTCGCCTATGCGGAGGGGAAAGCGGGGCGCAAGGTGGAGCTCACCCGCCCCAAGTTCGGCATCCGCCGCGAACTGCTGGATATGGCGGAGGGCAACGCCAGGGAATATCTTGAAAAGTCTGTTTCCGCCATCCGCCATAAGGACGATATGACGGTGAACGCCTGCGAACGGCTCAAAGAACTTCTGCACCTCGCGCGCTATCCCAAACGCATGGAGTGTTACGATATCTCCAACGTTTCGGGCGTCGATAAAGTGGGGAGCATGGTCGTGTTCACGGACGGCGAGGCGGATAAATACGAATACCGCCGTTTCCGCATCAGGACGGTGGAGGGCGCCAACGATTTCGCGTCCTTGCAGGAGGTCCTGCGCCGCCGCCTCTCAAAACTCGGCACAGCGGAAGAGGAGCGCTTTGCAAAGCCGCAGCTCATCGTCATCGACGGCGGCAAGGGGCAGCTTTCCTCCGTAAAAGCCATCTTCGACGAGCTCGGCGTTGCGGATATCGATCTCGTGGCGCTCGCCAAGCAGGAGGAGGAAGTCTACACCCTGTGGCAGGAGGAGCCCGTGCGGCTCGACCGCCGCGACTACGCCCTGCGCACCTTGCAGCGCATCCGCGACGAGGCGCACCGCTTCGCCGTTACCTATTTCAGAAACCTGCACAGCAAGCGCAATCTTGCCTCCGTGCTCGACGAGATCGAGGGCGTGGGCAAAAACAAGCGCGCGGCGCTCATGCAGGCGTTCGGCACTATCGATAAGATCATGCGCGCGAGCACGGAGGAGCTCTCCCGTGTGGAGGGGATCGGCCCGCAGCTCGCCGCGCGTATCCGTACTTATTTCGAGGACTTATGAAGTATCGCATTTTTCTCTCTGACTTTGACGGCACGCTCGTCCGTGCGGACGGAACCATCTCCGAAACCAACAAGCGCGCCATTGCGGAATACCGCGCGGCGGGCGGGATATTCGCCGTGTGTACGGGGCGAATGCTCACCTCCATTCTGCCGCGGCTCAAGGAGCTCGGCATCCGCGACGGGCTCGTCGTCGCCTATCAGGGCGCGACGATCGCCGACGTAAAGACGGGCGAACTTCTCAAAGACGACGGGTTCGACCGGGAGGACGCCCTGCGCATCCTCGACCTTCTGGAGGACGCGGGGCATCATACGCATGTGTATACCGTGCACGACCTGTACTGCAACCGCGACGACGACGCGCTCAGAGCGTACGAGCATATCTGCGGCGTAAAAGCCGGTATCGTGCGTGGCGAACGCCTTTCCGCGTTCGTAAAGCGCAACGGCCTCCGCGTTGTAAAGATCCTAGCCATGGTAGAGACTGCGGATCGCCGTCCGCTCATGGAGATGCTGCAAAAGGCGCTGGGAGAGGGGTTCTACGTGACGACTTCCTCCGACTTCCTTGTGGAGATCATGCCCGCGGGGCAGAGCAAGGCGGCGGCGGTGGACTATCTCTCCGAATATTATCGCGTCCCGCGTGCGGAGATCGCCGCCATCGGCGATCAGCTCAACGATCTGCCCATGGTGATGCGTGCGGGCGGGAGCTTTGCCGTTGCAAATGCGGAGCCGGAACTCAAAAAGGTCGCCCGCGTCGTGCCTTCTGTGGAGGAGGACGGCGTGGCTGAGGCGTTAAAAATAGCTATGGGGGATGAAGATGAACGATAATTTACTGCCGAGAGAAACCGTGATGCTCGATAAGTTTGCGTCCGATCTCGGGCTGGAGATGCTGTATGCGGGGCGCGGGATCATCACGCTCACGAGCATCAGCGTCGACCGCCCCGGACTGCGCCTCGCAGGCTTTTTCAGCTATTTCGACGCGGCGCGCATCATGCTCATCGGGCTCACCGAACACGAGTACATGCATTCCTTTTCGTCGGAACAGCGCAAGTCGATGATCCAGAAGCTCTTCGACTGCGGCGAGATCCCGTGCGTCATCTTTGCGCGCGATCTTCCCGTCCTGCCGGAGTTCATGGAGTGCGCGCGCGCCTCGCAGACGCCCATTTTCCGTACGAGCAAGATGACGTCGTCCATCATGGTCGATCTGTGCATCTATCTCAACCGCCTGCTGGCGCCCACTACCACGGTGCACGGCGTGCTCATGGACGTATTCGGCGCGGGGATCCTGCTCACGGGCAACAGCGGCGTGGGAAAGAGCGAAACGGCGATGGAGCTCATCAAACGCGGACACCGCCTCGTCGCGGACGATTCCGTGCTCATCCACCGCGTGGAGAACGAGCTCATCGGCACAGCGCCCGACCGCATCCGCTATTTCATGGAGCTGCGCGGCATCGGGATCATCAACGTAAAGAACATGTACGGCTCGGGCGCCGTCATGAAGGAGAAGGAGATCGAGCTCGTCATGGAGCTCGAGCCCTGGCGCAAAGATAAGGAGTACGACCGCATCGGCGGCGAGGCAAACGTGGAGACCATCCTCGGGCTGAATATCCCGCGCCTCATCGTACCCGTCAGCGCGGGGCGCAACCTCGCCATTCTCATCGAAGTCGCCGCGCGCGATCAGCGCCTCAAAAACATGGGCTACGACGCGGCGCAGGAACTCATTCAGAGAACGATCGGAAGATGACGGAGATACTTGCCCCCGCAGGGGACGAAAAATCGGCGTACGCCGCGCTCAATGCGGGCGCGGACGCCGTATATCTCGGACTTACGCGATTTTCCGCGCGCGAAGGCGCGGAAAATTTTTCCGTTTCCGCGCTTGAAGCGCTCACGCGCTATGCGCACATCCGCGGCGCAAAGGTGTACGTCGCCCTCAACACCCTCGTAAAGGAGGGGGAGACGGCGGACTTTTTTGCGAGCGCGCGCGAGGCGTGGAACGCGGGCGCCGACGCGATCTTATTGCAGGATATCTTCCTCGGGCGGGCGCTCAAAGAGATGTATCCGCAGATGGTGCTGCACCTCTCCACGCAGGCGGGCTGCTGCAACGTGCACGGGGCGCTCGTTGCAAGAGAGTACGGCTTTTCGCGCGCCGTGCTCGCCCGCGAGACGCCCGTCTCCGATATCGCCGCCATCTCTGCGGTCATCGAGACGGAGGCGTTCGTGCAGGGGGCGCTCTGCACCTGTTTTTCCGGTCAGTGCTATCTCTCCTCCTTCGCGGGCGGCAACAGCGGAAACCGCGGGCGCTGCAAACAGCCCTGCCGTAAACGCTACGCGATCGACCGAGCCGGTTTCGAAGAACCCGCCTATGCGCTTTCGCTCTCCGATCTGTGCGTCGGGGAGGATGTCGCCCGCCTTTCGGAGGCGGGCGTGACGTCGCTCAAGATCGAGGGGCGCATGCGTTCGCCCGCCTATGCCGCGGCTGCCGTGCGGTATTACCGCGCTCTTCTGGAAGGGCGCGACGCAAAAACGCAGTTTTCCGACCTTGCGCGCGCGTTCAACCGCGGCGATTACACGCGGGGGATCGGTTTCGGGCAGGACGACTCGCTCCTTTCCCGCAAGGTGCAGGGGCACATCGGCGAGCGCGTCGGCACGCTCTCCCGCGTGAACGGGAAGTTTTTCTGCAAGAGCGCCTTCCGCGCGCAGAGGGGGGACGCCTTCAAGATCCTGCGCGCCGGCAGAGAGGTGGGCGGCGCGCTCTTCGCCTCGGCGGGGAAGGACGGCTTTTTTGTCGCCTCCGCCGAAAAACTCTCTGCGGGCGACGAGGTGCGGGTCACCACCGATACCGCCGCTTCGGCGCGGGCGCTGGAGCCCGTTCCGGGACGTGCGGCGGAGATCTCCGTCGCCATGAACGCGGGCAGCCGCATGCGCGCCTCCTGCGGGGATTTCGTGCTCGAAGGCGGCGTATGCGAGGCGGCGAAAAATGCGCCGCTCACCGCGGGGGAGATCGCCGCAAACTTTGAAAAGACGGACTTGCTCCCGCTCTCTCCCCGCGTATCCGTGCAGACGGACGGCGTGTTCGTGCCCAAGTCGGCGCTCAACGCCTTCCGTCGCACCTTTTACGAGGGGCTTGCGGCGCACCTGGCGCCGCCGCGCGCGCCTTTGGCGGAAAAGGCGGTACCCATGCCCGAAACGGAACGCGCGGCGGGGAGCATGACCGCGGTCATCTTTGCGGAGGGCATGCCCGTGCCGAAGGCGGATATCGCGGTATGGAAACCGCGCGACTACGCGAAACTTACCCCGCCCGCAGGCGTATGGCTGTATCTGCCGCCTCTCTTCACCGCGGCGGACGAGGCGCTCGTCGCGCCGCGCCTCGGCGCCTTCGAAGGGATCTGCTGCGAGGGGACGTACGGCATCGCGCTCGCCCGCAAATACGGCGTGAAGCTGTTCGCGGGCACGGGATGGAATATCACGAATCCGATCGCGGCGGCGGGCGCCGCCGGTGCGGCGCAGTATTTTGCGCTCTCCAAAGAGCTTTCCCTGCGCGAGCAGGATGCGCTCGCATTGCGGGGCGCCTTTGCGCTGAGGGGCGGGGAGATCAAGGTGATGGATCTTTGCTACTGTCCGTTCTCCCGTACGTGCGCCTCCTGCGACAAGCGCGACGTGTATACGCTGACGGACGAGGCGGGGCGCGCCTTTCCCATGCGCCGTTACCGTGCGGCGGAGGGCTGCCGCTTCGAACTTTTCAACTGTGCGCGGCTCTCTTCCGAGGGCGGCGCGCCGTCTGCGCTCTTCGACGGATCGCTCGCGGCGCGGGCGGAACAGGCGCAGACGACCAAAGGACACACCATCAGGAGCATGTTATGAACGAGAGTGCCAAACGGCTGGAACTCGATAAAATTTTATCGCAGGCGGCGGCGCACGCCGTCCTCGAAGAGGGGCGGGAATTGCTGCTCCGCCTCGAACCGACGGCGGAACTTGCCGAGGCGAAACGCAGGCTCGGACTCACCGAGGAGGCTACGATCCTCCTGTATACCTGCGGCGCGGGCAAGATCGAGGAGTTCCCGCCCTGCGGCGACAGCCTGGAGCGCGCCGAAAAGGGCTCCGCGCTTTCGCCTGCGGAACTGCTGAACATCGCAAGACTGCTGCGCGCCGCCCGCATTCTGTACGGTTCCGTGCGCGCCTATGCCGAGGCGCCCGTCGAGCGCATGAAGGCGCTCACAGAGCATCTCGCGTTCGATAAAAATCTCGAGGAGGATATCGGGCAGAAGATCTTAAACGAAAACGAGCTTGCCGACCATGCGAGCGAGCGGCTGTTTTCCCTGCGTTCGCAGATCCGTCTGCTCGGCGAGCGCATCCGCTCCCGCCTTCAGAGTTATCTCACGGGCGAGGAACGCAGGTATCTGCAGGAGGGCATCGTCACGGTGCGCGGCGACAGGTACGTCGTCCCCGTCAAGGCGGAATACAAGCGCAGTATCCGCGGATTTGTCCACGACCGTTCCCAGAGCGGCGCCACGGTGTTCATCGAACCCGAGGAAGTGCTCGAAATGAACAACGAGCTCCGCTCGCTGATGCTCGACGAGCGCGAGGAGATCGAACGCATCTTAAAGGAGCTCTCCCGCAGGGCGGGCGCGATGCGCGCCGCCCTCGAGCGGGATACGGAGGTGCTCGCAGAGGTCGATTCCTATTACGCCCGCGCGGAGTACGGGTATTCGATGCGGTGCGTCATGCCGCAGATGGGCGCGAACGGCGTTGTGGAGATCATAAAGGGCAGGCACCCCCTGCTCGACCGTTCCGCGGCTGTGCCCGTCACGCTCTCGGTGGGGGAGACGTACCGCTTCCTGCTCATCTCGGGCGCGAATACGGGCGGCAAAACGGTCACGCTCAAAATGTGCGGGCTGTTCTGTCTGATGGCTGCCTGCGGGCTGTTCGTGCCTGCCGCCGAGGGAACGCGCCTCGCCGTATTCGACGGCGTCTGGTGCGACGTCGGCGACAGTCAGTCCATCGAGGAAAACCTCTCCACGTTTTCTTCGCACATCGTGCATATCAAAGAGATTCTGGAACAGGCAACGGCGCGCTCGCTCGTGCTCATCGACGAGCCGGGCGGCGGCACCGATCCCGAAGAGGGTGCGGCGCTCGCGCAGGCGGTCGTCGGCGCGCTGTTGAGGCGCGGCTGCCGCGGCATCGTCACCACGCACTATTCCGCGCTCAAAGAATTCGCCTATGCGGCGGACGGCATCGAAAACGGCTGTATGGAGTTCGATTCCGCCGATTTCAAACCGCTCTACCGCCTCAAGATCGGCGCGCCCGGTTCCTCCAACGCGCTCCTCATCTGTACGCGGCTTGGGCTCCCCGCCGAGACGGTCGAGGAGGCGAAGAGCTATCTTTCGGAGGGGGCGCGCTCCTTTGCCGAAACGCTGCGCGCCGCCGAGGAGAGCCGCATCCGCACTGAGGAGACCATGCGAAGCGCCGAGGCGCTCAGGCGAGACTGGGAGAGCCGGCTCGCCGCGCTCGGGAAGGAAGAGGAGAAATTCCGCGCGGAACGCGAGCGGTTTCTGACGTCGGCAAAGGCGGAGGCGCGGCGCATCGTCGCCTCCCGCACCGAGGAGGCGGAAGAGCTGCTCGCCGAAATGGAGGAGATCTTCCGGAAGGAGAACTTTTCGGAGGCAGATCTCATCCGCGCGCGCACCATCAGAAACAAGATGGAGAACGCGCCCGTCGAGGAGGAGCCCGTACGCGCCGTGCCCGTGGACGCCTCAAAGCTGAAAGCGGGCGATAAGGTGCTCGTCGGGTCGATGAACGCCGAGGGCGTCGTGCTGAGCGTGCGCAGAGAAAAGGGTACGTGCGAGGTGCAGGCGGGCGCGTTCAGGGTGAACGCGAAGATCGCCGACCTCTTCACGGCGGGCAGAGCAAAGACGGAGAAACAGGAGAAAAAGCACAGCGTGCAGGTCACGCGCGATCTCAAGGAGCGCCCCGCGGTGCATCTGGAGTGCAACGTCATCGGCATGACGGCGGCGGAGGCGCTGCCCGAAGTGGAGGCGTTCCTCGACGGCGCAGTTCTCGCAAACCTGCCGGAGGTGCGCATCATCCACGGAATGGGCACGGGAAAGCTGCGTGCCGCCATCCACGATCTGCTCCGTAAAAACAAGCGCGTTGCCTCCTTCCGCCTCGGAAAATACGGCGAAGGGGAGAGCGGCGTCACCGTCGTCACCTTAAAATAGCGCATAATCCGCGCGTGCCGCCAATACAATGGAGTGATATCCCTTTTCCGAGGTGGCTCCATTGAAAAAGCTCTCCGCGCGGGCGGTCGCCCTGCTCACAAACGGTATTCTTGCGCTCATCCTCATCGTCGTGGGCGCGGTGTGTTTCTTCCCGTCCGCTTCGCACGTCTCGGGCGTGAAGGAGCGCGTCGTCAGCCGCGGCAACGCCGAAAACGCCGTCTCGCTCATGTTCAACGTGTACTGGGGGAGCGGCGAGGTGGAGGGCATCCTTTCCGTACTCGAAGAATACGGCGCAAAGGCGACCTTTTTCCTCGGCGGGAGCTGGGCGGACGACAATACGGCGCTCGTAAAGCGTATCGCCGAGGAGGGGCACGAGGTCGCCTCGCACGGCTACTTCCACCGCGATCACGCCTCGCTCGATTACGACGGAAACTATAAGGAGATCAAACAGAGCGTCGATTTCATCTCCGCGGCGGCGGGCGTCGAGATCACGCTGTTCGCGCCTCCTTCGGGGGCGTATAACGACGATACGGTGCTCGCCGCCGAGAGCCTCGGGCTCAGAACGGTCATGTGGAGCCGCGATACCGTCGACTGGCGCGACAAGGACGAGGAGGTGTGCTACACCCGCGCCACAAGCGGTCTCGAGGCGGGCGAGTTCATTCTCATGCACCCCATGCCGCACACGCTCGCGGCGCTCCCGCGCATCCTGCATTATCTGGAAACGCACGGGCTCTCCGCCGTCACCGTGAGCGAAAACATCGGATAAAACATCGAAAATTACACATACATAACGAGGAAAAGCTATGATCCAGACCAAGACACTTGAAAACGGCGTGCGCGTCATCGTCAAGCGCATGGAAGGGCTCCTGTCCGTCTCCATGGGCGTGCTCGTCGGCACGGGCGCGGCGTTCGAAACCGACCGCGAGGACGGCATTTCGCACTTTATCGAACACATGCTCTTCAAGGGCACCGAAAAACGCACCGCGTTCGAAATTTCCGACGCGTTCGATTCCCTCGGCGCGCAGGTGAACGCCTTCACGGGGAAGGATCTTACCTGCTATTATTCCAAGGCGACGAGCGATCACGCCGCCGAGGCGTTCGCGCTGCTTGCCGATCTCTTCCTCAATTCGGTGTTCCCCGAAGAGGAGATGGCGCGCGAGAAGGGCGTCGTCGTCGAAGAGATCAACATGGACGAGGATTCGCCCGAGGATCTGTGCCTCGATCTTCTCTCCCGCGCGGCGTTCGGCTCTGCAAACTACGGCAGGAACATCCTCGGCACGGCGGAGAACGTGAACGGGTTCACGCGCGAGGATCTCAGAGCATACCGGAAGGAGCGGTACTGCCCCGAAAACGTCGTCGTCTCCTTTGCGGGCAGCATCGAGCCCGCCGAGGCGATCGCCCTTGCGGAGGAATACTTCGGCGGCATGCAGCGCACTTCCTTCCGCGAGCGGGAGAAAAAGGTCGTGTGGCAGGGCGGCAGCCTGTTCCGCAAAAAGCCCATCGAACAGGCGCATTTCGCGCTCGCATTCCCTTCGGTCAGGCGGGAAGACGTCTCCCGTCCCGCCGTACAGCTCATGAACGCCATCTTCGGCGGCGGCATGAGTTCCCGTCTCTTCAAGCGCGTGCGCGAGGAGCTGGGGCTGGCGTACTCCGTCTATTCCTACTCCACGCACTATCTCGAAACGGGGCTTTTAACGGTGTATGCGGGCGTCAATCCCGCCAAGGCGAAGGACGCGGCGGAAGCGGTGCGCGCCGTCATTGCGGAAATGCAGTCAGGCGGCGTCTCCGAGGCGGAGTTCCTGCGCGGGCGCGAACAGCTCAAGGCGAGCAGCATCTACTCGCAGGAGAATACCTCGGCGCAGATGCTCCTCTACGGCAAGGAGATGCTCTACAACAACGCCGTGTACGACTTCGAAAAACGCATGGCGGAGATCTCCGCGCTCACGCGCGACGACGTCGCGGCTGCCATTGCAGAGGGCTTCGATTTCTCCCGTGCGGCAGTTGCCTCCGTGGGCAATCTCGACGAAGCGATCAAAGTATGACGGCGCGCGTCGAGGGCTTTGCGCCCGTGTGTTTCCCGGAGAGCCGCGTGCTGATCCTGGGGAGTTTTCCCTCGGTGAAGAGCCGCGCCGAGGGGTTCTACTACGGCAACCCGCGCAACCGGTTCTGGGGTACGCTGTGCGGTTTTTTCGGGGAGGACGTGCCGAAGGACATCGCGGGCAAGGTGGAGTTTCTCCGCCGCCGGAAGGTCGCGCTGTGGGATTCCGTCACCGCCTGTTCCATCCATGCCTCGGAGGACGCGTCCATCCGCGACGCCGACAGGGCGGACGTCGCCGCGCTCATCCGCGGCACGGCGGTGCGCACCGTTCTCTGCAACGGCAAGGCGGCGTTTGCATACCTTTCCGGGGAGTTTCTGCCCACCCATGTCCGCGTTGTGTGCCTTCCGTCCACGTCGCCCGCCAATCCGCGGTTTTCGGCGCAGGCGTGGCATGCGGCGCTCGCAGAGGCGTTTGAGGAGATAAAATGATTACATACGAAGAGGCGCTCGCCGCGCTGCGCGCGCATGAGGATGAGGGCTACCGCGCCTTCCACAAAAAACTTCTGAAGGACGACAGGATCTGCGTGATCGGCGTCCGCATGCCCGCGCTCCGCGCGCTCGCAAAGAAGTGGAAGGGGGAGTGGGAGAGCGTGCGCACCTTCCCGGACGAATACTACGAGGTCACCTTTCTGAAGTGCGCGATCGCGGCGCTGCTCCCGTACGAACAGCTCGCCGCGGTGATCGACGGGCTGGTGGATCGCCTCGATAACTGGGCGACGTGCGACTGTTTCGCGCCCGCCTGTATCGCAAAACACCGGGCGGAGTTTGCGGCGTATATCGGAAAGTATCTCGCCGACAGCCGCGTGTTCGCGCGCCGGTTCGCGCTCACCACGCTGCTGCATTTTTATGCGGACGCCGAATGGCTGCCGTTCGTGCTCGACTGCCTGAGGCAGGTGAAGGCGGAGGAGTATTACGTCTCCATGGCGGCGGCGTGGCTTGCAGCCGAGGTGCTCGTCCGATTCCCCGCCGCGGGGGAGGCGCTGCTTGCGGAACACGCGCTCGACGTGCAGACGCACAACCGCGCCATCCGCAAGGCGTGCGAGAGCTTTCGGGTGAGCGCGGAACGCAAAACCATGCTCCGCGCCATGAAACGGTAATACTTGTCACAAAAATGAGTGACTTTTCCGCACTTGTTTGCGGGAAAAGTATTGACAAATCCCCGCGGATGGGGTAGAATATGAATAAATATACGCGCTCCCGTATTTTTGCGGGGCGAACGGAGGATAGCCATGTTTGAAAAGGTTTGCAAAATGCTCGCAGAGCAGCTCGATATTTCCGCCGATACGATCACGCCGCAGTCCGAAGTCGTCAAGGATCTCGGCGCCGATTCGCTCGACGTCGTTGAACTCATGATGGCGCTGGAAGACGAGTACGGCATCACCCTTCCCGAGGGCGAGGTCGAGAACGTCAAGACGGTGCAGGACATCGTCGACATGATGGAAAAACTGCAGAAGTAAACTGCGGATCCGCAGAGGTCCCGCTGCCGCGGCAGCGGGGCTTTTTTTGCGCTTCCGGGTTCGCGGCGGGCGCCGCATATATGCGCGGATTTCCGCGAAATATGCCGAACAACGCTAAATATTGCGCAAAAGACTTGCTCTGAACCGCAAAATATGGTATAATAAGGTAATCTTACTTTATTTTACGGGAACACACGAGGAAACTATGGCACAACAGCATTACGATGCGGGCGATATCACCATTCTGGAGGGGCTGGACGCGGTGCGTCTGCGCCCCGGCATGTATATCGGCTCGACGGGAACGCGCGGTCTGCACCATATCCTGTGGGAGATCGTCGACAATGCGATCGACGAGGCGGCGAACGGCTATGCGGACAGGATCGACGTCGTCCTGCACAAGGACGGCAGCGCCTCCGTCGAGGACAACGGCCGCGGCATTCCCACCGACATCCACCCCAAGACGAAGGTCTCGGGCGTGCAGGTCGTATTTACGCAGCTCCACGCGGGCGGGAAATTCGATGAACACAATTACTCCTTCTCGGGCGGTCTGCACGGTGTGGGCGCGTCCGTCACCAACGCGCTCTCCAAGTGGCTGAAAGTGCGCGTCAACAAGGGCGGCGATACCTGGGAGATGGAGTTCCATTCCTATTACGACGAGAAAAAGCAGAAAGTGGAGTCCGGGATCCCCGTCGCGCCCCTCAAAAAGACGGGCAAGTGCGGCAAGGCGCACGGCACGCTCGTGCAGTTCCTGCCCGACGACAAGGTGTTTTCCTCCGTACAGTTCCAGCTCGCCACGGTGGAGCACCGCCTCAGAGAGCTCGCTTTTCTGAACAAGGGGCTCACCATCACGCTCACCGACGAGCGCATCACGATGAACGAATACGCCGAACAGGCGGGCTCGGACGAGGGCGAGGCGCGCCAGCTCGATCTGATGGGCGCCACGCAGCCGTACTCCGTGACCTATTGCTATCAGGGCGGCATTGCCGATTTTGCGGCGTATCTCAACGAAGGCAAAAACAAGCTGTATCCGCAGCCGCTCTACTATAAGGGCGTCCGCGACGGCATCTATGTGGAGTTTGCGATCCAGCACACGGGGGAGTTCACGGAGAACCTCTTTTCCTTCGTCAACAATATCCCCACGCCGGAGGGCGGGTTCCACGAGATGGGCTTCCGCGGCGGCATCACGCGCATGCTCAACGACTACGCGCGCGAAAACAAGCTCATCAAGGATAAAGATCCCAATTTCCTCGGCGACGACTTCCGCGAGGGCATCACGGCGGTGCTCTCCGTCAAGATGAAGAACGTGCAGTTCGAGGGGCAGACCAAGACGAAGCTCGGCAATCCCGAGGCGCGCGCGCCCGTGGAGAGCATCGTCGTGGAGGGGCTCAGGGAGCTTGCCGCCTCGGTAAAGAACAAAAAGACGTTCGACGAGATCATCAAAAAGGCGCAGGGGGCGGCGCGCGTGCGCATCGCGGCGCGCCAGGCAAAGGATACCGCCCGCGCGAAAAACAGCATCGATTCGCTGCAGCTCGTGGGCAAGCTCGCCGCATGCTCCGGCAGAAAACCCGAGCTCAACGAGCTCTTCATCGTCGAGGGCGATTCGGCGGGCGGCACGGCGAAACAGGCGCGCGTCAGGCAGTTCCAGTCCATCCTGCCCCTCCGCGGCAAGCCGCTCAACGTCGAGAAAAAGCGCCTCGATCAGGTGCTCGCAAACGAGGAGATCCGCACCATCATCTCTGCGCTCGGCGCGGGGGTGGGGAACGACTTCAACCTCGAAAAGCTCAACTATCACAAGGTCATCATTCTCTCCGATGCCGATCAGGACGGCTTTCATATCCGCTGTATCCTGCTCACCTTCTTTTTCCGCTATATGCGCCCGCTCGTCAATGCGGGGCATGTGTATATCGGCATGCCGCCGCTCTATAAGGTGTACCGCCCCAACGGCAGCATGGAGGAGTACGCCTACGACGAGGAGGAACTGCAGCAGAAGATCGAAAAGGTGGGGCGCGGGTATCTTATCCAGCGCTACAAGGGGCTGGGCGAAATGAGCGCCGAGCAGCTCTGGAGCACGACGATGGATCCCATGCGCCGCAATCTCACGCAGGTGACCATCGAGGACGCCGTCGCGGCGGAGGATATGATCACCACGCTCATGGGCGACAGGGTGGAAGGGCGGAAGGAATTTCTGAACAGGAACGCCAACTTCAACAAGACGGATGCGTTCATGGATAAGGTCAAACTCAAGAAGGAGGCGGGCGATGAAGAGTGAAGAGAAAAAGCAGGAGCCGAAGGGCACCCTGTTTGTAACGCCGCTCGAGGAAGTCCTGCCCTCCGCGATGCTCCCGTATGCGGAGTTCGTCATTCTCGACCGCGCCCTTCCCCGCGTGGAGGACGGTCTCAAACCCGTGCAGCGGCGCATCCTGTACACCATGTTCGAGATGGGGCTCACGCCCGATAAGCCGCACAAAAAATCGGCGCGCATCGTCGGCGACTGCATGGGCAAGTATCACCCGCACGGCGACTCGTCGGTTTACGACGCGATGGTGCGCATGGCGCAGGATTTCAACATGGGGCGAACGCTCGTCAACGGACACGGCAACTTCGGTTCGGTGGACGGCGATCCCGCCGCCGCCATGCGCTATACCGAGGCGCGCCTGGAGCCGCTCGCCCTCGAACTCCTGCGCGATATCGATAAGAATACCGTCCCGTTCTCGCTCAACTTCGACGATTCCTTAAAGGAGCCCGATATGCTCCCCGGGCGCTTTCCCAACCTGCTCGTCAACGGCGCCTCGGGCATTGCGGTGGGACTCGCCACGAACATCCCGCCCCACAATCTGGGCGAGGTGATCGACGGCGTGGTCGCGTATATCGACCGCCCCAACATCAAGTTCAACGAGATGCTCAAATATATTCCCGCGCCCGATTTCCCCACGGGCGGCTATATCATCGCCAACGAGCTCAATCAGGCGTACAAAACGGGCAAAGGGCGCATCCTCATCCGCGCAAAGGTGCGCGTGGAGGACGGCGAAGGGGATAAAAAGAACATCGTCATCACCGAACTTCCCTATCAGGTGAACAAGTCGTCGCTTCTGCGCAAGATCGCCGATCTCAGGGAGGAGAAGAAGGAACAGCTCGCCGCCATCTCGCGCGTGAGCGACGAATCCGACCGCGACGGGATCCGCGCCGTCATCGAGGTGCGCCCCGAAGGCGACGTGAACAAGATCCTGAAAGTCCTCTACAAGTATACCGATCTCGAAGTGACCTTCGGCATGAACATGGTCGCCATTGCGGGCGGAAAGCCCATGCAGATGGGGCTCATGGACATCATCCGCTACTACGTCAACTATCAGCGCGAAGTGGTGCTCCGCCGCACGAAGTTCGACCTCGCCGCGGCGAAGGAGCGCTGCCACATCCTCGAAGGGCTCATCATCGCCGTGCGCAATATCGACGAGGTCGTGAAGATCATCAAGAACGCCGAATCGACGGCAGACGCGCGCGACAAGCTGAGAAAGCGCTTTTCTCTCTCCGAAAAGCAGGCGCAGGCGATCCTCGATCTCCGTCTCGCCCGCCTCACCAAGCTCGAGGTGTTCAAGCTGGAAGAGGAGCTCAAGCGCCTCAAAGAGCTCATCGAACGGCTCACCGCCATCGTCAACAGCCAGCGCAAACAGCTCGAGGTCGTCAAGGAAGAGATCCTCGAGATCAAGCGGAAATATAAAACGCCGCGCCGCTCGCAGCTCGTCTTTTCGGAGGACGAGGCGGAGGCGGAGCGCGCCGACGTCAAGGAACCCGGCGTGCAGAGCGTCGCGTGCATCACGGCGGACGGCAGGATCAAGTGCGTGACCGAGCGCAATTTCAGCGCCTCGAACAAGTCGATCGGCCCCAACTCCAAGCTGAGTTCCGTCGTCATCAAAGATATCCGCATCCTCTCCGACGAACAGATGCTCGTCGT
Organism: uncultured Clostridia bacterium; assembly: GCA_944367465.1. Lineage (GTDB taxonomy): Bacteria > Bacillota > Clostridia > Christensenellales > Borkfalkiaceae > Gallimonas. Next base: position 20,287 of record CALVWO010000027.1, read on the forward strand.
TTCCGACTACGGCAACTGTTACCGCATCTACGGGGAGAAGGTGGGGTGCAAGTTCTCCGATCAGGGGTTCCGCCTTGCGGAACTGCACGAGGACGCCGCCGAGGACGAAAAACCCGTGGCGCTCTTCCGCGCCGAAGTCGGCAACGGGAACCTGCTGTTCATCACCGAAAAGGGTATGCTTAAAAAGACGGCGTGGGCGGAATACGCCGTGGGCAAGAGCATGTTCCAGGGGATCCGCCTCAACGACGGCGATAAACTCCTCTACGTCCAGCCCGACGCCGACGAAGAGGGCGTCACCGTGTTTTTCGTCACGCAGGACGGCATGTGCCTCAACGCCAAAAAGGACGATATCCCCGTGCAGGGGCGTGTCTCGGGCGGCGTCAAGGGCATCAACCTCAGGGAGGGCGACCGCGTCGTGTTCGCCTCGCAGATCGACGGCGAGGGCGAGATCGTCGTCGCCACGTCCGAAACGCGGTTCAAGCGCGTCATTGCGGCGCAGATCGATCCGCTCCCGCGGTACAGGAAGGGCGTGCAGATCGCCTCGCTCAAGGGCGCGAAGATCATCTTCGCCAACTACGTCACCGTGCCGTATATGCTCGCCGTCGTCAAGGACGACGATACGATGACGGAGATCACGACCGAGGATATCCCCATCGACGCGACCAACACCCGCGGCAGAACGCTCAAGGGCGTAAAGTGGAAGGCGAAGGCGGTGTACGCGATGCGTTACCGCGAACTCGAGGAGTGACCGCGCCGCATGCCGCGGCGCGCGGCAGTCCGCGCGGAGATCACTGCCGCGCGGGCAATGGTTTTACGCAAATAAAAGGCTGCCGTGTGATATGCACCCCAAAAGTTGGACAGACTTTTGGAGGTGCATATTTTTATGGCAAAAAAAGGAAATAAGCAGAAA
>CALVWO010000028.1 GCA_944367465.1 uncultured Clostridia bacterium
AATGAGCCCGGTTGGATACCGAACTCATTCCAAAACAATCTAATTCTTTTTTGTCCAAACTTTGGGGTTCACTTCATATGACCCGTTCTTTTTACTTATCGCGTTTTGCCGTTTCCTGTCGGACAAGTTTGTATCCTTTTTTGGGAGGGATGCGGAAGAAATCGATCTTTCCGCCGAACTTTGCCAGGAGCACGCCCGCGACGACGAGCGCGATGCCGACGCAGATGACGGCGATCGCCCATGGCTCGAGCGTCTCGCCCTTGATGCGCGACCAGAGCTCGTTGATGTTTTCGTTTGCCTCTTCGCCGTAGTAATCCATCACGGCGCAGCGGTGGGTGACTTCTTCGGGAGGATAGTGAGTGTAGAGCTGGCGCTTTGTCGCCTGTTCCGTATCGGCGTAGAAGGTTGCATTTTCTACGGTGTCGCCGAAGAAATATTCAAGATCGTAAAGGGTATAGTCCTCGGCATTGTCGTATTCCGCTGGATCGACGGAGTAGGTATCCATCACATAGTCGAACACCTCCTGCCCGGCGATCACCCCGGAGTATCCGATGTAGTACATGTTGCGGACAGCGTTTTCAGGCATGGAGAGGAAATTGACGAATGCCTGCGCCGCCTGCGTATTCGCACCCTTGGGCATGACCCAGCCGTCGAACCAGAGGTTTGCGCACTCTTCGGGAATGAAGAAGTTGAGGTATGCGCTTCCCGTGGCATTTCCGTCTTCATCCTCGCCTGCCTCAGCGAGATCCATCGCATACACCGCGTCGCCGCTCCATGCGAAGTTGAGCCAGATGCGCCCGTTCACGATGTCCGCTTTGCCTGTGTCCGTCTCGTAGCCGTAGATGTTTTCGTCCATCTCGCGCATGACTTCCTCGACCTTTTCGATGGTCTCGTCGTCCGTGCGGTTCATGATCTCGGTGAGCTTTGCGTTGTAATCGGCCGCCGTCTTGTCGAGCGCGGCGATCTCATCTTTGTACACGATGCCGAGCGCAACGAAGTAGGAGTCGCGTACATTGTCTTTCGTGGTGACCTTGTTTTTGTATTCGGGTGCGGTCATGATCTCCCATCCGAGCGCCGCGAGATCTTCTTCGTTGACGTACTCCGGATTATAGGTGAATCCCGTCACGCCCCACATGTATCCGGCGGCATAGCCGCTCCACGTGGAATCGTCCTCAGGATCTTCTTTGTTGATGCGGTTGCTATCGAACATCTCGCGGATATAGGGGGAAACGTTGCGGATGTAGTAGTTCTCCTCGATGGAAGGATCGAAAAAGTCCTCCGTATAGGGCTGAAGATAGTCTTCCGCCGCAAGTTTCATGATCATGTAGTCGGAGGGGCAGAGAAGATCGTATTCATTGCCCAGCTTGAGCTGGTTATACATATCTTCGTTCGTTCCGAACGTGGAATATTCAACGCGGATGGGGGTGCCGTACTGCTCTTCGTACCATTCCTCGAAATCTTCGACCATGGAGGGTGCGGAGCCGTCCTCGTTGATCTCGTAATCTGCCTCGTAGGAACCTTCGCCGCCTTCGTCGATGTACTCTTCCCAGTTGTATACCCTAAGGACGATCTCGCCATCCGAATTGCATCCCGTCAGGAACGAGAGGGTGGGAAAGGTCGCAAGGACAGCCAGTGCAAGCGCGCCGATCTGTTTCTTTTTCATCTGCGCACCTCCGTTTTATCTTTTCTGCGGCCTGCAAGATTTGCAGAAATAACGACGATGAGGATCACGACGAAAATGATGGTCGTGAGCGCCCAGAAAGAGGAGAGTGTCGCCGCCGTATGCGCGTTTCCGCGCGTGGTGGCGCTGAACACATAGGTAGAGATCGTCTCGAAACCGCTCGGGCGGGTATAGAAAGTTACAATGTAATCGTCGAGCGAAAGGGTGATCGCCAGCATGAATCCGGAAATGACGCCGGGGATGATCTGGGGAAGCACCACTTTGAAGAGCGCCTTTGCCGGGGAGGCGCCCAGGTCGAGCGCCGCCTCGTAGAGGGAGTTATCCATTTGTTTGAGCTTTGGCATGACGGAGAGGACGACGAAGGGTGTGCAGATGACCATGTGACCGATCAGCAGCGTAAAATATGACTTGGGCAGCCCGAACGCCACAAACGTGATGGCGAGTGCAAGCGCGGTCACGATCTCAGCGTTGATGATCGGGATGCGGGAAACGGCGTTCATCGACGCTTTCACGCGTTTTTTGCTGTAAAAGATGCCGAGTGCGCCCAGCGTGCCGAGCACGGTGGAGAGCGCTGCCGACGCAAAGGCGAGCCCGAAGGTGTTGCCGATCATCGTAAGTACTTTGGAATCGGTAAAGAGTGCGCGATAATGCACGAAGGAAAAGTCGCCCGAGGTACCGATGACGTCCGTATCCAGAAAGCTGTAAACGGCAAGGAGCAGGATGGGGGCGTACAGCAAGAGGAGCACGAGCCCGATAAATGCCGCCTTGGCGCATTTGATCGCAATAGCTTTTTTGTTCATATATTTGCCCCCCTTACGGTGTTTTCTTCCTTGAACCCGCCCGTCAGCCAGGTGGAGAGGAATACGACGATGAGCAGGATGAGCGCGACCATCGAGCCCATGTGCCAGTTCGTGCCGAAGTATTCGTAGATGAATTTACCGATGATCGTCACTTTGGAGTTGCCGAGCATATCCGAGACGACGTAGTTCGTCATCGACGGCAGAAAGACCATGGTGATCCCGCTCGCGATGCCTGGCATGGAGAGGGGGAGCGTGATGCGCGTGAAGGTGGTGAACCCGTTCCCGCCGAGATCTGCGCTCGCCTCGTAAAGGCTCTCGTCGATCTTGAGGAGCGTCGTGTAGAGGGGCAGGATCATGAAGGGCAGGAAATCGTAAACCATGCCGAAGATGGTGTTGAAATAGTTTGCCTCCCCGAGCAGTCCGACCCAGTTGAGAAGTTCGCGGATCGCGTTTACGCGCAGGACGAAGTTGATCCACATGGGCGTGACAAACAGGAGAAGGATGACGAATTTCTTCTTCATCTTGCTCCGTGCGAGGATGTACGCCACGGGATAGGCAATGAGCAGGCAGACCGCCGTCGTGATGAGCGCGATCACGAGCGAATAGACGATGGTGCTCAGTTTGGTCGGATCGGAGAAAAAGCGTACGAAGTTATCGAACGAGATGTGCATCTCCTTGTCGGTGAACGCATAGAAGATGATGACGAGCATGGGGATGATGACGAAAAAGAGCAGAAAGATGGCGTAGGGGATCCCCAGCGTTTTGCGGGAAAAGCGCAGTCTCATTTCTTCTTATCCTCCGCATGTTTCAGAGAGAGCCTGATCTTCTCTTTGGGAATGATGACGGAAACGCGGTCGTTCTCGTTCCAAAGATCGTCCGTTGCGAACACGAAATCCTCTTCATCCTCTCCTTCCGTACGCACGATGAGGCGGTAATGATCGCCCTTGTAGATGATGGAGATGATGTTGCCGACTGTTCCGCCGGCGTTCTCGTCGTCGCTGATGGTGACGTCGGTGAGCCCGACTTCCACGCGGACTTCCGTTCCGGTGAGATCGAGTTTTTCGCCCGCCGCCGTCACGAGGTATTCTTCCTCGTCGATATGGCTGCCGGGATAGAGCTGCGTGACGTCGCACTCGAACTCACCGTCTGCAAATTCGACGGTGTTGTGTTTTGTAATAACGCCGTCAAACACGTTTTTCGTGTATTTCGGCTTCATGAGGTGGATCTCGTCGGGGCCGATGTTGAGTCCGATCACGTCGCCTTCTTTGCGGTATTCCGTGCTCTGCACGACGACCTCATATTTCCCGACCTGTACGGTGATCTCGTAGTGGATGCCCTTGAAGACGACGGAAATGACGGTGCCTTTGAGCGCGCCTTTTTCAGGGGCGCACATGATCACGTCCTCGGGACGTACAACGACGTCCACGGGTTCGTTGCGCTCGAAATCATCCACGCAGTCAAAGATCTTGCCGCAGAAGCGCACCTTGCGCTCCCCGACGACGGTGCCGTTGAAGATGTTGCTCTCGCCGATGAAATCAGCGACGAAGGTGTTTGCGGGTTCGTTGTAAATATCGGTGGGCGTGCCGATCTGCTGTACGATACCGTCCGCCATGACGACGATGGTATCCGACATCGTGAGCGCCTCTTCCTGATCGTGCGTGACGTAGATGAAGGTGATCCCGAGGCGCTTGTGCATCTCTTTGAGCTCGATCTGCATTTCTTTGCGCATTTTCAGGTCGAGCGCGCCGAGCGGCTCGTCGAGGAGAAGGATCTCGGGTTCGTTTACGATGGCGCGCGCAATGGCGACGCGCTGCTGCTGTCCGCCCGAGAGCGTGGAGATGGAGCGCTTTTCAAAACCTTCGAGGTCGACGAGCTCGAGCGCGCGTTCAACTTTTTCCGCGATCTCCTTTTTGGAAAGCCGTTCTTTTTTGGTGTATTCCTTGCCCTCGTCGTTGCGGTAGGTATTCATGACGCGTTTGCATTTGAGCCCGAACGCCACGTTCTCAAATACGTTGAGGTGAGGGAAGAGCGCATATCGCTGGAAAACGGTATTCACCGGTCGTCGGTTGGGCGGAAGGGTGGAAATATCTTTTCCGCTCAGAAGGATCTTTCCGCTCGTGGGAAGATCGAATCCGGCGATCATGCGAAGGGTCGTCGTCTTGCCGCAGCCCGAGGGGCCGAGAAAGGTGATGAACTCACCTTTGTTGACGTAGAGATTCACATGATCGATGACGAGGTTGTCGTCGTAGTACTTGGTGACGTCCTGAAGCTCAATGATGTGCTCTGCCATTTCATTTCTCCTGTATATAATGTATATCCTAAAAATTGGGCGGGGTAGAGATCCAAAGGAATTTCGCTTTGCCTTTTCCTTTGTTGAATATGCGGTGTTCGCGGTTTGCCGTAAAGTAGAAACTTTCTCCTTTTTTTGCGATGTGCGCCTTTCCCCCGCACACGATCGCAATGCGTCCTTCGAGCACGTACCCGAATTCCTCGCCGTCGTGGGGGAAGTCGATCTGCGTGGATGCCTCCGCCTCGAGCTCGACGAGAACGGGCTCCATCATGTTTTTCTGGGCGTTGGGGATCACCCAATTCCAGACCATGCCGTCCGAACGCTTTTCGATGTACTCGTCCTGGGTAAAGACGATCTTTTCTTCCGCGTTTTCGCGGAAGAATTCCGCGAGCGTCGTGCCGAGTGCGTTGAGAATATCGACGAGCGTTGCGATGGAGGGGCTTGTCAGATCGTTCTCAAGCTGGGAGATGTAGCCCTTCGTCAGTTCGCATCGGTCGGCGAGCTCTTCCTGCGTGAGGTTGTACTGCTGCCTCAGATCCCGAATTTTTCCGCCTAACTGCATAAATTCTCCTTGCGCAGAGTTTAATATTCATAAACTTTTGGTCGCGTTTTACAGAACTCTCGTAAAAATAAACGAAAAGTTTAATAAGAATAAACTCAACGCGTGCTATCATAATATATTGCGCGAGATATGTCAAATGTTTGAAGGCACAATTTTGAAATTTCCGAAAAATTTTTTTCACAAAAAAAAGCCCCGTGTAAACGGGGCGCTGATGTGCGGAATGCCGCGGCGGGTGCGAGATACATGAGGTGGGGGGGGAGGATGTGTCCCGCGCGGATGCGGAAGGGGACGGCAGAAATTCGGCACGCAAAAAGGGCGTTCGCCGAAAGCGGACGCCCTGCTTTTTTCTTTCAGAACTTACGCGGAGATGGTGGCGAGCTTCTTTGCAAGCTTTGCCTTTTTATTTGCGGCGTTGTTCTTGTGCAGGATGCCTTTGCTTGCCGCAGAATCGATCGCCGAAACCGTCTCGGGATAGAGCGCGTTCGCAGTCTCCTTGTCGCCGGCCTCGACTGCCGCAAGGAACTTCTTGATGGTCGTCTTGAGCGCGGACTTGATCATTTTGTTCTCTTTCGTCTTTTTTTCGGTAACCAGCACGCGCTTTTTCGCAGATTTGATGTTGGGCACGATTATTTACTCCTTCCAAATGGCTTTATTCTTGATAACCTTTGCTATTTTAGCATAAAATACAGTGCTTGTAAACTGTTTTTTGTCGCTTATCACAAAAAATTTTGGAAAAATGGGGGACGGAAGGAGGGATGGGATGAAAAAGATCGTGCGCGTCGGGATCTTCGACAGCGGCGTGGGCGGACTGACCGTTCTGGCGGAATGCGTCCGCAAACTGCCCGATTGCCTCTTCTATTATATGGGCGACAATCTGCACGCGCCTTACGGGAGCCTGCCGCCCGATCTGATCGCACACTACGTCTTTGCCGCGCTCCGACGCTTTGCTCGCCTTGGTACGGACGCCGTCATCCTTGCCTGCAACACCGCGACTGCCGCGTGCGCCGAGCGTGCGAGGGCGGCGTTTCCCTTCCCCGTGATCGGCATGGAGCCTGCCGTCCGTCCTGCCGCGGAAGTCTGCCGGCACGTGCTCGTACTTGCCACGCCGCTGACGGCGGGGAGCGATCGCCTGCGGGCGCTTGTCGGGCGTTTTCCGCAGACCGACTTCACCGTGTGTCCGCTCCCGGGGTTGGCGGGGGCGATCGAGCGGAGTCTGGCGCGCGGAGAAAGTCTGACCATTTCTGACCACCTGCCGAAAGGGCAGTACGACGGCGTGGTGCTCGGATGTACGCATTACGTCTTTTTTCGGGATGAAATAGCCCGTTTTTATGGCTGCAGAACGTTCGACGGCGGCGTCGGAACGGCAAACAGGCTGCAAAGCGTACTTTCACATCGCTTTCCTTCAATGGATTTTGGGACGGATGACCACGCGCGACCCAAACAAAATCCGAACATTTGTTTTAATAAAAAATGCAAGGAAATGCCGAAAAAAGGGGTATTTTTTCTTGGAAAGAGCCGAAAAATAAATGAATCCGTCTATCACACGAACATTTGTTTCAAAAATAATTAAAAATAATTGGAAAAAAATCCCCAAAGGTGGTTGACAGTGGTCAAAGGTGGTGCTATAATAGAAAACGTAGTACAAAAATTATCGAGAAGGTCTGCCATGAAGTTCCTGAGCGGGAAGGTCGCCCACCAGTTGGACGCGAAAAACAGAATACGCATTCCCGCCAAGTACAAAGCGGCTTTCCCGAAGGGCGAAACGCTCTACTACGTCGAGTATGCCCCCGGATGCATCTCGGTAATGCCGGAATCCGTTCTCAGCAGAAAGCTCGGTTCGTTCGACGAAGTCAACCCCGGCGATCCGCAGCTCATGGATGCCAAACGCCGTATCATGAGCTCCATCGAAGAAGTGGCGGAGGACAGCCAGGGGCGCGCGCAGCTTCCGAAGTCCTTCCGCGATTACGCAGGGCTCGTCAAGGACGTTGTGACCGTCGGTATGGGCGATTACGTCGAGATCTGGGCGCAGGAACGGTTCGAACACTCCGTCGGGAGCATGAGCATCCAGCAGGCGAATGCGCTTGCCTATAAGCGGAACGCGGAGCAGCAGGGATCATGAGCGAGTATCACCGCCCGATCATGGTAAACGAGGTGCTCGAAGGCCTGAACGTAAAGGACGGCGGCGTTTACTTCGACGGAACGGCGGGCGGAGGCGGGCACTCCTTCGCCATCCTCGCAAGCAACCCCACGGTGCGGCTCATTGCGACCGATAAGGACGGCGAGGCGATCGCAGAGGCGACGAAGCGGCTGGAACCTTTTCGCGGCAGATTCAGGATCTTCCGTACCGACTTCAAAAACTACGCCGAGGTGTTCGACGCGGCGGGCGTTGAGAAGATCGACGGATTCCTGCTCGATCTCGGGATATCTTCCCATCAGATCGATACGCGGGAACGCGGATTTGCCTATATGTGCGACGAGGCGCCGCTGGATATGCGGATGGACGACCGCTCGCCGCTGACAGCCGAGACCGTCGTCAACGAGTACGGAGAAGAGGAGCTTTTCCGGATTTTGAGAGAATATGGAGAGGAGACGTTTGCATCCTCCATCGTCAGGAACATTGCTGCCGCACGCAGCGCGGAACGCATCGTAACGTGCGGACAGCTCAGGCGCATCGTCGAGAAGAGCGTGCCTGCCAAGTATCGGTACAACGCCTGCGCCCGTAAGACGTTTCAGGCGATCCGCATTGAAGTCAACGGCGAGCTGGACGGATTGAAGGAATGCCTCACGGGACTGGTCAGGAGACTGAAAAAGGACGGGCGCGCGTGTGTGCTCACCTTCCATTCCCTGGAAGACAGGATCGTGAAAGAGGTGTTCCGTTCCCTGGCAGAGGGGTGCACATGTCCCAAGTTTTTTCCCGTATGCGTATGCGGAAAGAAACAGGAAGTAGAGATCATCACAAAAAAGCCCATCACCGCAGGACGGGATGAGGTAGAGGAAAATTCGAGAAGTACGAGTGCAAAATTACGGATCGCCCGAAAGTTAGAATGAACGGGCGCTGAGACGAATAGATTGATAAGGAGAGAAGAGTATGGCAAGGCTTGCGGTCATGAGTGAACCCCAGACGCGTCGCGACGAGCGCCGCGAAGATTCCCGTGCGGTTTCCGAGGCAGAACGGGAACATTCCGATCATATTTCCGAAAATTATCGCAGGCTGATGTTCGACAATGCCGAAACATGGGTCGCTTCTGCCGAGCAGTCGTCTGCCACGCACGGCGGGAATCAGGCGCCCGCGGCAACGGCAACGCTCGAGCGCCCCAGCCTTCGCACGGAGGCATATTCTCCCGTCCGCGAGGCGGCTCCCGTTCAGGCGGCACCCGCGCAGACTGTCCAGGCGGCTCCCGTCCATCAGTCTGTGCAGACGTACGAGGAGCATGCCTCCTCGAATACCGCGCAGCGCCTTGCCGACTATGTCGCATACCCTGCGGGCGGCAAGAAAGTGCTTTTTGAGGGGCTTGCCTATAAGAACGGCGAACTCATCGATACGCGCGCACCCGCGCCCGTCGCTGCGCCTGCGCCCGTCGCTGCTCCCGCGGCAGAGGCGGTCGTCATGCCTGCGGCGCCGGCGTTCGTGCCGGCTCCCGCTCCCGCGCCCGCTGCGGCACCCGTTGCGGCTCCTGCGGAAGAGGATGCGCTGCCGACGCGCCGTACGCTGGATACGCTGCGCCACTCTGAGTCAACGCTTCCCGCGGAACAGACGCGTTCCAATTCTTTGGCGGCGCTTTCTCTCAAGACAAAACTTGTGCTCTGCGCCATCGCCGCGGCGATCATCCTTGCGATCGTGATCGTCTGCATCAATACGGGCATCCTGAGTGCCGTCAATGCGGACATCATCACCAAGAACGCCCGTCTTGACCAACTCACCGAGGAGTATACGCAGGTACAGGATAGGCTCGACAGTCTGCTCGATCCTGATTTTATCGATGAGTGGGCGCAGGCAAACGGTATGGTCAAACCCGACTGAGCAACGCGCCGTTCATCTGACGGAGGAAACTGCATATCAAACGGACGCAATATTCGTTGTCTGTTTTACGAAAGAGGTTATTTGCCATTTCTGTGGCGATAGCCTTTATTTTTTGCCTCTTTCTTGCCCGCTTTTTTTATGTGCAGGTCATCTGGAAGGACGATCTCAATGCGCGTGCGCTCGATCAGTGGACGCGGGAGATCCCCATTGCGGCGGGGCGCGGAAACATCTACGACGCAAACGGAGAACTCCTTGCGGGGAATACGCCTGCCTATACCGTCTACGCGCGCGCCAATGCGGTGGCGGATGCGGAGGGGGAAGCGGAGACGCTCTCCGCCGCGCTCGGCCTTTCGTACGAAGAGACGCTGGAAAAGCTGACGGACGGGAGCCGTTCGGAGATCGTGCTCGTCAGGCGGACGGATAAGACTGCCGTACAGAGCATCGAGGGGCTCGATCTCGCGGGCGTATATTATTCGCGCGACGACGCACGCTTTTATCCGCACGGGGCGCTTGCCTGTCAGGTGCTCGGTTTTACCTCTTACGACGGCGCGGGAGCGTCGGGTCTGGAACAATTCTATAACGGTTATCTTGCGGGCAAGCGCGGAGAGATCCTGTTCGAGACGGATCTCGTTGGCGTCGACCTGGAGGGGGCGACGGCGGCATATATTCCCGGGACGGATGGCATGGACGTCACGCTCACGCTCGATTATCGGATCCAGACGATCGCGGAAGAGGTGATGGCGCGCGCCTACGAGACCTATTCCGCCAAAGCGGCGCGCGCGATCGTGATGGACGTGACGGATTTTTCCGTTCTCGCCATGGTCAATCTGCCGTCATACGATCTCAACGATATCCCGCGCAACGATCTCGCGGCGCTCAATGCGCTTTCGCGCAACGGGCTGGTGAGCGATGTGTATGAGCCCGGCTCAACGTTTAAGATCGTGACTGCCGCCGCGAATATCGAGGAATATCTGCGCGGCAACGCAACGGCGTACGCGCCCAACCGCATTTTCTCTTCGGCGCGTACGCGCACGGTGGACGGAACGACGATACGGTGCTGGAGCGATCACGCCAACGGGAAACACTCCAATCAGACGCTTGCCGAGGCGCTCAACAACAGCTGCAATCCGTGTTTCGTCGATCTTGCGCTTGCGCTCGGGAAAGAGACGTTTTACGATTATCTCGACGCGTTCGGGTTCGGCCGCGCGACGGGACTGGATTTTTCGGGGGAGGCGATCGGAATGCTGCTCCCCGAAAGTACGCTCCGCGACTGCGATTTTGCTCGCATCGGATTCGGACAGTCCATCGCCGTTACGCCGCTTCAGCTTGCGTGCGCCTCCGCCGCGGCGGTCAACGGCGGCTACTTTTATGCACCGCGGCTGGTTGCAAAGATCACCTCCGCCGAAGGGGCGGTGCTTGCGGAGACCTCGCCCATGCTGGTAAAGCGGACGGTGAGCGAGGAGGCATCCGCACTCCTCACCTCTATGCTCGAGGGGGTCGTGCGGGACGGCAGCGGAAAAAAGGCTTACATCGAGGGATACCGCGTGGCGGGCAAGACGGGTACGGCGCAAAAATACGAAAACGGGCATATCGCGCAGGGGAAATATGTTTCGTCGTTTGTCGGATGCTTTCCCGCGAACAGCCCGAAATATCTTGCGCTCGTCATTGTTGACGAACCGCAGGGAGCGTATTACGGAAGTACCGTTGCCGCGCCGTGCGCGAAGGAGATTTTTGAGGGCATGATAGAACTTTTGGGGCTGCACCCTGTGGAGGAATAGATGAGACTTTCTGATTTTTTGTGCGAAGTACGCGGGGGTAAAATTTACGGCGATGCGGAGATCGGCGGGCTCTGCACCGACAGCCGCGTCGCCGGGAAGGGCGATCTGTTTTTCTGTTTTTGCGGGACGCATGAGGACGGACATAAATATGCGTCGGAAGCGGCGGAACGCGGCGCGGCGGCATTGGTGTGTGAGCGCAGGCTCCCCGTCGGGATCCCTCAGCTTGTCGTACCGGACGGGCGGGAGGGTATGGCGCGCATCGCAGCCGCATTTTTCGGACATCCTGAACGGACAATGCAGTTTGCGGGCGTGACGGGTACGAACGGCAAGACCACGACCGCAACGATGATCGCGGAGATCATGGCTGCGGCGGGCAGAAAGGTCGGGCTCGTCGGTACGCCGGGCGCCCGCTACGGGAACGTCGTCGTTCCGCCGTCGCTCACAACGCCCGATCCCGTCTGCCTTTTTTCGCTGCTTGCAGATATGGCGGATGCGGGAACGGAGATCGCCGTCCTCGAAGTTTCCGCCCATGCGCTCGCCCTGAAAAAGGAAGTTCCGATCCTCTACGACGTTGCCGTCTTTACAAATCTCACGCGCGATCATCTGGATTTTTTCGGAAACATGCAGGCGTACGGCGCGGCAAAAAAACTGTTATTTTCGTCTGCGCGCGCAAAGTTTTCCGTTCTGAATGCCGACGACCCGTTTTCCGCCGAGCTTTCCGGCAGGACTCCTTGCATTACATACGGTTTGGAGACGCCTGCCGACGCCTTTGCCGTGCTTGAGCGGGAAGATCTCCGTGGGTGCCGCGCGGTGCTCAATCTGGAAGACGAACTCTGCGAGGTGACCGTACCGTTAACGGGGCGTCACAATCTTCTGAACGCACTCGCGGCTGCATGTGCCGCCAGGCGGTTGGGCGCTGATGCCGAGGCGATCGCCCGCGGCATCGGGAACACCCGCGTGGAAGGACGGCTCGAATGGGTCGCAAACTATCGCGGGGGCGATATCTTTGTGGACTTCGCGCATACGCCCGACGGCTTGCTCAAATCGCTGCGCGCGCTCCGCGAACATTGCGGCGGCAGGCTCATCGCGCTCTTTGGCTGCGGCGGGAACCGCGATGCGGGAAAACGCCCGAAAATGGGGGAGGTCGCCGCAAGCTGCGCAGATTTCAGCGTTCTGACTTCCGATAATCCGCGCTATGAGGATCCCGTCTCCATTATCTCGGAGATCGAGGCGGGCTACCGTCCCGTTTCCAGGCAATATGTCGTCGTCGAGGAGCGCGAAAAGGCGATCCGATACGCGCTCGATCATCTTTGCGAGGGAGATGTCCTGCTCGTTGCGGGTAAGGGCGCGGAGAAGTATCAGGAGATCATGGGAATAAAATATGACTACGACGACAAAGCTGTAATTAAATCGTTGATCGGGAACTGATATGCGGGAAATTATTCTGGCGGTACTCGTTGCTTTTGTCCTGTCGCTTGTATTTTGTGCGGCGGCGATCCCGCTGCTCAGAAGAGCTGGCAGCGGACAGCATATTCTCTCCTACGTCAAAGAGCACGCGGGCAAAGAGGGTACGCCCACGATGGGCGGACTCGCCTTTGTCGCCGCCGCCGTTTTTGCGGCGCTCCTCTTTGCGCGCAGAGCGGACAAGCCGTTCTATGTAGCGCTTGCCGTGGGGCTCGGCTATCTTGCAGTGGGCTTTCTTGACGACCTCCTAAAACTGAAACGCGGGAAAAATCTCGGACTCAGACCTTATCAGAAGATCGTTTTCCAGTTTGCCGTTGCGCTCATGGCTGCGCTCTACTGCTGTATGGAGGGGCTTACCGTACTCCGCGTTCCCTATACGCGGCTTTCCGCGGATATCGGATGGTGGATGCTGCCGCTCGGGATCCTCGTGTTTCTGGGCACGGTGAACGGCGTCAACCTCACGGACGGACTGGACGGACTCGCGGGGGGAACGAGCGCCGTCTTTTTTCTTGCGCTCGGGGCGCTGATCACGCTCCAGGGTGGTAGCGGAACGCTCGTTTTGCTCTCGTGCTGCCTTGCCGGGGCGCTTGCGGCGTATCTTGTATTCAATACGGGGCGTGCCAGCCTCTTTATGGGGGATACGGGCTCGCTCTCTCTGGGCGGGTTTGCCGCCTGTGTCGCGCTCTTTTCCGGAAACGCGCTCGTCGTGCCGCTTGCGGGGCTCATGTTTGTCCTTTCAAGCATATCTGTCATCCTTCAGGTCATATATTACAAAAAAACGGGCAAGCGGATTTTTCTGATGGCGCCGCTGCACCATCACTTTCAGCACAAAGGGTATTCCGAGGGGAAGATCTCGTATGCCTATGCGGCAGTCACGGCTGTGCTCTCCGCAACGCTGCTGATCCCGTTTGTCTGAGCCCCGTAACGGGGTGAAGGAGGACGCCTATGTTTTTTCCCATGCAGACTTTCCTTGTGGCGGGCATTTCCCGTTCCGGCGTTGCCGCCGCCGAGTATCTTCTCTCCGAGGGGGCGAAGGTATACCTTTACGACGACGTTGCCGATGAAAATGTGCGTGCGGCGACGGAGAAACTTGTCGTCAAGGGGGCGCATGCCGTTAAAAAAGAGGAACTTTCCGCCCGTTCTGAACAATGCGACGTGCTCGTACTAAGCCCGGGGATCCCAATTGATCATCCTCTTCCCGTCTCTTTCAAGCGGATGGGGAAAGCCGTCATCGGGGAGGCGGAACTCGGCGCGCGGGCGCTCAGGTGTCCCGTTATTGCCGTCACGGGAACGAACGGAAAAACGACCGTCGTCAGCCTGCTGGAACATGTCCTGCGCGCGGCCGGAAAGAATGCGGTCGCATGCGGGAACATCGGAAAACCCATAACCGCCTGTGTAAAGGAGCTGGGCAGAGACGGCATCGCCGTGGCGGAGATCTCTTCCTTTCAGCTCGAAACGCTCACGTCGCTGCGCCCGCACATCGCAGTGGAGCTGAATATTTCGGAGGATCATCTCAACCGCCATTATACGATGGAAAACTATATCTTTCTCAAACAGCGCCTGCTGAAAAACTGTGCGGAGAGCGAGTACACGGTACTCAATTACGACGATCCCGTCGTGCGCGGTTTTGCGGAAAAGACGCATGCGAAGGTCGTCTGGTTTTCGCTTCGGGAAGGGACGGAGGACGCCTTCTGCAAAGACGACGCGCTCTGCTGGCGCGGCGAGCGGGTCATAGATCGCGCCGATCTTCCGCTCGACGGCGATCACAATGCGGCGAATGCCCTTGCCGTCATTTGTGCGGCAAAACTAATGGGTGTGGAGACGCAGACGATCGCGGCGGCGCTCTCGTCTTTCCGCGGCGTCAAACACAGAATGAGCAGACTCGGCGAGGTGAACGGCATTACGTTCATCGACGACAGCAAGGCGACGAATGTGGACGCTGCGATCAAGGCGATCGGGAGCGTGAAGGGGGAGAGCGTCCTTCTCGTCGGCGGGAAGGATAAGGGGTATACATACGAGCCGCTCTTTGAGGCCGTCAAGCGATCAGGCGTCGTGCATGCCGTCATCTACGGCGAGAACGCCTTCCGTGTTCTCAACGCGGCGCTCAAAGCGGAATTCACAAAGGTCACGCTCTGCCGTCCCTTCGATATGGCGGTGCGCGTCGCTTATATGACGGCGGAAAAGGGACAGAATGTTCTTCTCAGCCCCGCCTCTGCAAGTTTCGATGCATTCAGAAGTTATGAGGAGCGGGGAGACAGGTTTGCCGAACTCTTCCGCGAATTGCAGGGCGGCGCACGGGAATGTGCCGCGGAGGATGTTCTTGCGGACGCGGCGGAGTAACGGCGCGGCGGCGAAGGGAGATCTGTTCTTCCTTGCCGCCGTTCTTTTGCTCGCGGGCTGGGGCGTCGTATGCGTATATTCCGCGAGCAGTTATAACGCCGAGGTACAGTACGGGGACGCATTTTATTTTTTCAAAAAGCAGATCGTCGGATTTGTGCTCGGCGTTGCGGCAATGATCGGCATGAGCTTTGTCCCGTACGAAAAAATGCGCAGGGCGGGAGTTCCGGCGCTTATCGTTTCGCTCGTTCTCCTGGCGCTCGTGTTTGTTCCGGGGCTCGGCAAGAGCAATTACGGAGCGACGCGCTGGATCGGTATCGGTTCTCTCACGATCCAGCCTTCCGAGCTTGCGAAACTCGGCTTTGTACTCTTTTCGGCGGGGTATTTTGCTCGGGATCCCGCCCGCATGCAGAGCCTGAAGGGGTGTCTGCCCGTACTCGGTGCGGGGCTTTCGGTATGCGTGCTCATCATGCTTGAACCCAATATGTCCGTCACGATGTGCGTGGGCGCCCTCATGATCGGGATGCTGTTTCTGGCAGGTACGTCCAAAAAGGCGCTTGCAGCGGTCATCGTTCCCGTTTTGCTCGCCGTGCCTGCGCTTATCGTTGCCGCGCCGTATCGTCTGCAGCGGCTTTCGGCGTTTCTCAATCCGTGGGCGTCTCCCAAGGACGAAGGCTATCAGCTCATTCAGTCTCTCTATGCGCTCTCAAACGGAAATCTGTTCGGCGTCGGACTCTTCAATTCCCGTCAGAAGTATCGGTTTTTACCGTTTGCGGAGAGCGATTTTATTCTCTCCGTGATCGCGGAAGAGACGGGCTTTTTCGGTGTGCTCGTCATGTTCGCCCTCATCGGCTTTATCGTATGGCGGGGGTTCCGTATCGCGGCGCGGTGCGGTAATTTTTACGGATATCTGCTTGCGGGCGGCATCACGCTTGCATTCGCGGTACAGTCAGCGCTGAATGCCCTCGTCGTCAGCGGATGCATCCCGCCCACGGGGCTGCCTTTGCCGCTCGTTTCGGCGGGGAACACTTCGCTCATCGTCACCCTTGCGGGGATGGGCGTGGTATACGGCGTGTCCAGACACACGCAAACCAAAAAGCTCATACAATGTACTGTGTAGAGACGGGATCGTCCGGGCTGGCGCGGATGGTTCCGTCTGTGAAATACGATAGGAGAGAATTATGGATAAATACGTTATCGACGGCGGGCGGAAGCTGTATGGCACGGTCGCCTTGCAGTCGGCGAAAAATTCCGTGCTCCCGCTGCTTGCCGCGTCCATCCTCACGGAGAAGCGCGTCGTCATACGCGAAACGCCCGAGATCACGGACGTAAAGTGCATGGCGCAGATCTTGCGTGAACTGGGCGCGGACGTGCGGTTTTCGGGCGGGAATGCGATCATCGAAAGTGCGGACGCCTGCTGCCACGAGATCTCTTCCGTGCTCACGGGAGAACTTCGTTCTTCCGTCTTTATGCTCGGCTCGCTGCTGACGCGCTTCCACCGTGCGCTCATTGCCTACCCGGGCGGCTGCGACATCGGACTGAGACCCATCGATCTGCACCTCAACGCGCTCAAACAGCTCGGCGTGTCCATCTCCGAGCGGGACGGCTGCATTTTCTGCGCATGCGAAAAACTCAGAGGGGCGGAGATCCTGCTTGATTTTCCGAGCGTCGGCGCGACGGAGAATATTCTGCTTGCTGCGGTCAAGGCGGAGGGACGCACGGTACTTGCTGGCGCGGCGAAGGAACCCGAGATCGTTGATCTGCAGAATTTCCTCAATGCGATGGGCGCGAAGATCGCGGGCGCGGGAACGGACGTCATCGAGATCGAGGGCGTAAAAGAACTCGGCGGCGTGACATACAGACCCATGAAGGATCGCATTGAGGCGGGTACATTCCTCATTGCCTGCGCCGCGTGCGGCGGAGAGGTGGAGACGAGCGGACTCAAAGGAGAGAATCTTCGCCTCCTTCTGCATAAATTGCGCGAAAACGGTTGCAAAATACATACAAAAAATGATAAAATAAAGATAGAGAGTCGCGGTCGGCTCCGCTGCAACCGCCGCATCGAGACGATGCCGTTTCCCGGATTCCCGACCGATCTTCAGGCGCAGGCGACGGCGCTGAATGCGGGCGCCGAGGGCGGTGCGCTCATTGTGGAAAACCTGTTCGAGACGCGCTTCAAATACGTGCCGGAACTGCAGAAAATGGGCGCGGATATCGAAGTGAAGGGGCGGCATGCCTTTGTGCGCGGCGTGGAGCGACTGCACGGGGCGAGCGTCGTTGCGGGCGACCTCCGCGGAGGAGCGGCGCTTGTCATTGCCGCGCTCGGCGCGGAAGGGCGTACGGAAGTGCTCGATCTCTCGCATATCGACAGGGGATACGCCGATTTCCGCGGAAAACTCAAACGGCTCGGGGCTGAGATCAGGCGCGTGCGCGTATAGCATGCGGTTCGGAGATACCAATGAAAAAAAGATCGATACTCACAACGGTCATCGCGTTCGTTCTGCTCGTCGCAGTCATTGCGGCGGGGTTGAATGCGATTTTTACCGTGACGTATGTCCGTGCGAATTTCCGCACCTATACGGAGCGGGGCGCGGCTGCTGCCGAGGAACTGAAAGAAGAACTGAACGGATACGTCAACCGCAGTTCCGTCTTTCTCGATCTCGCCGAAGTCCGTGCAACGGTCGAGGCGAATCCGCGTTTCGAGGTCGTTACCATAAGTAAAGATTATCCTGAGACCATCGCCGTGGAGATCGTGGAACGCAGGGAAGCGTTCGTCATTGCTGACGGCGCCGGAACGTATACTTTGCTCGATGAAGAGGGCGTCGTCCTTGATACGATTTCCGGAGCGGATGAACACATCCTTCTGGAAGGGTTTGGTTTCACGGTGACGGACGGCGTGGCGGGCGGCGAATATTTCGGGGATCTGATGGACATCTATGCGAGCCTGCGCGAATCGCTCGGGGAAGTCCGCGCGAACGTCGACCGCATCTCGCTTGAATCTCCCGCGCAGGGTTGGGCGATCATCCGCATTTATATGCACGAGGGAACGCAGATCGAGCTTGTCGATCCGGGCGACCGTGCGGGCGAAATGACTGCTGCGGCTGTAGAGCGCTATCTTGCAATGAGCGATGCGGACAGAGTTTTCAGAAACATCTCCGTCACGATCACGACGGAAGGCGATATCACGGTCGACGTCGGGAACATTGGCTGAAGTAAATGTTAATTGTAACGGACTTTCCGGCATGAAGGTCCGTTTCTTTTTGTAAAAAAAACTGCAAAGCGGCGAAAAAATTACGCCGTTTCTTGACAAATAGTTGCCGTGCTGTTATAATAGTAGAAAGGAATTTTCTATCGGAGCACAGCGAGGGCAGTATATGGGTCGAAAAAGCGTTGCGGTGCTGGACATCCGTTCCTCTGAGATCTGCATTCTCATCGGGGAGCGCGGCGTCAACAACACCTTCGTATTCAAAGCGAGTAAGACGGAGCCGTACGACGGCTACGACGACACCGCCTTTTTCGACATCGGGAAACTTGCCGACGCGATCTCGCGTGCGCTGACCGCGGTCGAGCAGATCTGCGACGAGCGCGTCCGTGAATTGTTTGTCGGCGTTCCCGGCGCGTTTACGCGCGTCCTGCCCAAGGAGCAAGTGCTCGGATTCCCCAAGCGCCGCCGTATCGGACAGAAGGAGATCGACGCACTCTTTGCAAGCGGCAAAGAGGAGCTGGACGGGTATCGCTTTATCCGCGCCACAAGCATGATCTATGTGACGGGGGATAATCGCCGCGTCGTCAATCCGGTCGGGCTTTCTTCCGAAGTGCTGAGCGGCGTGCTCTCTTATTTTTATTGCAGCGATTATTTTGCCGAAGCCATGGAGTCGATTTTTGCCGATACAAAGATCGCTCTCCGTTTCTTGCCTGCGCAGCTTGCGATGGCGTCCTATCTCATTCCGTCGGAAACGCGCGATGAGTACGCGCTCTTTTTCGACGCGGGGTACATGTCGTCCACGCTGTGTGTGCTGATGGGCAACGGGATCCTCTCGCAAAAAACCTACTTTGTAGGGAAGGGACAGATCGCCGTCCGGCTGATGCAGCGCTTTGCGCTTTCCTATGATGCGGCGGTGGCTTTGCTTGCAAGAGCCAATCTTTTTTCCAAAGATAACGCAGGCAGGACTGAGTTTTCTTTCCGCGGCGAGACGTACGATATCGATCTGGACGAGCTTGTCGAATGCGTGAAAGAGGGACTTGACGAAATGTGCGAGGCGATCGGCGGATTTTTGGAGGACTGCTCTTCCAAGGAGCTTGACTATAAGCCGCTGTACATTTCCGGCGAGGGTCTTGCCGATATCCGCGGCGCGCTCGAGCATATTTCCAAGCGCGTGAGCCGCATCTGCGAGCAGCTTGCGCCCGATCTGCCTTATTACAATAAGCCTGCCATGAGTTCGCGCATCGCGCTTCTTGCCATGGCTTACGATGACCATCTCCAGAGCGGATGGCTGAATAAACTTCTCAATGTGATTTTCGGAGGTTAACTACTATGTTCAACGAAAACGTTCCCTTCGTCGGAAGGGATGGGGCTGACCGCGGCGCTCCCGCACCTGCACCTGCGAACGATCTTACGCTGAGCGGCAGAGCCAAGATCTGCGTGATCGGCGCGGGCGGCGCGGGCAACAACGCCGTCAACCGCATGATCGAAGCCGGCATCACGAGCGCCGAATATATCGCCGTCAATACCGATGCACAGATCCTTGCCTGCAACAAAGCAAAGACGAAGATCCAGATCGGCGGACAGCGCACCAAGGGGCTCGGTGCAGGCGCAGAGCCCGAGATCGGCAGAGAAGCTGCCGAAGAGAGCAAGGAGGAGCTTGCGCGCGCCATCGAGGGAACGGATCTCCTGTTCATTACTGCGGGTATGGGCGGCGGTACGGGTACGGGCGCGGCGCCCGTGATCGCCAAGATCGCAAAGGATAAAAAGATCCTGACCGTTGCCGTCGTGACGAAACCCTTCGAATTTGAGGGCAAGCGCCGCATGGACAATGCGATCAAGGGCATCGAGAATCTGAGGAAATACGTCGATACCATCGTCATCATTCCGAATGAAAAGATCCGCGAAGTCGTTCCCAAGAACGCCACCATGACGGACGCGCTCCGCGTTGCGGACGAGGTGCTCAAACAGGGTATCCGCGGCATTGCAGATCTCATCGTGACGCCCGCGCTCATCAATCTTGACTTTGCGGACGTCCGCACGGTACTCAAAGACCGCGGCGACGCGCACATGGGCGTCGGCGTTGCAAAGGGCGAGAACCGCATCATCGACGCTGTCCGTCTTGCAGTCAATTCGCCGCTTCTCGAAACCACCATCGAAGGCGCGACGGGCGTCATCCTCAATATTGTGGGCGGTCCCGACCTTACGCTCGACGAAGTGACCAAGGCGGCAGGCCTTATCCATGGCGTCGTCGATTATTCGGCAAATATCATCTTCGGCGCGTGCGTCGACGAAAACGTACAGGACGAAGTGGAGGTCACCGTTATTGCAACGGGTTTCCGTGCGACGGAACAGACGGACGCCGTTCGCAATGCCTTTATGGCGCCGCCTCAGCCTGAACCCGAGCCTGTTCAGCCGGCGGCAGATCCGTATGCCGCATTTGCGCAGCAGCCGCAACAGCCTGTTTCCGATCCTTATTCGGCGCCTGCAAGCCCGTATATGCAGCAGCCCGTCCAGCATGCTCAGGCGCCTCAGCCCGAACAGCCCGTGTATCAGGCGCAGCAGCCTTACGGGCAATCCGCGCAGACGTATCAGTCTCCCTTGCAGCAGCCGCAGGCGCCTCAGCAGCCCATGCAGCAACCGCAGCAGCCTTACGGCGGATACAACGCTTACGGATATGCGCCTCAGCAGCCTCAACAGGTACAGCAGCCGCAGTACGGCGCGCCGCAACAGCCTCAACAGCAGCAGTTCCACCAGCAGTATGCCGCGCCGCAACCCGAACAGGAGCCCGAAGAGGACGCGCGTGAAAAACGCCTGCCGCCCTTCGTGCGCCGTATGCTCGGAAAAAAATAAAACATTAAAGACGAGCCGGTGATATGCACCCCAAAAGTTGGACAGACTTTAGGGGGTGCATATTTTTATGTCAAACGGAAAAAGATTTCAAAC
>CALVWO010000029.1 GCA_944367465.1 uncultured Clostridia bacterium
CGTTGTTCACGGGGGCGTAGCTCAGTTGGTTAGAGCGCTTGCTTGACATGCAAGAGGTCACAGATTCGAGTTCTGTCGTCCCCACCAGCAAACCCTGTATGTCGTGCCGAATGGTCCGTCCGCTATGCGCCGACGTGTGGGGTTTTCCCTTTGTTTACGGGCAGCAGGCATTTGCCTGCTTTTTTCTTTTTCGCCGTACCCGACGGCGAAGTATATAATTTTGAAGATATATTATAATAATGTATAGGATATACGAGCGCGCCGCGCGGCAAAATGCCGCGCGGCGCGCTTATACTCGCGGATGATTTTATCCTTTTTTTGGAGAAGGGATCCCGAACAGCCCGCGCAGCCGCGCGCAGTCCTCCTGCGGCATCTTCTCCTTATCGACGACGACAAGCCCGACGGCAGGAACGGTGAGAAGGAAAAAACCTTTCCGTTCCCTGATCTTTTTGCAATCCGCATAGGCAAGACGCGTGAGCCCTATCTGCCTGCCGCGCTGAGTCGTCTCGATGGAAAATTCGCCCTCATAAAACAGATAGATATTCTCGCGCACGTTGGCGTTCGCCTCCCTGCGGATCTTGCCGACGGAAAGCAGAAACACGACCGAACAGACGAGAATGATCGCCGCACCCCAGAGGTTATAATCGGCCGAAAAGAGTTCCGAAAAAGTTCCGCCGTCGTCGATCGTATAAGCGGCGATCCAAAGGGCAAGCAAAGCAGCGGATAAAGCGCACAGGATGCACATGACGATGATCCACTTGCCGTACAGCCGCTTGTACAGCTTGCCGTCGAGCGTCGCCGCCGAACGGACAACGGGCTCAGGCGCCCCCTCGCACGGCATTTCCGATTTCCCGGAAGAAAGTCCGGCGTCCGCAGACGCATCGGCAACAGTTCCCTCTGTTACATCATTTTCCGGCATAATTTCCTCCATTTTTGCATTATTTCATAGTATTATGTCTCGCATAGTACTATGAAATTAAGGAAAAAAGGCGGATCATTCGTACATTTCCGCCTTTGTGCTGCGCCTGAAGAGCTTTCCGATCTCCTCTTTGCAGCGCGCAACATCGTCCCCCTCTCCATAACAGACGGCGTACACCGCCTCGGTGATGGGAAGATCGACGCCGTATTTTTCGCCCAGAAGTTTCATGGCGCCGCTCGTTGCAACGCCCTCGGCGAGCTTTTCGAAACGCTCCCCTTTGGCGAGCATCTCCCCGTACATGCGGTTATGCGAATAGCGGGAAAAGAGCGTCGTTTCATAGTCGCCGAGATGCGCCAGTCCGTAGGCGGAGAGCTCGTTGCCCCCCATCGCTTTGATGAGACGGGCGACCTCGCGCGCCCCGCGCGACATCAGCGGACCTTTGAGCGGAACGCAGATGACGTCGAGCACGCCCGCCGCGATCCCCATGACGTTCTTGGCAGCGGCGCCGATCTCGGTGCCGATGAGATCGTTTCCGTAATAGAAACGGATGAGATCGCTCTTGAATTTTGTGACGAGATCGATCTTGAGCGCCTCGTTCTCGGAGTCGATGACCATGCAGTTCGGAATTCCCTGCACAAAACTCTGGATATGCCCGGGCCCCACCCAGACGGCGATCTTTTCGGGAGAAATGCCGCTCTCGGTGAGGATCTCGGAGAGACGCTTTCCCGTACCCGTCTCGATGCCCTTCATGCAGAGCACAAAGACTTTATCGGAAACGGGATACCTGACGATGCGCTGCATGAATCCGCGCAGCCCCTGCGAGCTGATGGAGATAACGATGACCTCCGCCGTCCGCACGGCGCGTTCCAGATCGCACGTGAGCGCGATCTTTTCGTCGAGCGCGACATATTCGTTGCGCCCCGTATTTTTTAAGATCTCGTAACTGGGGTCGCCCTCCGGCCCCCAGCTCGTCACCTCGTTGCCGAGACGGGAGAGATACCATGCGATGAACGAACCCCACCGTCCGCAGCCGAGTACGGAAATTTTCATATCTGTTTCCTCTCTATCAGGGCGCGCGCGAGCGTCACCTCGTCCGCATATTCAAGTTCGCTGCCGATCGGAACGCCCCGCGCAAGACGGGTGACCGTAACGCCGAGCGGTTTCAAGAGCTTTGCGATGTACATCGCCGTCGCCTCGCCTTCGACGTCGGGATTGGTCGCCATGATGACTTCCTTCACGCCGCCCTCGCCGACGCGCTCCAGAAGTTCCTTGATGCGGATATCGTTGGGGGACACGCCGTTCATCGGATCGATGACGCCGTGCAGAACATGATAGACGCCCTTGTATTCGTGCAGTTTTTCCAAGGCGATAACGTCTTTGGGCTCCTTTACGACGCAGATCTGCGATTTATCGCGCGTGCGGCAGATATCGCACACCTCGTTCTCGGTAAAGTTCCCGCAGACCTTGCAAAAGCGCACCTTGCGCTTGACGTTGACGATCGCGTCGGCAAAGGCGCGCGCCTCACTCTCCGACATTCCGACGACCTTGTACGCATAGCGCTGCGCCGTCTTTTTTCCGACGCCGGGGAGTTTGGAAAATTCGTTCATCAGCCGCCCGATGGGTTCGATAAAGACTTCCACTTAGAGGAGTCCTCCCATGCCGCCCATGCCGCCGAATTTTCCCATCTTTTCCTGATACACGGCGTCCGCCTTCTTGTAGCCGTCCATGATCGCCGCCATGATGAGATCTTCCAGCATCTCCTCGTCGTCGGGATCGATGACGGATTTATCGATCTCGATGCCGTCGATGATCTTTTTTGCGTTCATATAGACGACGACCGCCTCGCCGCCCGCAGTCCCGACAATCTCCCACTCTTCGAGGAGTTTCTCCGTCGCCTGCATCTCTTCCTGCATTTTCTGCGCCTGCTTCATGAGGTTCTGCATTCCTGCTCCGCCCATGCCGCCTCTGTTGAATCCTGCCATATATCCTCCGTATCCGCTTATCTTCAAAATTTATTTTATATCGACGGGATAACCCGCAAAATCCTTTTTCAGCTGTTCCACGCCGTCCTTTTCCTCGGCGCGCGACGCCGACGCAAAACGCACCTCGAAATCCGTGACGCCAAGCTCGCCGAGCACCTCCGCCATCGCCGTGCGGTGCCGCTCGCTGCCGAGCGTATCCGCCACCGTACGGATATCGGTGGTGAGCACCAGTTTTCCGCCCTCATCGCTCGGTTCCAGATCGCGGCAGAGCGCATACAAAACGCCGCTTTTGGGGATCTTCCGCAGTTTGCGAAGGAACAGCCCGAACGTCGTCTCGGCGCCGCGCGGACCGTCCGAGACGGGCGCGGCGGGCACAGCGCCCGTCTCGGGCGCGGACGGCGCGGCAAAAGGCGCCGGATCCTCGGACGGGACGGAGCGCGGCGCGGGCGTTTTTCTGACCTCGCGCACGGGTTCCGCATACGCCTCCCACGGAGGGAGATCGAAAGGCGGTTCCTCGGGCGGGGGCGGCAGCGGGAAATCATCCTCCCGCGTCTCCGTGTGCGTTGTCCCGGTCTCAAATCCCGTTGCGGGCGCGGGTTTTATTTCTGCCGCAGGCGTCGGAGCCATCGCGCCGGACGAGAGCGCGGCGACCTGTTTTTCGAGTGCGGCAATGCGCACGAGGAGCGCGTCGACGTCCCGGTCGGTCTGCGGCGCCGCCGCACGCAGGATCGCCGTTTCGAGCGCGATGCGCGGCGACGAGGCAAAACGGAGTTCGTTCTCCGTTTTAACAAAGATCTCCGTCGCGCGCAGAATGGCGCCGCCGTCCGCCTTTTCCGCGATCGCCTTCACCTGCGCGAACATGCGCGCCGGGAGAGAGAGCAGCTTTTCCGCATTGCGGCAGGACTTTGCAACAGCGATTTCGTTGAACAGATTGAGGATATCCCGCAGCAGCACGCCGACCGCTTTGCCCTCCGAAAGGATACCCTCCGCCGCGGAGAGCGCCGCGGAGAGATCTGCCCGCAGCACGGCGTCCGCAAGTTTTGCGGTCGTCTCGAAATCCGCCGCCCCGAGCACCGCGGTGACCCCCTCATAGGTGAGTTTGTCGCCGTACGCGAGGCACATTTCGGCAATGGAGAGCATATCTCTGTCGCTCCCAGCGCCCGCACGGGCGATCGCCGCGACCGCCTCCCGCTCGTACTGTTTGCCCAGCCCGTCGAGAATGGACATGAGATGTTTTTCGAGATCCTCTTCGGGGATGAGCTTGAAATCCAGCCGCATACAGCGGGACAAGATCGTCGCGGGGACCTTGTGCGGTTCGGTCGTCGCAAGGATGAACACGGCGTGCGCGGGCGGCTCTTCCAGCGTCTTTAAGAGCGCGTTGAAGGCACTGTCCGTGAGCATGTGAACCTCGTCGATGATATATACTTTATATCTGCCCGTGACGGGCGGGTACTGCACCTTCTCGCGGAGGTCGCGCATCTCGTTCACGCCGTTGTTGGAAGCGGCGTCGATCTCGGCGATATCGAGCGAGCCCTCGGAGAGCGCGCGGCATGTGGCGCACGTTCCGCAGGGCGAGCCGTCGTGCGGATGTTCGCAGTTGACGGCGCGCGCAAAAATACGCGCCACGCTCGTTTTTCCCGTGCCGCGCGGCCCCGTAAAGAGGTAGGCGTGCCCCACCTCGCCCCGCTCGATCTGATTTTTGAGCACGCGCACGACGTGCTCCTGCCGCACGATCTCGGCAAAGGTAGCGGGTCTGAATTTACGATAGAGAGACAGATGTGCCATATTCTTTATCCTTCGCCCCTGTGTGAAAAGGAGCGCTGCAATTTCTTTTTGGAGCGCGCAAGGGCGTTATCGATGCTCTTCATATCTTTGCCCGTAACGCGCGCGATGGAGGCGTAGCTCATGCCGTCGAGATAGAGCGTGACGACGCGGAACTCGAAATCGGAGAGCGCGCTCGTGAGCTTGAGGCGGAACTCCGCCTGCGATTCGCCCGCGATCAGAAAATCCTCGGGCGTATCCCCGCCCGAAACGCTGTCAGGATCGACGTCGCCGCCCGAAAGCCTGTCGGCATTGCGGAGCGCGTCGTAGATGCGGCGGCTGACGCAGAGATAGGCGAAGTTCTTGAAACTCCTGCCTCCGTCCGCCTTATAGCCGCGGACAGCCGCGATGAGCCCGATCATCCCCTCCTGCACGAGATCCTCCGTCTCGCCGCCCTCCAGAAAAAACTTGCGGGCGCGGGCGCGGACGGCGCTCTTGTAGCGGTTCAGAAGCTCTTCCTCCGCCCATTGTTCGCCGCTCTGCGCGAGCGCGGCGAGCGCTTCATCCGTTCTTTCTCTGTTCTCTTGCACGCACCACCTCATACACGCCGATGCCCAGCGCGACCGACGCGTTCAGCGAATTGACTTTGCCGAAGAGCGGGATGGAGAGAACGCCGTCGCATTTTTCGCGCGTGAGGCGCCTGACGCCGCTGTCCTCCCCGCCCACGACGAGGGCGATCCTGCCCGTGAGGTCGGCATTATAGATACATTCGCCGCCCGCCTCCAAGGCGTATACCCAATATCCGTTTTTCTTGAGCTCGTCCACGGCATAGTTGACGGACGGCACCTTTGCGACCCGGATATGCTCCGCAGCCCCCGCCGAAATGCGGATGACCGCCTCGGTGACGGACGCGCCCTTTGCGCTCGGGATGACGACGCCGTCCGCGCCCGCGCACTCCGAAACGCGGAGGATACTGCCGAGGTTGTGCACGTCCTCGATGCCGTCGCACAACACGATGAGGCTGTTTTCCCCGCCGAAGAGATCGTGCAGATCGGCATATTCGTACGCCGTGGTATAGGCGATCACGCCCTGATGGCGCTTTGTTTCGCTCTCCCTGTCGAGCGCGGCGCGGTCGACGAACTGCACGCGGATATTCTTCTTGCGCGCCTCGGCAAAGATCTTGCCGAGCGTTCCCTGCGCGCCCTTT
Source organism: uncultured Clostridia bacterium (assembly GCA_944367465.1). Lineage (GTDB taxonomy): Bacteria > Bacillota > Clostridia > Christensenellales > Borkfalkiaceae > Gallimonas. The sequence goes on from CALVWO010000029.1 coordinate 5,870, forward strand.
TCGAGCAGAATCTTCTCGACGGTCTTATCCGTTTTGAGAAGTTCCAGAACTGCGTTCCTGCCCTCTGTCTTCATACACTGTCTCCAAAGAAAAGTTCTTCGATGCGTTCCGACTGCCCCGTGAGATAGAGATACCCCAAAAGCGCCTCGAACCCCGTCGAGCGGACGTATTCCGCGACGGTGGCGTTCTTGCTCTTCGTCGGCTTTTTGGCGTTCCTGCCGCGGCGGTAGATCTCCGCCTCTTCCTCCGTAAGGCGCGGCAGGATACTTTCGAGCGCGGCGCTCTGCCCGTGTGCCGAGACGCGCTCGGCGGTACGGCGGTTGAGCTCGCCCGTCTTTTCGCCGCTCTCCAGAGCGAGACGGGTGCGCACGCACAGCGTGTACACCGCATCCCCCACGAAAGCGAGCACTATGGGATTGAGTTGTCTTGCCCGCGCTTTTTCAACGGGTTCGTCCGTAAATATCATTTGGAGAATTATACCATATTTATGGGCGATTGACAAGCATTCGCAGAAAATATGGGAAAAATATACGGCTTCCCCCCTTTACATTTTGCCGCCTATCGCGTATAATCGAAACGAAAACAATATCGGAGGAAAGAAATGAAGTATCGCAATCTCGGAAAATGGGGACTTAAAGTGAGCGAAGTTGCGCTCGGGAGCTGGGTGACCGACCTTGCCGGAACCGAGGCGGAGAAGATCGCGCTCGAAACTGTGAACGCCGCGTTCGACAAGGGCGTCAACTTTTTCGACTGCGCCGACGCATACTCGGGCGGCGCGGCGGAACGCTTCCTCGGCAAAGCGCTCAGAGAGCACAGCAGAAACGAATACGTCGTCTCCACAAAGGTGTTCTTCCCGATGGGACCGGGCGCCAACGATTGGGGGCTCTCGAGAAAGCACATCGTCGAGCAGCTCGATAAATCGCTGAAAAATCTCGGTCTCGACTATGTGGATCTGTATTTCTGTCACCGTTTTGACCCGACGACGCCCATCGAGGAGACGATGCAGGTCTTATCGGATATGGTCGCGGCGGGCAAGATCCTCTATTACGGCGTTTCGGAGTGGTCGCCCGTGCAGATCACGAAGGCGCTCGCCGCCGTCAGAGAAAATCATCTGCGCCCCCTCTCCGTCATCCAGCCGCAGTACAATATGGTCGACCGCTATATCGAGGATGAGATCATGGGCATCTGCGCGGAAAACGGCGTCGGCATCACGACGTTCTCGCCGCTCGCGCAGGGACTTCTGACGGGCAAGTACCGCAAAGGGCAGCCCCTTCCCGCGGGCTCGCGCGCGACGTGGCAGGCAGACAGGCAGATCAATAACCTGCTTACGGACGAGAACCTGGACAAGGTGGAAAAGCTCCTGCCCATTGCGGAAAAGCTCGGCGTGACCCTTTCCGTACTCTCGCTGGCATGGATCCTGAGAAGGAAGGAGATCACCTCCGTCATCACGGGTGCGAGCAAGCCCGCCCAGCTTGAGAGCAACGTGGCGGCGAGCGGGCTCACCATCCCGCAGGACGCGCTCGACGAGATCGAAGGCATCCTCAACTACAAGCCCTTTGTGAGAAGAGTGGGCTGAGCGGCGTGCGCACAGAAACATCGGAGGAGAAGTCATATTATGCAATTCTCGGAAGTACTGAAGGCGCGCGTCTCCACGCGCGATTTTACGGATCGCCCCGTACCCGCGGAGGCGATCGGAACGATCGCGGAGGCGGCGCTGTACGCGCCCGTCGGCATGCACCGCTATGACACGCTGCATCTGAGCGTCATTACGGACAGAGACGTTCTGGAGCGCATCCGCAGATGCGCCGCCGCGGCGGCAGGCGACGAAAAAGCCGATCCCCTGCACGGCGCGCCGGCGCTCATCGTCGTGTCCTCCTCGCAGGAAGGTACGATCGCGGGGCTGAACGTTTCGTGTCTCGTCGAGAACATGCTGCTTGCGGCGACAGACGCGGGACTTGCAAACCTCTACGTGCGCGGCGCGATCGACGCCGCCGCCAAGGACGCGGCGCTCGTGAAAACCATGAAGGTGCCCGAAGGGTTCACACCCGTTGCGAGCGTGGCGATCGGCTACGCAGCTTCCCCCGAGGCGCCCCGCGAAACGCCCAAAAACAACGCGACGAAGATCGACTTCGTACAGTGAGCTCCGCAGGCATAGCCATCCGGCATGCATCCGCGGAAAATTTACGGTTTTTATATCAGAAAGGAGCGCCCGGAAAAATCCGGGCGCTCCCCTTTTTTATCGGAATAAAAGCGCAAAGTTTCGCTCGCGCGCACTACTCCACCGTGACGCTTTTGGCAAGGTTGCGCGGTTTATCGGGATCGTTCCCGCGGGCAATGGCGACGTAATACGCAAGCAGCTGCAGCGGGAGAGAAGTGAGCATCGGCGAGTAGGCAGGCGCGCACTTCGGCAGCAGTACGGACGCCGTGACCTCCGCGCACGGGAGGCATGCGGGCACGCTGGTAATGAGGAACACCGCCGCGCCGCGGGCGTACACCTCGTGCACGGCGTTCATCGTTTTATCGGCAAGGGCGGGATCGGTGACGATCGCAACGACGGGCGTTCTGCCGTCCACGAGCGCGAGCGTGCCGTGTTTGAGTTCGCCCGCGGGATACCCCTCGCTCGGCAGATAACTGATCTCCTTGAGTTTGAGGCTCCCCTCGAGCGCGGCAAAATAGTCCGCACCCCGTCCGAGGAAAAATACGCTCCGCGCCCCGAGAAAGTAGGGAATCCAGCCGCGCACCTGTTCGGCGGCGGCGAGCGCCTCCCGCACGCACGACGCGGCCGCCGCAAGCGGGGGCGCCGCACGCTCCCTTCCCCTGGCGAGCGCGCCCGCCAGGGAATAGAGCGCGGCGAGCTGAGCGTTGAAACTCTTTGTCGCCGCGACGGCGATCTCCCGCCCCGCACGCGTGGGGAGTACGAAATCGCTCATCCGTTCAAGCGAAGAGCACGGCACGTTCGTGACGGCGAGCACCTTTGCGCCGCGCTCCTTTGCAAGCGCCGCGGCAGCCAGCGTATCCGCCGTTTCCCCGCTCTGGCTCACCGCAACGGCGAGCGTTCCCGGCGGCACAATGGGATCCGAATAGCGGTATTCGCTTGCGATAAACGCCTCGGCAGGGATCCGCGCAAATTTCTGTGCGGCATATTGCAGGCACAATCCGCTGTGGTATGCCGTGCCGCACGCCACAATATGAAGGTACTGTGTGTGACATAGTACCTCACAAAGATCGGAAAACTCCCCTTTGGAGAGGTCGCAGAGCGACCGCGAGACCGCCTCGGGAACTTCCGAAATCTCCTTTTTCATATAGTGACGGAAACCCCCTTTCGCGGGGATATCCTCCGCGGCGTCGTAGACGATCTCCTGCTTTCCGACCGCTTTGAGCGCGCCGTCGAAAAAGCGCGGGGGGCTCCCCTTTCGGAGCACGGCGAACTCTCCGTCGGCAAGCGCGTACACCTTGCGTCCCGCCGCGGCAACGGCGGGAATATCGCTCGCAACGTACAGTCCGCGCTCGTCGCATCCTACGACGAGCGGGCTCGCCCTGCGCGCGCAGACGATCGTATCGGGCTCCGCCGCGGAGAGCACGGCGACGGCATAGGATCCCGCGAGCTTCCGGCAAGCCGAGTACGTCGCATGCAGAAGATCGCCCTTTTCCGCAGCGATGAGGTGGGCGATCACCTCGCTGTCCGTATCCGATGAGAACACTTCGCCGCGCGCCTCGCACGCCGCCCTGAGCGCCGCCGCATTTTCGATGATGCCGTTATGCACGATGCATACGCCGCCGTACACATGCGGGTGCGCGTTGCGCTCGGAGGGAGCGCCGTGCGTTGCCCAGCGCGTGTGTCCGACGCCGATCTCCCCCTCGAGCGAGCGGGCTGCGCCGAGCCCCTTTACGCGCCCCTTGCGCCTGACGACCGCGAGCTGTCCCTCCCGCAGAACGGCGATCCCCGCCGAATCGTAGCCGCGGTATTCCAGCCTTTGCAGCCCTTCGAGGAGGATGGGCGCGGCTCTCTCCTCCCCGACATAGCCGACGATGCCGCACATCAGAGCACCTCGCCCGAGGCGCAGACCGCCCGCTCGACCGCCGCCATCGCATCGTCGAGAAGGCACTCTTCCCCCTCTACGAGGATGCGGACAACGGGCTCCGTTCCGGAGGCACGCACCACCGCGCGCACCCCGGCGCGTTCCGCCGCGCCCACAGCCGCTTTTACGCCCTCGCTCGCCGCGGCACTCACGCAGTCCGCCGTCCGCACGTTCTTTTCCCGCCGCGGGAGAGGACGGTATCCGCGCGTGAGGCAGGAGAGCGGGCATTTGCTCTCGAGCATGATCTCGGCGACGCGGAGCGCCGTCAGAATCCCGTCGCCCGTCGTCGCATATTTGCGGAACACGATATGTCCCGAAGGTTCGCCGCCCAGCGCAAACCCGCCGCGCGCAAGCTCTTCCGAGACGTACTTATCCCCGACGGGCGTATAGCGGACGCCGATGCCTTCCCGCGCGAGCGCGCGCCCGAGCCCCGCATTGGAGAGCACCGTCGTCACAACCGTATCCCGCTCCAGCTCGCCGTGCGCCCGCATATACTTGGCGGCGAGATAGAGGATCCCGTCGCCGTCTACGATCTCCCCTTTCTCGTCGACGCAGATACATCGGTCGGCGTCGCCGTCGAATGCAAAGCCGAGATCGAGCGCGTCGCCCAGAACGAGCGCGCGCAGCCGCTGCGGATGCGTGGAACCGCACCCCGCGTTGATGTTCGTGCCGTCGGGCGAGACGCCCACGCACTTCACCTCCGCGCCGAGCGCGTCGAACACCGCCTTGGCGATGGCAAACGCGCTCCCGTTTGCGCAGTCGAGCCCCACGCGCAGACCGCGGAAGGAGACGCGCGGGATAGACAGCAGATAGGCGAGATATCGGTTTCGCCCGCACACATAGTCCACCGTGCGTCCGATCTCCGCGCCCGTCGCAAGCGGGAGCGTACCGCCGTCGAGATACTCCTCGATGCGCGCAAGCACCTCTTCGGAGAGCTTTTCGCCGTCATCCGCAAAGAGCTTGATCCCGTTATCCTCGAACGCGTTGTGGCTGGCGGAGATCATCACGCCGCTGTCGAATCCTTCCGTCCGTACCAGATAGGAGAGCGACGGCGTTGTGGTGACGTGGAGCAGGTATACATCCGCTCCCGACGCCGCCGCGCCCGCCGCAAGCGAATATTCGAGGGCATACGAGGAGCGCCGCGTATCCTTGCCCACCGCGATGCGCACCCGTTCACCCCTGCCGCGGGCATGATACCGCCCCAAAAACCGCCCCACGCGAAAGGCGTGGATCGCGGTGAGTTTTTCGTTTGCCCTTCCGCGGAACCCGTCCGTTCCGAAATACTTCATAACACCTCCCGCGGCATCTGCGCGCATACTCATCGTATGCCCGAAGCGGCGGAGAAGGTGATTCAGCCGAGGTACTTTTTCGAGGCGTCCTTTTTGACCGTCTCACGGCTGCGGCCGATACAGAAATCCCCGCCCGCGAGGTCGCGCGTGAGCGTCGTCCCCGCGGCAACGTAACAGCGCTCGCCCACGTTCACGGGCGCGATGAGATTGCAGTTGCTCCCCAAAAATGCGCCCCTGCCGACGCGGGTACGCGACTTGCGCTTTCCGTCGTAATTGGCGAATACCACGCCGCAGCCAACGTTCACCTCCTCGGCGAGATCGGCGTCCCCCACATACGCGAGATGCGCGATCTTGCATCCGTCTCCGACGCGGGCATTCTTCAGTTCGACGAAATCCCCGATGCGGCAGTCGTCGCCCACCGCAGAGGCGGGACGAAGGCGGGCAAACGGTCCGACGGTACAGCGCTTGCCCACGCGGGCGTCGGTCAGGATGCTGCTCTCGATCCTCGACCCCGCCCCCACAAAACTGTTTGCGACGACGCTGCCGCCCGTGATCTCCGCGTCCTCGCCGATCACACTATTCCCCGTGACGACGGCGCCCCGCCGCACCGCCGCGCCCCAGCCGAGCCGAACGGTGACGTCCACGCGCGCGCCCTCCTCGACGAGCGCGCCCCGTTCCGCGTGCAGCCGGGCACTATCCCGCTCCGCACGCGCCAGACACGCCGCATAGTCGGCAAGCGTGAAGAGCCCCTCGGAAGGATCGCTGCATTCACGGAACGTTCCGCCGCGCTCCAGATAGCCGCCTCGGAAGCGTACGCTCCCCGTATGGACGGCAAGAAACTGCGTGAGCTCCTCCGCCGTGAGGAAGGGATACGCGGAATAGAGGACAAGTTTTTCCCCCGCAGGGAGCGCGCCATCCGTCACCTCGGCATCCAGCGCCCCGCGCATGCGTTCGAAACAGTTTTTGCCGAGCAGGTCGAGCTCGTAGCTCCTCTTTCCGCGGAAGGTGAAATAACTGCGTTTCAGAAGATATATTTTCATATCGATTATTATATAAAAACGCCGCACCCGTTTAGAACGGGTGCGGCAAAATTACAGAGCGGATCGTGTAAAACTCATACCTGCATGAAGATTTATGTGAGGAGCGCGCGCTCCACCGCGCGGCGGTACATCCGGTAGCCCTCCTGCCGCGCCGCACGGACGCGGGCGTCGGGCGCAAAGACGCGCTCGGGGATGCGCATGGCGGGGAGCTCCTTTTCATCGGTCAGCCCCTCGGAGATCATGCACAAAAACGCCGCGCCGAGCGCCGTACTCTCGCGCTCCGCGGGACGATCGACGGGCACGCCGAGCACATCCGCCTGAAACTGCATGAGAAAATCGTTCGCCGACGCGCCGCCGTCGCAACGGACGGAGGCGAGCGGAACGCCGCTGTCGCGCTGCATGCAGTCGGCAAGATCGCGCGCGCTGTACGCAATGCTCTCGAGAACGGCGCGGACGAGTTCCGCCCTGCCCGCAGCCTGCGTGATCCCCGAAAAGAGTCCGCGCGCATCGGACGACCAATAGGGCGCACCCAACCCCGTGAAGGCGGGAACAAAGCAGACGCCGCCGCAATCGGGAATACTCTCCGCGAGCGCGCCGCTCTCCGCGGCGGAAGAGATGAACCCCAACTTATCGCGCAGCCATTTGATGCCGCTGCCCGCGTGGAAGCTGCTCCCCTCAAGCGCGTATGCCGTTTTTCCGCCGACGCGGCACGCCGCCGTTGCGATGAGCCCGCTCTCCGAGGCAACGCATGCCGCCCCCGTGTGAAAGAGGAGGAACAGTCCCGTTCCGTAGGTGGCTTTCCCCTCGCCCGCGTTCAGGCACGCCTGTCCGAAGAGCGCCGCCTGCTGATCGCCCGCCGCCCCGGCGATCGGGATGACCGCCCCGCCGCGGCGCAGCTCCCCCATCTTCGCATCCGAATCGCGCACCTCGGGAAGGACGGCGCGCGGAACGGAAAAGCGGCGCAGGAGATCTTCGTCCCACGCCATCGTATGGATGTTGAAGAGCATGGTGCGGGAGGCGTTCGTGACGTCCGTTACAAAGGAACGCCCCTCCGTCAGCTTGAAGATGAGATAGCTGTCGACCGTGCCGGCGCAGAGCTTCCCTTCGCGGAGGAGCTCTCCGACGAGCGGAACATGCTCAAAATTCCAGACGATCTTGCTCGCCGAAAAATAGGCGTCCGTCACCAGTCCCGTGCGCTCGCGCACCAGTCTTTTGGTCTCCTCGTCGAGCGAGGCGCACCAGTCGCTCGTGCGGCGGCACTGCCAGCCGATGGCGGGGCAGACGGGCTCGCCCGTTTCGCGGTTCCACATGACGACCGTTTCGCGCTGATTGGCTATGCCGATCCCCGCAACGTTTTTTGCTCCCGCAAAACGCAGGCAGTCGTTGAGCACATACGCGCATTTGAAGTATATTTCGTCCGCATCCTGTTCCACCCATCCCGGGCGCGGGAAGCTCTGCCCGACTTCCTGCTGCGCGCGGTGAACGAACGCTTTTTTCCCGATATCGTACACGAATGCGCGCACGCTTGTGGTGCCCGCGTCGAGAGCGATCACATATTTCATCCCGTTCCTCCCTTGCCTGAATAAGCGAAAGAGCTCCGCACAACGCGGAGCCCCTTCGGATTTTCCGGATCAGAAAAATACGCCGCGCGCCTGTTCTTTGACCTCGGAAGAGGTGCTGAAAGGAATACGCGTAGTGTAACCGCGCTTTGCAGCGACGATCATCTTGGTCGGCCATGCGTAGATATCTCTGTTCCACGTTGCGACAGTGTCGTTATACACCTCGCGCGCCGCCGTGATCTCCTTCTGGAGATAGGCGTTCTGCTGCATCGCGTCCGCGATCTCGGCGTGCGCCTTGAGGTCGGGATAGTTCTCGAAGGCGATGTTGATGGATCTGCCCACGGAATCGATCTTCTGCGCAATGTCGTTGCGGACGCCGTCGTTATCGGCGCTTGCGCCGGAACGGTAAGCGGCGATCTGCGTCATCGTCGTCTTGTCAAGATCGATCGCCTTATCGAGGATCTTCGCGCAGTTCTGCAGGATGACGACGCGCTGCTCGAGATAGTTATCGATCTGGGACGCGTCGTGCTGGATCTTCTGCTGAAGCTGCGAGAGATAATTCCCCGCCTTGATCTTCATAAAGAGGAAGATCAGCCCCGGGATGATCGCAAGGATCCAGAGGATCGCCTCGAAGAGCTTGGAGCCCCAGCCCACTTTGATTGGGAGCTGCTTTTCGATGACGGCGACGTCTCTGCCCGCTTCGTTTACGGGGTCTTTCGTTTCGTCAAGTTCGTTTGCCATTGTGATACCCTCCTGAATTTTTTCCGGTTTTATTTGTCCTCGGGTGTTTCGGCGTCACCTTCCGCACCCTCGTTTCCCTGTGACCCGTCCGCATCCCCGGACGGCTCCGTCCCGTCGGGCGCACCTTCCGCGGGCTCCCCGGCGCCCTCTGCGGGAGCTTCCGCCGCGGCAACTTCGCGCTCCGCTTCCTCCGCCTTTGCAAGCGCGTCGGCAACCTTCTGCGCCTCCTCGTTCCACTGTCCCGCCGGCGTTCTGCCGAGGAGCCCGTCGAGCACGCTGTCGCTGGACGCATCGAAGATCCCCTGCACGATGGGAATGGCGAGGAGCCCGTTGCTGAAAGCGGCAACGTCGGAATACTTCTGCATGAAATCCCTGAGCGAGCCCTGCGCGTGCTTTTGGCGGAATTCCTCGAAGGTGCCGCCGACCGCCTTGACCTCCATGACCGACGTACGCGTGAGCGGGATATATTCCGTCCACGGAACGGGAACGTCGTGCATGCGGCCGTCTCCGCCGAACACGGAGATATGTGCCACACGCGGAACGGCGTTGTAGGAATACGCGACGACCTTCACTTTGTCGGAGGCGCCGTCCTTCTGCACGAACTGCGCTTTGAGGATGGAACGCGTTTTGCTCTCCCGATGCGCGAAAAACGATTCATCGAAACGGTTGGCGAGCGCCTCCGTCTCAAAAGACGTACAGTTGCGGTAATACACATCCTTATAGATGAACTCCCGCGGCTTCTGCATCTTGTAGAGCGGAATGGCGAGCACGGGAGCAAGGTCGAAATAGACGGAGCGGAAATACTCGCAGTTGAAGTCGACGAACTCGGCGCGGGACGCGGCAAGATCGTAACTCTTGTAGCGCCCGACGTCCGGCTCGATCTGCCAATTCTGGGCATGCGCGGAGCGGATACAGTTGAGCCCCTTCCGTTTGACGAAGGAGAAGTCGTCGCCGTACGCTTCGTCGGAGCGAATGAGCCCGAGCATATTCTTCTGCGCGAGCGGCGTAAACATGAGGCGGAACTGCACTTCGTTATCTCTGTCGAGCGCGCCGAAGAGCACGTCGAACTCCGCATTTCCCATTTCGGTAAACTGGCTCTTGCCCGTCTCCAGCGCCTTGCGCGCGCGTTTCGCGATCTGCTTTTTGCCCTTTTTGACCTTACGCTCCACCTCGCTTTCGGAGAGGTTGTGCGCGTACGTGGGTTCGCGGGAAAAACTCAGATCGGGCGCCGCCTCGTTGCCGTAATACATGCGCGTATTGTAGCCGTATACGGGCGCGGGCGCGCTGTATGTGGCGGTGAGGGTCTGGGAATGATGCACCACCTGCCGTCTCCCCTTGGAGTCGGTCGTATACGTCGTCCAGTGAATGACGATCGAGCCCGTATAGACATGCTCCTGGATGCGGCAGTTGAGATCGCGCTCATAGAGGAAGGGATTCCCCTCCAGCATGCCCGAGAGCACGCACACGGTGGAACTGTCGTGATCGTCGTTTTCGCGGAGACCGTATTTGCGCGACATGAGCTCGAATTTCTTCATATCGAAATAGTCGTCGATCTGAATATCGGGCTCCGTCTTTTCGATGAGTTCGCGCGTCATGCGCGCCGTGAAGAGCGCGTTGAGCGGGCTCATCTGCGCATAGGCCTCGTCGCGGATGGCGTTCGCCTTCTGCACGGCGGCATCGTACTTTTTCTGCCGCGTTTCGAGCATGTGCCTGAGCTTTGTGAAGAGCAGCACGAGCAGAACCACGGCGAGAACGATACAGAGGATCCCGCCGAGCAGAAACGCCCAATGCCCGCTTTCGTCAACGCCGGCGAGAATGAGAAACACACCGGCGATCGCAGCCGCGATGAGAAAGAAAATAACAAATCCGCGCAGCACTTTGCAGAAGTTGAGCTTCTTTTCGGCAGCGGCGGCTTTTGCGCTTGCGGCATTGTAGCGCCCGACGGTCTTTTTGTTCTCTTCCGCATTGACGCCCGATTGTTTTACGAGCGAATCGAAACACTCTTCGGCATTCTTGCGGAACTTCCCTTTCAGAACGTTTATGTAGTATGAAAGGGGTTCAAAATCGTCAAATGTTTGCATAATCTCTCACCTTTCCCCTTCATTATACGGCATACGGCATAATTTGTCAAGGACGGCGGATAAATTCGCGCGCCCGCAGACGACCAAAAACGCCGCCCGAAGGCGGCGTCGGTCAGACCATGGAAAGAATATTGCGGTAGATCTCGGTATCCTCTTTGAGAAACGTATTGAACACCACCCTTACATTGCTTTGGGGATGGCGGAGCTTCCACCTGACGACGGCGCCCACGGCGATCTCCGCCGCCTCCGCACGGGGGAAATTGAATACGCCCGTGGAGATACAGCAGAACGCGACCGTTCCGAGCCCTGCGGCAGCAGCCGCGTCGAGGCAGGAGATGTAGCAGGAACGGAGCATGGAACGCTCATCGTCGCTCACCTCGCGGCGGATCATGGGGCCGACCGTGTGCAGAACGTAGCGGCACGGCAGATTGTAGGCGCGCGTGAGTTTGCAGTCCCCCACGTTCTCCTCATGCCCCTGCGCCGCGATGATCTTGGCACAGTCGTCCCTCAGCTGCATGCCTGCCGCGGAGTGGATCGCGTTGTCGATACAGTTATGATTGGGCAGGAAACAGCCGAGCAGTCCCCTGTTGGCGGCGTTGACGATCGCGTCGGCGTCGAGACGGGTGATATCCCCCTCCCACAGCGCCATGCCGCGGTCGCCGTAATCGAAGGCGTCGGCGGAGACAATGCCCTTCTGCACGCTCTCCGTCCAGAAAAGTCTGTCCTGCAAGGCGATTATATCGGCAGGAATGGGATGCGCGGGTCGCTCGTTCATATAGCCCCGCACAAGCGCACGCTTCTTTTCGGGCGTTGCGGAAAACGCGGCGATCATGCCCCGCTCGCGGAGCAGGTACTTCAGAAGCGCATCCGTGGCGGAAAGCCGCTCCTCTTCGTTCAGCATCTGCGGGCGCGGATAGGGAGAGAGATCGACAACGGACGAATAGTCGCGCAGGGTATACATTACAGCCCCGCCTTCTCTTTATTATAGTTGATGAGGCACCCCGCAAGCAGGATCTTGCGCTCATCGTCGGTGAGCGCGCCCAGCTCGAGCGCGACGTCGCGCATCCTGCCGCCGGAAATGACCGTTGCGACAACGCGTTCCTCCCCCGTGGCGACGGCGTCGGCAATGTTCGGGATATATACGTAGTCGCCGACGGAAAGATCAATCTTCGCCGCCGTGAACGGCAGCATTCCCCAGTTGATGAGGTTGGAGCGGTACCGCTTTGTCGCGTACTCCCTGCAGATATTGGCAACGCCGCCCAGAACGCGCTGACAGGAAGCCGCCTGTTCGCGCGCGGAACCGTCGCCGGGCTTGTTGGAGACGACCACGCTGCCGTAAATCGTCCCCTCTTCGGGTACAAAACCGCCGAGCCCGGCGAGCACGCTCTCGGGCAGTGCGCCCGCCTCGCGGCGCGTCTTCTCCTCGGCTGCGACCGCCTTGGCGCGGGCAACGTACCCGGGATCTTTGCGGGAGAGCGCGAACTCCGCCAGCTTCATGGGATTGGAGCGGTAGGAACTCGTCTCGCCCGAGGGGATGAGCTCGTCCGTCGTCGTGACGGGATCGGTGAGCACGGAGACGACCTTCATGAGCAGGTTCTTGCCGAGCGCGATCTGTTCGGGCCAGTCGGCGATGTTGGGTCCGTAGACGAGCTCGGCGGAAGGGTCGGGCTTGCCCGCACCGTGATAGACGCGGTTCTCGTAAATTTTACCGTCGTATTTATATTTTTTGATGCGCTTGTTGTACTCGTAGTCGAGCGCGGACGTGAGCACGCCGCCGTTCGCAGCCGTCGCCGCGATCGAGCGGGCGTCCATGAGCGCGACCGCCGCGAGCTGCCCCGCCGCCGGCTTGCTGCCCTCGCGGTTCTCGAAGTTGCGCGTGGTATGACGGATGGAGAGCCCGTTGTTTGCAGGCACGTCGCCCGCACCGAAGCAGGGACCGCAGAACGCCGTTTTGACGACCGCGCCCGCCTCCATGAGCGTTCCGACGTAGCCGCCCTCGGTGAGCGCCTTATAGACGGGCTGCGACGCGGGATACACGCTGAGCGCGAACTCGCCCGTACCGACGCTCCTGCCGCGCAAAATCTCCGCCGCCTCGGCAACGTTCTCGTACCCGCCGCCCGCACAGCCTGCGATGACGCCCTGATCGACGTACACCTTTCCGTCTTTCACCTTGTCGGTGAGCGTAAAGGAGTCGTCGCCCTTGAGTTTTCTGCCCTGCTCCTCCGCCTTTTTGAGCAGTTCCACGGGGTTTTCCAGGAACTCGCGGATGGTATAGGCGTTGGAGGGATGGAACGGGAGCGCGATCATGGGCTCCACGCGGGAGAGATCGATGACGACCGCGCCGTCGTAATAGGCGGGCTGGGTGACGGTGAGCTTTTTATAGTCGCCCTCCCTGCCGTGGATGCGGAAGTATTCCTGCGTCTTTTCGTCCGTCTCCCAGATGGAAGAAAGGCAGGTCGTCTCCGTCGTCATCACGTCGATGCCGATGCGGTAATCCATGGAGAGGTTCGCAATGCCGGGTCCGACGAACTCCAGAATTTTATTTTTGACGAATCCGCTTGCAAACGTTGCCTTGACGAGCGCGAGCGCCACGTCCTGCGGACCGACGCCCTTCCTCAGTTTTCCCTTGAGATAGACCGCGATCACGGGCGGGCGTTTTACGTCGTACGTCTGGCGAAGGAGCTGTTTGACGAGCTCGGGTCCGCCCTCGCCCACCGCCATCGTGCCGAGCGCGCCGTAGCGGGTGTGCGAATCGGAGCCGAGGATCATGGCGCCGCACTTTGCGGCGCATTCGCGCATGTACTGGTGGATGACGGCGATGTGCGCGGGCACATAGTCGCCGCCGTACTTCTTTGCGGCGGAGAGCCCGAACACGTGGTCGTCCTCGTTGATGGTGCCGCCCACCGCGCACAGGGAATTATGGCAATTGGTGAGCGTGTAGGGGATGGGGAATTCTTTAAGCCCGCTCGCCTTCGCCGTCTGGATAATGCCCACGTATGTGATATCGTGCGAGGCGATTGCATCGAAACGGATGCGGAGGTTCTCCTCGTCGCCCGCGTTATGCGCCTTCAGAATGGCATAGGAGAGGGTGTTTTTGACCGCCGCCTCCTTCTTATCCGAAGTAAAGAACGCCTGCGCCTCTTTGACGATGCGCCCTTCCGTGTAATAGACGCCCTTTTTGATGAGTTTGACCATGCCGCTGTATCCTCCGTTTCGCGGATCGCGGCGCGCCCGCGCGGCCATTGCTGCGCGCGCCTGCCCGATCCGTATATTGTAATGTTTTTATTATACTTGATTTCTTGCGATTTTTCAAGCGTTGGGGAGAAATAAGCGGCATTTTCCGCCAAATTTTTACGGCGGATCCGAAAAGTTTATGAAAAAACTGCCCCTCCCCCTTCTCGCCTTGATTTTTATGCGCCGTTCTGCTATAATCGGAGCATGAATGTTCAAACGCCTGCATACGAACTGCAAAAAGAGAAAAAACAATTTCCGGAAAAACGGTACAGATTCCGCTTTTCCGCGCTCACGCTCGCCCTTCTCGCCGCGGCGCTCGCGCTCTGCGCGGCGGGCATCGCGCTCACGACGTGGCTGTTCGTCGAGTTCCTGCAGGGCGGCGACCTGTCCTCCGCCTTCGACTGGCTGAAATTCATCGTGTTCTATATCGTGAGCATCGGGATCGCGGTCGTCGTCACCGCCATGCTCATCCGCTCCGAATACATCCTTACGGAGAAAAAACTCACGCTGGCGCTCGGGCTTATCCGTATGAAGACGCCGCTGGAGCAGATCTCCTCCGTTCATCTTTTTAAGGGCGCGAACAAACTTGCCGTTTATTTCGACGGCGCAAAAACGCGGTACATGGTCATCGTCGTCAACGCCGCTCTCTACGAGGAATTCGCGCGGGAGCTCATCCTGCGCAACGAACGCATCGGATTCTCCTTCTCGACGGCAGAGGAAGAGGCCGAGATCAAAAGAAAGAAATAGCGGTACGCACAACCGGAGAAAAGCGCCGCCCGCGGGAATGAAGTGAACCCCAAAGTTTGGACAAAAAATATTAGATTGTATGGGAATGAGTTCGGTACCCAACCGGGCTCATT
>CALVWO010000030.1 GCA_944367465.1 uncultured Clostridia bacterium
CAACGATATGATATCACAAAAAAAGAGGGCTGTCAATCTTTCTGAGCCCTCTTTATCAGACCGCGGAAAACGGGATCCGCAAAAATGCGTTGCGCGGCGCGGACAAAGGCTGTCCGAGCCGCGCAACGCAATTGTTTTTATGCAATTATGTTACGATACCGCGCCCGCAGAGAACGTCGGCAAGGCGCGCAAGCGCCTCGGGCGGGAGCGTTTCTCCCCGCACCATGTCTGCAATGCCCGCTTCGGAAAGCACCGCCTTCGCCTGTTCTCGCGGGATCCGGAAAGCGTTCATGAGGTTGTTTTCAAGCGTCTTGCGGCGGCTTAAAAAGGCGCAGCGCACCGCCGCGCGGTAGGCAGACTTGCTCTTTACGGGAATGCGCCCCTCTTCAAAGTCGATACGCACGACCGCCGAATCGACGTTGGGACGGGGATAGAACATCGTCCGCGGCACCCGCCGCGTGATGACCGCCTCGCCCTTGAGCGCGATCGCCGCGGTGACGGCGCCGTACTCCGCCGTTCCCGGAGCTGCCGTAAAACGCTCGGCGACCTCCTCCTGCACCATTACGGTGACGCCCTCACAGCGCGCCGCCTCTTCCAGAAAGCGCATTAAAACGGGCGTGGTGACGTAATACGGGAGATTGGCGACGACGCGATAGGCGCCCAGCTCCCGTTCCAGCGCGGGCAGATCTGCCTTCATGAAATCGCGGAAGATGACTTCGGCGTTTTCGCACCCCGCAAGCGTTTCGGCGAGCACGGGCTGCAGCGTTCTGTCGATCTCGAGCGCGACGACCTTTTTTGCCGCCGCGGAGAGCGCGCGGGTGAGCGCGCCCGCGCCCGCGCCGATCTCGAGCACCGTCGTCTGTCCGTCCACGCCCGCGTCGCGCACGATGGCGTCCAGAAGATTGCCGTCCGTTAAAAAGTTCTGCCCGAACTGTTTTTTGAAAGAAAACCCGTGCTTGATGAGTATGGTTCTGATATCTTCCATATTTCTCCTCGTATCGGCGGCGCAGACTGCGCACAAATTGACGTTGAGGGGACTGCCCTCCTCACAGATGAAAAAAAGGGAGCTTGCCTGCGGCGGGCTCCCTTCGCTTATTCCTCGATCATGGGACGGACGCGGAGCGGGATGCCCACGCTCTCCGCCACGGCGCGGCAGCGGGCGATCTCGTCCTCGCCGATGCAGTCCACCACGGAGAACCAGCAGTTCAGCCCCTGCGCCCTGCACTCGCGCGCAAAAAAGAGCATGGAGTCGAACGCCATATCGGGATAGATGGGCTTGCAGATCTGCCGGTAGCGGCGGGAATCGGACGCGTTGAGCGAGATGTTGATGCCGTCGAGCCGCCCCTTGAGCTCGGGCGCGATATCGCGCTCGTTGATGATGGAACCGTGCCCGTTGGTGTTCAGGCGGGTTTTTCCGCCCCGTTCGTGCACCCAGTCGCACACTTTGAGCATGACGTCGAGGCGGTAAGTGGGCTCGCCGAACCCGCAGAACACGATCTCGTCGTACTTTTTCGGGTCGCCGATGCTTGCGATGACCTGCTCGGCGCCGGGCTCGCCGTCTTTGAGCCACAGGGAATAGCCCTCGAAGGTCTGCTTGCCGTTGCGCACGCAGAACGTGCAGCGGTTGGTGCAGCGGTTGGTGAGGTTGACATAGCAGTTGTTTCCGATCACATAGGTATATGTATCCATATCATTTCATCCTTGGAAAGAGCGTCTGCGCGTTCTTCCCGATCAAATTCATCAGTTCTTCCTCCCGTTCGCCGCGCAGTTCGGCAAGCCTGCGGACGATGACGGGGATATTGGCGGGAGAATTCTTTTCGCCGCGGAAGGGCGAGAGATAGGGACTGTCCGTTTCGGAAAGGATCCTCTCCGCGGGGCACGCCCGCACGCTCTCCCACACCTTTTTCGCGTTCCTGAAACACGCCACGCCGCCGAAGGAGAAATATGCCCCCAGCTCCGCAAACGCGGGGAGCATTTCCGCCCCGTGCGAATAGCAGTGCATGAGAAAGCCGTTTTTGAGGTGCTCGCGCAATTCGGTGAGAAGGGCGAGCATATCGGCGGCGCAGTCGCGCGAGTGAATGACGAGCGGCAGCCCCGCCCACTCCGCGAGCAAAATCTGCTTTACGAACGCTTCGCGCTGCACTTCCTTGGGCGGCTCCTCCCAATGATAGTCCAGCCCGATCTCCCCCACCGCGACGCACTTTTCATCTTCCGCGAGCGCGGAAAGCGCAGCGAGCGTATCGTCCGAAAAATCCGCCGCCTCGGACGGATGCACGCCCGCCGTGAAGTACGCGCCGGCATGCGCCGCCGCGAATTCGCGGTGCCACAGGCTGTGCGCGAGCGTATCGCCCGCGAGCACGACGGTCTCCACGCCCGCGGCGCGGATCTCCTCCCACGTTCGCGGGAATTCGT
This sequence comes from uncultured Clostridia bacterium, assembly GCA_944367465.1. Classification (GTDB taxonomy): domain Bacteria; phylum Bacillota; class Clostridia; order Christensenellales; family Borkfalkiaceae; genus Gallimonas. Next base: position 2,413 of record CALVWO010000030.1, read on the forward strand.
ACCCCTCTTCCGCGAAGTGGGCGTGAATATCGAGGTAACTCATCGGATGGAGGCGCCGCTTTCCATCGCCTTTTCGGGCGTGAGCAGGCTCAGATTCCCCGCGGCGTCCTCCGCGCAGAGCACCATGCCTTCGGACAGCACGCCGCACAGTTTGACGGGTTTGAGATTGGTGACGAGCACCACCTTCTTGCCCACCATCTCCTCCGGCGTGTACCATTTGGCGATGCCGGAGACGACGGAGCGCACCTCTTCGCCCACGCGGATGGTCTCGTGCAGAAGTTTGGAGGACTTCGGCACCTTCTCGCAGGCGATGACCTCGCCCACCCTCAGCTCGATCTTTGCAAAATCGTCGATGGAGATGAGCGGCGTTTTCTCCGTCTCGGCAGGCGCGGCGGGTGCGGCGGGCGTTGCGCCGTTCTCGCGCTCGTATTCCGCCTGCTGGCGCGCGCGGATCTCCTCCGCCTTTTTGAGGACCTCCTCCCTGTCGAAGCGGGCAAAGAGCGCCTCGTCGTTCTCCGCGACGCGTGTGCCGCTTGCGTAAACGCCGAACCTTTCCGCCTCCCCGAGCGACTGCAGATGCGTGTTGAAGTATGCCGCGATCTTTTCCGCCGTGGCAGGCAGGAAGGGATGGAGCAGGCTCGCGCCCTTCACGATGCTCTCCGCAAGGTTATAAAGAACGGTGGAGAGGCGGGCTTTGTTCGCCTCGTCCTTGCACAGCACCCAGGGCATGGTCTCGTCGATGTACTTATTCGCACGGCGGAACACGGCAAACAGCTCTGTGAGCGCGTCCGCGACATGGTAGTTCTCCATGCACGCCTCCACCCTGGCTTTTGCGCCCGTGACGACGGCTTTGAGATCGTCGTCAACGGGTTCGGCGGCACCCATGTCCGCGATCACCCCGCCGCAGTACTTGCGCGCCATGGCAAGCGTGCGCTTGACGAGGTTGCCCAGCGTGTTGGCAAGGTCGGAATTGATGCGCTCCACGAGAAGTTCCCACGTGATGGTGCCGTCGCCCTCGTAGGGCATTTCGTGCAGGACGAAGTAACGCACCGCGTCCACGCCGAACACCGCAGAAAGGTCGTCGGCATACAGCACGTTGCCGCGCGATTTGCTCATCTTCTCGCCCCCTTGCAACAGCCACGGGTGCGCAAAGACGTGATCGGGCAGCGGCTCGCCGAGCGCCATCAAAAAGATGGGCCAATAGATGGTATGGAAGCGGGCGATATCCTTGCCGATGACGTGCAGCGTTTCGCCGCCGCGCCAATACTTCTCGTAGAGGGGCGCGCTCTTGCCGTCGGGATCGTACCCAAGCCCCGTAATATAGTTGGTGAGCGCGTCCAGCCAGACATACACGACGTGCCTTTCGTCAAAATCGACGGGGATCCCCCACTTGAACGTGGAGCGGGAAACACACAGATCCTGCAACCCCTTTTTCAGGAAGTTGTTCATCATCTCGTTCTTGCGCGAGACGGGGCGAATGAAGTCGGGATGGCTCTCGATATGTCTGAGGAGCGCGTCGGCGTATTTCCCCATGCGGAAGAAGTACGCCTCTTCCTTGGCTTTCTTCACCTCTCTGCCGCAGTCGGGGCACTTGCCGTCGACGAGCTGGCTCTCCGTCCAGAAGCTCTCGCAGGGGGTGCAGTACCAGCCCTCGTATTCCCCTTTGTAGATGTCGCCCTGTTCATAGAAGCGGCGGAAGAGCTTTTGCACCGTCTTCACGTGGTCTTCGTCCGTCGTGCGGATGAATTTATCGTAAGAGGTGTTCACGCCGTCCCACACCGTGCGGATGACGTTTGCGACCCGATCGACGTACGCTTTGGGGGTCACGCCCGCCGCCTTCGCCTTCTCTTCGATCTTCTGCCCGTGCTCGTCGGTACCCGTCTGGAAACGGACGTCGTAGCCCTGCGCGCGCTTGAAACGCACGATCGCATCGGTGAGGATCGCCTCGTAGGTATTTCCGATGTGCGGCTTGCCCGAGGTGTAGGCGATCGCCGTCGTTACATAATAGGGTTTTGTCATACGATTTTACCTGTACAAAGTTTTATTCAAAGCTATTATACTTCATTTTCGCCGAAATGTAAACTTATTTTGCGCGGCGCTGTTCCCATTCGGGGCGCAGGACGGCGCGCACGGCGAGATCGACCCGCTCGCCCGTTCCGAGCAGACGGTACGCGGCGCGAAGCACGCCCTCTTTCTGAAAGCCGCACTTCTCCATGACCCTGCCCGAAGCCGCGTTCTCCGCAGCGTGTTTCGCCTCGATACGGTAAAAGCCGACCTCGCCGAAGAGATATTCCACAACGCGGGAGAGCGCCTCCGTCATCACGCCTTTGCCCCACAGGACGCGCGAAAGGCAGTACCCCACCGCCGCGCTCTCCGAACGCATATCCGCCGCCACGACGGAAATATCCCCCGCGGCTTCGCCGTTCTCCTTCCATACGATCGCCCAATGATAGGTCTCGGGCGATTGCGCCTCCTCTTCCCACAGGGCGAGAAGCTCGCGCGTGAACGAGAGATCGGAATGCGGCTCCCACGTGAGAAAGCGCGTGACGGCGGAATCGCTCATCCAATTTGCGAACGCCTGCTCCGCGTCCGACGCGCGGAAGGGACGAAGGAGAAGCCGCGGCGTCTCCAAAATTTTGCTGCCGAGTTGATTCATGACCGTTCCTCCTTTTCAAATAAAAAGCCCGCCGATGCGGCGGGTCGCTGTACAAAAAAATTACGCGCCGGATCACCGCATTCGCATTGCAAATACGGGCATGTACATGGCATTGGCGTTGAAAAGTTTCTTTTCCATATTCCGAATATAGCACCGCTTGCGGGGAACTGTCAAGCGTGCGGCATAATAATTCGCTCCCGCGGCGCATAAATTACCGTGTGAACGTCATATTTACGCTTGTGTTTCTGATCGCGGCGGCGATCTTTCTCCTATCCGCCCCCGAGGAGTTCCTGCCCGCCCTTCTGGCGGGCGGGGAGAAGGCGGCGGCGCTCTCGCTCTCGCTGCTTGCCTCCTACTGCGTATGGCTGGGCTTTTTTAAGGTGCTGGAGCAAAGCGGACTGGCGGACAAACTCGCCCGCAGGCTCATCCGTCCGCTCGGAAAGCTCTTCCGCTCGCAGGACAGGGAGGCGCTGTCCGCCGCAAGCCAGAACATGGCGGCAAACTTTTTGGGGCTCCCCGGCGCGCCCACGCCGCTCGGCGTGAAAGCCACACAGAAATTCCTTGCCGCCCAAAACGGATACGGCGCGGATATGCTCTTCGTGCTCAACGCAACGAGCCTGCAGCTCCTGCCCGCCACCGTGATCGCCCTGCGCGCCGCCGCAGGGTCCGCCGCCCCAGCCGATATCTTCCTGCCCACCCTGCTTGCGACCCTCTTTTCTTCCGTACTCGGCGCGGCGCTCGTGTTTCTGACGAGGAAAAAGAGATGAAATACGCGGCGCTCATCATCCCCGCGCTCTTTCTGGCGCTCTTTTGCTTTGCGATCTTCAAAAAGATCAGGCTGTACGACTGCTTTACAGAGGGCGTGAAGGAAGCCGTGCCCCTCGTCCTCTCCCTCTTCCCCTACCTTGCCGCCATCCTCATGCTCAGCGAACTGTTTGAGCGGAGCGGGCTCTCCGCGGCGATCACGCAGGCGCTCGCGCCCGCGTTTTCCGCGCTCGGCATCCCGCCCGAGATCTCCAAGCTCGTCCTTTTAAAGCCCTTTTCGGGGAGCGGGTCGACGGCGCTGCTCTCGGAGATCTTTTCCGCCTACGGCGCGGACAGTTACATCGCCCGATGCGCCGCGGTCGCCTACGGGTCGAGCGAAACGGTGTTCTATATTTCCGCCGTCTATTTTGCAGGGAGCAAAAAAAATCTCGCAAAACCCGTTGTTATTGCCTTAATATCCAATTTTTTAAGCGTAATTTTGGGCTGCCTGCTGTGCAAAGTCCTGTAAAACGGGTGGTTCTTGTGAGAAATTCCAAAATTTTGCCATTTTTCGTGATACAATTTTTATAGGAGCTGTAAAAAACGCTCATTAAAAAAATTTTTGAAATTTTTCGTCGAATTATTTTACTTTTGGGGAAATACCCGCTATAATAAAGGTACAAAAACGAAGCAGGCAACTGCTTCCCCCCAATATCGCTCATCATTTTTCCCCCTTATCATATAGTAAAACCCCTCGGAACGCGAGTTTCGGGGGGTTTTACTTTGCATTGAACCCTTCGCAGGGAGCGCCGCCGTACGGAAGCCCCCGGCATTCAAAACCGCCCGAGGGGTCCCCTCGGGCGGACTTATGCGATACGATCAGGCGCCTTTGTACGCAGGCGCAAAGCGATCCGTCTTTTCGCTCTTCTCTCCGAACACGAGCCATGCGGAATACATGAGCCCGGGTCCCATGTTGAATACATGGCAATCCACCATGCTCGTAAGGAGCAGCGACGCGATGCAGAGCGCGGCGACGATCTTGAGCGTATTCGGGCGGCGCAGGCAGACGTAGATCGTCTGGATGCGGTGGACGGCATAGGCGACGAGCGCCACGATGCCGCCCGTTGCGATGAGCTGGAAGACCGTATTGTGGGCGCGCATCGCCAGGAAGGATCCTTCCGGAGTCCCGTCGATAAAATCGCTGTACATGCCGTCTTCCGTGAGGATGGTGCCGGGCGTCTTGTAGAACCCGACGCCGAACCCCGGATATTCGAGGAACCGCTGCCAGCACGCCTTCCACGTGTTGAACCGCGCCGCGTCGTTGAAGCCCTGCTGGATGACGGAAAAGAAGAGATCCTTGAACTGCTCGCGGAACACGATGATGCTGACGACGAGCGCGACCACGAGCACTGCATACACGACGCCGTTGAAGAGACGTTCCCTCCCCTTGCTGCCCACGAGCGTGGCGACCGCGCAGCCGAGATAGACGACCGAGCCGAACAGCATGGCGCCGCGGCTCTGGGTAAGGAGCACGCCGAGATAGAACACCGTGCTCAGGATGGTGTACGCCCAGCCGTTCTTGTTTTTGATGGCAAAATATACGGGCGCGGGCATGCACATCGCCATGACGCAGCCGACATTGTTATAGATGCCCCAGCCCGTATAGAGCGCCACGCGGTTGATGGTGCCGTCCTCGCGGATGACGCCGTCGCCGAAATACATACCGACGATCTCGGCGAGCATCCCGACGCCGATGACGGAGATGACCATCGGGAGATATCCCCGCGGGACTTTGTCCCAACGGATGGTATAATAGAAATAGAAATAAAACCCGCAGAGCGATGCGATCTGCACGAACCCCATGAGGACCGTGCGGCCGTCGTAATAGGGCGAACCCGCGCCGCTCAGAAGATATGCAACGCCGAGCAGGAAGAACCCGACGGTGAACTTCGGAACGCCGCGCTTCTCTTTTTCGAGCAGCATGGAGACGAGCCTGCCGATGAGGATGACCAGGATGACGGCGATCGCATAAAAGAGCGCCAGCTGCCCGTGCGGCTGCCCGAAGAGCGCATCGGGATATTTCCCGGGGTTGTTCTTCGCCGAGAAGAGCATATATCCGCAGCAGACCATCGGCACGATACCGAGCATGTCGTCGCAGAATAAGAAGACGCACAGTCCGAAGAAGGCATAGCAGTAGATGACGAAAATTTCCAGCCCGAAGATCTCCGAGCACGCCATAAGGACGGCCGCAAGTATGGCAAACCAGACCGACCGAAAGAAATTGCGCACAAGGTTCAGCGCGCGTACATTTTCCAACCCCGGGAAAGCTTCTGTAAGCATGTCCTTATTATAACACCTCTCTCTGCGGAAGGCAAGCCTTTCCCGACACAATTCGACCCACCGGCAGCGATTGCGCAATTTTCTTTACAAAACGCGCCCCGCTCCCTTCCCGGAGCGGGACACGGATCTACAGATCGAGCGTCTCGCGGTAGAGCTCGCTCTTGGATACGCCGCGGTCGCGGGCGGCGCGTTTGAGCGCCTCCTTCTTATCCAGCCCCTCCCGCAGATATGCGAGCACATGCTCGCGCGGCGGGAGCGCGTTGAGCGGATTTTCCTGCGCCGCGGCGCCCTGTACGACGAGCACGTATTCGCCGCGCTTTTCTCCCGCAAGTCCCTCGGAGAGCAGGAACTCCGTACTTTCCTCGTGCAGTTTCGTGATCTCCCGCACGGCGCAGGCGCGGCGCTCGCCGAACGCGGCGTACATTTCGGAGACGTAATCGTCCACGTCCTGCGGGGCGCAGTGGAAGAGCAGGGTCTCCCGCGCGGCGGCATACCCTTCCAGAAGTTCCCTTCTCTCCCGCTTTTTTTCGGGGAGGAACCCGATGAAGGAAAAGCGGTCGGCGGGAAACGCGGAGAGCACGAGCGCGCAGAGGGCAGCGTTGGCGCCCGGGATCACCGTATACGGCTCTCCCGCCTCTTTCAGGACGGCGCACACCTCGCGCCCGGGATCGGAGATGATGGGCATGCCCGCGTCCGAGACGACGCATACGTTCTTCCCCTCCCGCGAGAGGGCGAGCATTTTTTCCGCCGCCTCCCGTTCGTTGAACTTATGGCAGGAGAGGAGCGGTTTTCTGATCTCGTACGCATTGAGCAGCCCCAGCGTACGGCGGGTATCCTCGCAAAAGACGACGTCCGCCGCCCGCAGCTGTTCGAGCGCGCGCAGCGTGATATCTTTGAGATTGCCGATGGGCGTTGCAACAAAACAGATCATATCAGTTCCTCGTGTTCTCCAGTACGGGCAGCACGTCGACGCCCGGTCTCCCGCCCTTGACCGCCGCAACGAGCACTGCGTACGGTCTGGCGCCCGCCTTCCCCGCGACGAGCTGCACCTTTTTGGGTTCGAGACGGTGCGCATGCAGGGTACAGAGCACTTCCGCAAGGCGGTCTGCGCGGTGGACGAGGGCGAACCGCCCGCCGAATTTCAGGCAGCGCGCCGCGGCGGCGCAAAGCTCCTCCAGCGTCAGCGTCAGTTCCCTCCGGCACGGCGCCTCGTTCTCCGCCGCCGCGGAAAAACCGCCCCGCTCATAGGGAGGATTGCACAGGATGAGCGAGAACGCCTCGGTATACCGGGCGGGGATCTCCTGCAGGCGCACGTTCTCGACGGTAAAGACGTGTTCCAGCCCGTTGAGCGCCACGCTCTTCGCGCTCATCGCGGAGAGCGCAGGCTGCATCTCGAAGAGCGTGACGTGTTCCACGCCCGTATTCTCACCGTAGAAATGCAGTCCGACGACGCCGCTGCCCGCGCAGAAATCCGCCACGCGCTCCCCGCGCTTGGCTTTGAGAAAACGCGCCAGAAGCACCGCGTCCGAAGTGAAGCGGTACTGTTCGCTGTCCTGTATGATCTTCATGCCGTCGAGCAGGTATTCTTCCGTCTGCATCGCCATATCCTCGCCGCGGAACGCCTTCAAGAAAAAAGCCCCGCGCAAAACGCGCGGGACCTTTTGTGATCGGTTTACTCAGCCTTGATCGCGCCGACGGGGCAGCCGTCTTCGCAGGCGCCGCAATCGATGCAGGTATCGGCGTCGACGATGTACTTCGTGTCGCCGGGAGCGATCGCGTTTACGGGGCAGGTATCGGCGCAAGCGCCGCAGGAAATGCATTCATCGGAAATTACGTGAGCCATAATTCAACCTCCAATCATAAAAACTATCTGTATTATACCACAAGTTTCGGCGTTCGTAAAGATTTTTTCGGTTATTTTTCGCCGGGTTTTTCGGGATTTTTTTTCTCGTCGTCCTCCCGTTCCGCGTCGTTCGGGCGGCGGAATCCGACGCTCTCGAGCGGGAAGTCGCGGTAGACGAGCGCGCCGTCCTTTTCGATCTTGACGCGCACCTCCATTTTGAGCATGTTCGCGGAGACGACGGTGCCCTTGCCCTCGGGCGTGGTGACGGTCGCGCCCGTCCGCGGCATCTTCTTATATGCCGCCGCATAATACTCGTTTTCGTAGGAAAGACAGCACATCAGCCGCCCGCACAGTCCGCTGATCTTGCCGGGATTGAGCGAAAGCCCCTGGTTTTTTGCCATTTTGATGCTGACCTTCTTAAAATCGGGCATGCAGCCCGCGCAGCAGACCTCCCTTCCGCAGGGAGCGATGCCGCCCAGGAGGCGCGCCTCGTCGCGGATGCCCACCTGCCGCAGTTCGATGCGGAGATGGAACACGGACGCCAGATCGCGCACGAGCTCGCGGAAATCGACGCGCCCCTCCGCCGTGAACGTGAACACGACCTTGCTGCCGTCGAAGGTGAACTCGCAGTCGATGATCTTCATGGGGAGTTCCCGCGCGGCGACCTTCTCTTTGCAGATGCGGATCGCCTCGGGACGGCGCGCCTCTGCGGCGGCGACCGCCGCCTCGTCCTTTTCCGTCGCGGGACGGACGACGGGTTTGAGGGGGGAAACGATATCCTTCTCCTCCACCTCCCGCCCGGGATCGACGACGACGGCATACTCCAACCCGCGCGCCGTTTCGACGACGACGCCCTGTCCGCGCGCGAGCTCATATTTCCCGGCGCTGAAATAATAGGGCTTGCAGCCCCGATTGAATTTGACTACGACAACTTTTGCCATGTTTCTCTCTCCTTATTCAGCCGCAGCGCGAGCGTGAGCGCCGCCTGCGCAAAATTCGCATTGAACTGTACCTCGCGCTCCGCCTGCGCCGTGTATGAAAGCCCCGCGGCAAGCGCGCCCATGGGATAGCGCCGCACGATCGCACCGAGCTCCGCGGAACGCACCGCCGCATACCGCTGCTGCCCCGAGGCGACAAAGAGCGCGTCGCGCAGGAGCAGGCGCACGGCGGCAAAGAAGGAAGGCCGCTTTTTTTCGCCGATCTCGCGGCAGAGCCCCTCCGTGTTGTTCTCCGTGAGAAAGCGCGCGGCGAGGCGGAAATCTTCGCCCCCGCCCGCGAGCAGATCCTCGGCGACAGAATAGATCCCGCCGCTTGCGGCAGCCGCCTCGGCAATGCCGCGCTCCCCGCCGTGCATACGGGAGAGCGCCGCCGCGACCGCCTCCTCCGGGAAGGGCGCGACCGCAAGCCTGCACGCCCGCGAGAGCACCGTGGGCAGGACGGTGTGTTCCGCCGCCGCACCGGCAAGAAAATATACGCCCTCGGGCGGCTCCTCCAGCAGTTTCAGCAACTTGTTCTGCACAAGCGGCGTGACCGTGTGGAAGGCGTCCAGGACAAACAGCTTTTTTTCGCCCTCGACGGGGCGGAGGATGCTCTCTTCCGCGATCATCGCGGCAAGTTCCGCCGTCAGTTTCCCGCCCGCGGGCGGAAGGATGATGCAGTCGGAAAAGCACTCTTCGTCGATGAGCTTTGCCGTCCGGGAACCGTCCGCAGCGCCGAAGAACGCCTTCGCGCACTCCTTGAGCAGGGGGCGCAGCAACCGCTCGTCCGGGAAGAGCACAAGGGAAAAATGCGCCGCCGTCTGAGCGCCGCCGCAAAAGGACGTGTATGCGCTTGTGGAACGCAGAAGTGCACGCATCGTTTCCTCCTTATTCCCGGGAAAAGACCTCGATCATCCCGTCCGTGAGCCCGTACGTGTTTGCCGCCGCCCGCAGGTTTTCTGCCTTTTCGGCGGTGACGCGCTCGCCCCTGCGGATGAGCGGCATGCAGGGCGGAAAGCGCCCGCAGTCGCGCGCGCACGTCCTGCCGACGGCGCGTTCCAAGGGCAGCAAGACCGTTTCTCCGCCGCCCATGCCCGCGATCGGAGCCTCGTCGGCAACTTCGCCGCGCGGAAGGCGGGCGAGCAGACGCGTCAGTTTTTTCAGCTCCCGCAGTTTCGTCGCGGGAGAGAGGTAGAACATCAGATAGTTTCCGTCGTTGAACTCGCAGTATACGCCGCGCGCCGTGAGATACGCCTCTGCCTCGTCCGCCCGATTCCCGAACGGGACGACGATCTTCGTCCAATCGTCGTTTCCGAGCGCGCCCGCCGCACGCTTTGCCTCGCGCGCCGCGCGTTCGAGCCGCACGTTTTCCGGATAGCGGACGGCATATTCCACGCTTGCCATGACGGGATAGGACGGAGACGACGTACGGAAGACGCGCACCCCGTCGCGCAGACGCTCCGCCCACGCGCCCTTCGCCGAGACGACGGCGCCCTGTGTGAGCGCTGGCAGCGATTTGTGCACGCCGTCCACCCACAGATCGGCAAAATTCCCCGCATAGGCGGGCGTTCCCTTCAGATGCGAACCGTGCGCACCGTCGAGAAGGAGCGGTTTTCCGGCGGCTGCGCACAGCGCCTTCGCACGGGCGAGCTCGGGGAGAAATCCGTAATAATCGGGCGAAGTGAAGAGGAGCGCGTCCGCGCGGGCGAGCGCCCGCGCCGTCTCCTCCGCCGACGGCTGCACGGGGATCCCGCGCACGACGGGCTGCGCCATGACAACGGGTTCCAGCCCCATCACGCCGCAGGCGTTGAACACGCTGCGGTGCGCATAAGCCGGCACCGCGACGGCGCGCGCTCCCGCGCACCTGACGGCATACAGCATGGAAAAGACGCCGCACGTGCTCCCGTCCGTCAGCAGGAAGCTCGCGTCCGCCCCCAGGATCCGGGCGATATCCGCCTCCGCCTCCGCCAGAACGCCCGTCGGGGAGAGAAGATTATCGGAATAGGGAAGTTCCGTGATATCCGCGCCCGCGCGTTTATGCCCGGGCGTATGAAAGGAGATGTGCCGCTTCTGCCTGCGCAGCATGCGGGCGATGTGACAGCCGCGGAGCACGCCGCGTTTCATTCGCCGTACTCCTCGTAGAGATAGCGCAGGAAGGTGACGCTTTCGTAAAGCATACCGTTCTGTTCGCCGTTGAAGAAGAAAATCAGATTGAGTTTGTCCGTCACGGCACGCGATTCCGAATCGTTATAATAGACCAAATCAGAGATGCCGCCCAATCCACCGACATTGATCCCGAGCGCCATCTCATACGTTTCGCCGTCATCGTTCGTTCCTTCATATACGGTATGACTGTACACGCCTCGGTCAAAGAGATCGCGCACAAAAAGATAGTCGTCCTTTAAGTCGATCAGGCGCTGCCGTTCATCGGCAATGCCCTTTTCGCGCGCATCGTCGTTTTTATAGCGCTTGTCCCCGCTGTTGCGCTCGAGAAAGCTCGCGCGCACCGCCGCTTCGTCAGGCGTATTGTTGTTTACAAGGTCTTCCCCGAAAAACGATACGAGATATTCTCCGCACGCCTGCATGAAAAACCGGGTATCATACACGGAGCCGTAGCCCTCTTCGAGTGAGGAGGCCGCCGCCCCCATTGCGATCGAATAGAGCGCGGACGTCGTTTCGACCGCGGCATCTTCCGTGCTGTCAACGATCTTCCCGTCCTCGTCGAGCAGATTCCCGTCGTCGTCCGTCTTATACGTCCAGACATCGGAAATGAACATGACGTCGCCCGCGCCCGTGGAACGGCGGAGGGAGAGCATATCATATCGCGATTCGTCCGTAAAGAGTTCCGCCTCCGTTTCGAGCGTATCATACGAAAGGATATGGTCGTCCTTGAGTGTGCCGGCAAGAGTATTGAATCTTTTTCCCGCACTCAGCCCGTTATACGCATACACGGTGAACGTCTGGGCGTTGCTGACGCGCGTCGCCGTCATCGTAAAGAGCAGAACGACTAAAAAGACAAAGATCGCGATCGTGACGAGCATCTTGAGCCAGTCGTATGAAAGAAGATTTCCCAACCTCTGTTTGGTGATCCTTGCGTCCATGAATCCTCCTCGGTGTTTCGCGCAATTCCAACGAGGGCACGGAAGAACTTCCGTGCCCGCCGCGTTATTTTTTGGGTTTCATTGTGGGGAACAGGAGCACGTCGCGGATGCTCGCGCTGTCCGTGAGCATCATGACGAGGCGATCGACGCCAAATCCCAGTCCGCCCGTGGGGGGCATGCCGTATTCGAGCGCGTTCAGGAAGTCCTCGTCCACCTCGGCATTGGCACCCTGGGCGCGCTTTCTCGAAGCCTGCGCCTCCATGCGGGCGCGCTGGTCGACGGGGTCGTTGAGCTCGGAGAAGGCGTTGCCCATCTCCATGCCGTTGATGAAGTACTCGAACCGCTCGGTCATGGAAGGGTCCTCCGGCTTGCGCTTTGCAAGCGGAGAGATCTCCACGGGATAATCGTAGATGAAGGTGGGCTGGATGAGCTTGTCCTCCACGAACGCATCGAAAAACGCCGCAAGGACATGCCCCTTGGTATCCTTTCCCTGCTCCAGCTCGACGCCGTGCTCCTTCGCCGCGGCGCGCGCCTCTTCGTCGGAGCCGATCGCGGCAAAATCCACGCCCGAATATTTTTTGACCGCCTCCGTCATGGTGAGGCGTTCCCAGTTGCCGAGATCGATCACGTTGCCCTGCCACGGCACTTCGAGCGTACCGCACACCTTTTGGGCGACGTGCCGGTAGAGCCCCTCGATGAAGTCCATCATATAGCGGAAATCGACGTACGCCTGATACATCTCGATGGTGGTGAACTCCGGATTGTGCGAGGAATCCATGCCCTCGTTGCGGAAGATGCGCCCCACTTCGTACACCTTCTCGTACCCGCCCACGATGAGACGTTTGAGATAGAGCTCCGTCTCGATGCGCAGATACATATCCAGATCGAGCGCGTTGTGGTGCGTCTTGAACGGGCGCGCGTCGGCGCCGATCTCGAGCGTGAGAAGGACGGGCGTCTCCACTTCCATATATCCGTGCCCGTCGAGATAGGCGCGGATCTCGCGCATGATCTCGGAGCGGCGGCGGAAGGTCTTCTTCACGTCCTCGTTCATGATGAGGTCGACGTGACGGAGACGGTACTTCATGTCTATGTTCTGCAAACCGTTGTACTTTTCGGGCAGGGGCAGGAGGGATTTGGAGAGCATCTCGAAATGCGTGGCGTGGATGCTCACCTCGCCCGTCTGCGTCCTGAACACGGTGCCCCTGACGCCGACGATATCGCCGATGTCGAAGTCCTTTTTATAGGCGGCGTACACGTCCTCGCCGACGTCCTGACGGGTGACGTAGATCTGGATGCGTCCCTCGCCGTCCTGGATATGCGAGAAGGACGCCTTGCCCATGACGCGGCGGCTCATGAGCCTTCCCGCGACGGAGACTTCCTTCCCTTCCCAGGCGGAAAAGTCCCCCTTCACCTCGCCCGAACGGGCGGTGACGGAGAACTTTGTCTTGCGGTAGGGATCCTTCCCCTCCGCCGCAAGTTTATTCAGCTTTTCGCGGCGGATGCGCGCCTGTTCGGAAATCTCGCGCGCCTCCGCCTCGGTATTCATGATCTCTTCCATAAGTCCCTTTATCAGTCGATCTTGAGGATCTTGAGTTGATACTCGCCGTTGGGAGCCTTGACGGTGACCGTTTCGCCCTTCTTGTGCCCGATGAGCGCCACGCCGACGGGGGATTCGTTGGAGATGATATTCTTCATCGGATCCGCCTCCGTGGTACCCATGATCGTGTATGCGATGTCCTCGTCGAAATCCACATCGTGCACGGTGACGACAGAGCCGAAGTGCACGACGGAATTGTCGGCGCTCTCCTCGATGACGACGGCGTTTTTGACCTGATACTCGAGCTCCTCGATGGCGCGCTCGTTCGCCGCCTGTTCGTTGCGCGCCGCGTCGTACTCGGCGTTCTCGGAAAGATCGCCGTGGCTGCGCGCCTCGGCGATGCGCTGGACGATCTCCGCGCGTTTGACCTTCTGCAGATACTCGAGCTTTTTGACCGCCTCGTCATAGCCCTGCTGCGTCATGGGAAATTCTGCCATTTTTTCCTTATCCTCACTTGATTTTCCCGCGGCAAAGCGCCCTTCGGGAATTCTAAAAGACGACCGTGACTTCCGAGCCTTCGGAAATCACGGTATCCTCTCATTGCCCGCTATTATACCCTATTTTATGCACGTTGTCAACTTACTTTGTGGCAGGCGGCGGATTTTTCCGCAATTTTTCAAGAAACCGCGCGATGCGGCCGACCGCCTCCTCCAGCTCCGCCATGCCCGTCGCGTACGAACAGCGCACATGCGTATCGCCGCATGTGCCGAAGGCGTTGCCGGGCACGACGGCGACCTGCTCCTCCATGAGCAGTCGCTCGGCGAACTCTTCGCCCGTGAGCCCCGTGGAGGCGACGGACGGGAATACGTAGAATGCTCCGCGCGGCTCGAAACAGCTCAGCCCCAGCCCGTTGAGGGCGGAGACGAGATAACGGCGGCGCCTGTCGTACTCGGCGCGCATCTTTTCCACGGAGGCAAATCCATCCTGGAACCCGCCCGCGAGCGCCGCGACCGCCGCGTGCTGCGAGGTGCGCGGCGCGCACAGCATGGTATACTGATGCACTTTGAGCATCGCCTTGTCGAGCGCCTCGGGCGCACAGGTGAACCCGACGCGCCAGCCCGTCATGGCGAACGCCTTGGAGAACCCGGAAAGGAGCACGGTGCGCTCCTTCATGCCGGGGAGCGAGGCGACGGAACAGTGCCGCCCGCCGTAGGTGAGCTCGGCATAGATCTCGTCGGAAATGACGAGAAGATCGTACTTTTCGATGACCGGGACGATCGCTTCGAGCTGCTCTTTGGTCATGATCCCGCCCGTGGGATTGTTGGGATAGGCGAGGATGAGCGATTTGGTTTTGGGCGTGATCGCCGCCTCGAGCGCCTCGGGCGTGATGATGAACCCGTTTTCGGCAGAGCAATGCACGGAGACGGGAACGCCGCCCGAAAGCGAGACGATGGGCGCATAGGAGACGTATGCGGGATCGGGCATGAGCACCTCGTCGCCCGCCTCGCAGGTGGTGCGCAGCGCAAGGTCGATGCCCTCGCTCGCCCCCACCGTGACGATGATGCGCGCGGCGGGATAGTCCACGCCGAACCGTTCCGCAAGATAGCGCGAAATGAGCGTGCGGAGCTCGGAGAGCCCGCGGTTGCCCGTGTACTGCGTGAATCCCTTCTGGATGGAGCGGATGCCCGCGCTGCGGATATCCCACGGGGTGACGAAATCGGGTTCGCCCACGCCGAGAGAGATCGCGTCGGGGAGCGTCTCCACGATGTCGAAATACTTGCGGATGCCGCTCGGTTTGAGCGCCTTTGCCCGCGCGGTGAGAAAGTCCCTCATGGCTGTACGGAGAGCCTCCTCTTTTTCTCTTTGCCGAACGTGAGCGCGCCCTCGATCTTATACTTTTTGAGGATGAAGTGCGTTGCGGTGGAGAGCACGCAGTCGAACGTAGAGATGCACTCCGAGACGAACCGCGAAACAGACTTGATGGACTTTGCCTCCACGATGACGAGGAAGTCGTATGCGCCGCTCATGAGATAGAGCGTTTTCACCTCTTCGTGTCCCGCGATCTCCTCGGCGACGCCGTCGAACCCGGAACCGGAGCGGGGCGCGATCTTGACCTCGATGAGCGCCTCCACGCACTCATCCTCCTCTTCGTCGAGGTTGGCGATGGCGGTGTATTTTACGATGGTGCCGCGGCGCTCCATATCGCGGATGGCGGCGCGCACCTTCTCCTCTTCCTCGCCCAGCATGACGGCGACTTTCGCCGCGTCCGCACGGCAGTCCTCGCTTAAAATATCGAGAATGTCTCTTTCCAGCTTGTTCATGTGGATCCCTCCCCGACGGTTTTCTTGTTATTATACTCCTTATGCGTTTTCAAGTCAAATATATTTGCTTTTTGAGGGGAATTTTCGTATAATGGAGGCATGTTCCGCATCTGGGCAAAAGTCATGAAAGACGGACATATCGTCCGCCAGGCAACGTACGCGCGCGAAGAGAAGTTCTCCTATTCGCGCTTTTTCGAATACCTTACGGAGATCTGCGGCGAGCTGGACGTCCCCACGCCCGTGCTCTTAAAGGCGCACATCTTCAATTACGCAAAGTTCAACCACGTCGCGTTCCGCCCCTCCGACTTTATGGAGAGCGTCCCCTTCGACAGGCTGGTGCTGGAAAATATACTGTGAGGGTTCACAGATTTCTTTTCAAACTGATGAAAAGAAATCTCGTGATTTCAAAAGACAACCCGCGGACACGCCTACGGCTAACCGCGTGCTTGTCTCAACCGCGCCAATGAGAAGCGCGGTTTCGGTCACGAAATTGCCCTTGATATGGCAATTTCTCAGTTCGCGCATACGCCGAAGCCCCGCAGGGGCTGTCGGCATAACGTACGCGCTCACCTCTCGCCGCCGCTGTTTTTGCAACAGTATAGCACGCGGCGGCTCACTTTCTGAAAAATATACCGCAGCAATCACGAAAATATTTTCTATGAAAAGATTTTCGTGAAGAGGAGCGACAGGTGTGAAAAGTGTGGCGTTCGGCATAGCCGAATGCCCACAAAATGCACCTTGTCGCGACGAGCGCAGGTATGCGCAAATGTGGGGCGCGGGCGCAGGGTTAAGCGGCGCGTTATGCGCATCACCGCAGTGCGGTGTGCGCGCGCCGCGAAATGAGTTTTTTGCCATTGTCGGCAAAAAACGTGCCTGTCCGACGCGAAGCGGCGCACGAGCGCAGTCGAAGTAACGCAAGGTCTACTTGCGTGAGACCCCTGCTTGCGCGAGTATAACTTGCCTCCCTCACTGAGGGAGGTGGCGCGGCAAAGCCGCGACGGTGGGAGTTCTTGCCTCCCTCCCCGAGGGAGGTGCCCCGCAGGGGCGGTGGGAGTAACTCCCTCAGTCTGTGCAGCTTTGCTGCCCAGC
>CALVWO010000031.1 GCA_944367465.1 uncultured Clostridia bacterium
TTGGTGCACTTTCAGGGACTCGAACCCTGGGCCCATTGATTAAGAGTCAATTGCTCTACCAACTGAGCTAAAAGTGCATATATGCGGATAGTCCGCAACGGGCTCTGCAGAGCCGCTTTTGTCGAGGTGGTGGTCCATCCGAGATTCGAACTCGGGACACCTTGATTAAAAGTCAAGTGCTCTGCCAACTGAGCTAATGGGCCGCGTGGCTGGGGTGGCTGGATTTGAACCAACGTAATGCCGGAATCAAAATCCGGTGCCTTAACCTCTTGGCTACACCCCATTAAAGTGGGGCGGGCGACGAGAATCGAACTCACGACCTCCAGGGCCACAATCTGGCGCTCTAACCAACTGAGCTACACCCGCCATACAATGGTGCGCCTGAAGAGATTCGAACTCCTGACACACGGCTTAGAAGGCCGTTGCTCTATCCGACTGAGCTACAAGCGCATGATGCTCACGACATTCACCACTTGCTCATTGCGAAAATGGAGCGGGTGATGGGAATTGAACCCACGCGACCAGCTTGGAAGGCTGGGATTCTACCACTGAACTACACCCGCAGTTCGTCAGCGCTTATATACTCTACCAAAGTTTCTAAAATAAGTCAATCGTTTTTACGGGATTTTTTAACTTTTTTTCAGAAAAAATATAAGATTCTTTTCCGATATGTTGCGGAAATGTTTCGCGTGCGTATACAGGATATTGTACCGTATCTTGTAGAATTCCCGTTCGTTTTCTGATATAAAGGAACATTTTGCCCCTTCCGCAAATTTTCCGCGCACTTTTGCAAACTTCGGCTTGGAAATATGCTATAATATATGTGAGGAAAATATCGGAATAACTGGATGACATTATGAAAACATTATTCGTGTCTGACTTAGACGGGACCTTGCTTACACGGCACGAGTGCGTTTCCGCCTACAGTACGGAACATCTGAATCGGCTGATCGAAAAGGGAATGCCGTTTACTTACGCCACGGCGCGTTCGGTCGGCAGTGCGCTCCGCGCGCTGCGCGGGCTGAACGTCCGCCTTCCCGCAGTATTTTATAACGGCGGGCTTATCTATGATATCGGACGGAAGGAGACGCTGCGGTTTATCGTATTTGCGGAAGACCAGAAGCGGTATGTGCTTTCCGTTCTCGAAGAGCACGGGATCTCTCCCGTTGTGTTCGGAGCCGATAATTCGCGCGAACGTTTTGCATGGCACGTCGGAAAGGAAAGCGTCGGCGTAAAGCGCTATCTCGAACGCCGCAAGGACGATCCCCGGATGGCGCCCGCCTATTCCGCCGAAGAACTCCTTCGGGATCATGTGTTCTATTTCAAATGTATCGGTCCGCGCGATCAGCTCGAGAGCGCCTGGAACATCCTGAAGATGGACGAACGGTTCATCTGCATCTTCCATCAGGAGACCTATCAGAACGATTTCTGGATGGAGATCTCGCCCAGAGAGGCGACGAAGGCGAATGCCGTCAGGTTCTTGAAGGAACGGCTCGGCTGCGAGCGGCTCGTGTGTTTCGGAGACAGCGCCAACGATTCGGATATGTTCGACGTATGCGATGAAAAGTACGCCGTGCAGAACGCGGACGACTGGCTGAAAGCCAAGGCGACGAGCGTGATCGGATACTGCGAAGAGGACGGCGTTGCCAAGTGGCTGGATGAGCACGCGGGCGTGTGACGGAGCGGCGGGAAGGGTCAGAGAAACGCGATCCCGCGGAACGCGAGGAAAAAACAGTAGAGATTGACGACTGCCAGAAGGGGCAGGACGATCATCAGCAGGCAGTTTTCCAGGCGGTAGTGCAGGATGAACATCGCCGCATACATGGCGGTCGCTCCGCCGAGCGCCGCGGCAAGCAGCAGTTTGCCGTCGCCTTCGCCTTCCTCCCGTTCGCCGGCGTCCACGCCGTCCCGCTGTGCTTTGAGGAGACGGAACGCGAGGAAGTTGACGGCGAGGATATACGTCGTCAGAAGAAGATAGAGCAGGATCATACCGCAAACAGTATGTGCGGCACGAACTTTTTTTAGAAGGGAAGAAATGAAAGCGAAAAAGAGGGCTTACGTCAGCGTTTACAACAAAGAGCGTATCGTCGAGTTCTGCCAGTATCTCGTCGAGTACGGGTACGAGATCATTGCCACGGAGGGGACGTGCAAGGTTCTGCGCGAGGCAGGTATCGCCGCGCTCTCCGCGCACGAGCTCACGGGGTATCCCGAACCGCTCGGCGGAAAGGTGCGTGCCATGCACCCCGCCGTTTACACGGGCATCATCGCCAATCAGCTCACGCCCGAGCAGTTCAAGGAGCTGGGGCGCGCCAAGGCAAAAGTATTTCCCATCGAGCTTGTCGTCGTCAACCTCTATCCGTTCAAAGAGGATATGGAGGCGGGGATCCCGTTCGAAGAGGCTGCGTCGCACATCGACGTCGGCGGCGTTGCGCTGCTCGACGCGGCGGCGCGTAATTTCATGCACACCGTCGCCGTGTGCGATCCCGACGACTACGACCGCGTGCTGTGCGATCTTGCCGCCGGGGCGATCCCGGAGGACGAGCGCCAGTACCTCATGTACAAGGCTTTTTCCTACACAGCCGCTTACGATGCGCTCGTGGCGCAGTACCTTTCCTATCAGCTCAGGATCCCTTTTCCCAAGACGCTCACCGTCACCTATGAAAAGACGCAGGACATGCTCTATGGCGAAAATCCGCATCAGCACGCCGCAGTCTACCGCGAGCCGCTGCTCAAAGAGGGCTCCATCGCCCGCGCGAAACAGCTTGCGGGACCGGATCCCACATATAATAATGTAAACGACGCAAACGCGGCGCTCGAGCTCGTCAAGGAGTTCGATGAGCCCGCGGTCGTCGCCTGCAAGCACGGCGTTCCGTGCGGGGCGGGAACGGGAAGCGATCTCTACGAGGCGTTCGAACGCGCGGCGGAGGCGGATCCGCTCAGACTTCGCGGCGGGATCCTCGCCGTCAACGGCGTTGTGGACGCGCGCATTGCCTCCCGTGTCCGCGATATGGGCGCAGAGGCGGTCGTTGCGGTGGGGTTCACGCCCGAGGCGATGGGGGAACTCCGATACAACAAGGCGATCATTCTCGTCGAGATGCCCGATATCCGCAGCAAAGTACAGTTTTCCACCTTTGATATGACGAAGATCTACGGCGGATTGCTCGTCCAGACGTACGATACATCTCTGCTGGGCAACGCCGTGTGCGTCACTGCGCGCAAGCCTTCGGAAGAGGAGATGGCTGCGCTCGTGTTCAATTATAAAGTCGTCAAGCACGCGCATTCGAGCGCCGTTGTCGTCGGCACACAAAATGCGACCTGCGGGATCGGCACCGGACAGACCAACCGCATGCTTGCCCTGCGCTTTGCGCTCTCGCTTGCGGGAGATCGGTCGAAAGGGGCGGTCGCCGCGTCTGACGCCGGATTGCTCAATGCTGAAACGGTGGAGGAGTGCCGCGAGGCGGGCATCACTGCCGTGGTGCAGACGGGCACGCCCGACAGCAAGACGCTCAAACTTTGCGAAAAATCCGGCATTGCGGTTCTTGTGACCGATCAGCGCCACTTCAAGGTGTGACCTTCTGTTGCCTTTATTGAAACACTTCCTGTCCTATGCGCAGGATACGGCCGCAGCGCCGCCCGTCGGGCGGCGCTGCGGCTTTTTCGTTTAGCATGAACGGGCATGCTTTATTATAAAAGAGCCCCGCAGGCGCTCTCAGGCGCCGCGGGGGCATTGATCTCATGCTTTTGCGTCCGTCTTTTTTCTGGCGCCCGATAAATAGGGCTCGAGCGCGGTGGCGAGCTGATCGGGGCAGGACGTGTTCTGGCGGCAGCGGATGCCCTTGAGCAGGGGAACGATCTCGTCGGGCGTCTTGCCTTCGACGAGACGGCTGATGCCCTGGAGATTGCCGCTGCATCCGCCGATGAATTTGACGTTGTGAATCCTGTTCTCTTCGTCGAGATCGAAGATGATCTGTTTGGAGCAGGTCCCTTTTGTGGAATAAGTTACCATATTTTTACCTCATTGTATCTGTTTCAGTCTACGAGCGTATCGTAGACGACGGAATAAAGCTCGGAAGCCTTGTCCTCCCATTTTTTATAGATCGTGTTCGCCGTCTTTTTATCGGGAACGACGAATTTAAGTTCCAGCATGGGCTGTACGGGTGCAAGGATCTTGAGGAAGACGGTATAGGTGCCGTCCTTGTTCTGATAGTAATCCGATTTGCACTCCTGGCGGTTGCGGAATTTCGTGCCGTTGTTTTTTACGAACCGCGAGATCTCCTCGCGCGAACTCTTCGGAATGCTGATATAATAGTTTGCGAGCGCCTCCCTGCCTTCCGTCGTAATGGCGTAGAGGGGGTCGTCCGCCTCGGGGATCTCGCAGATGAATCCGTCTTTTTTGAGTTTATGGATGAGCACGATGCAGTCCATATAATTGAGCCAGTCGTTGGACGAGGTGCACATATCCACGAGCGTGCGCTCCGAAAGGGGACTCTCCATTTTGTCGAAGACGAACAGAAGGATTAATTTGTTGACCGAGGTTTCGCCTCTGACCTGCATGGCGGCTCCATCCTTTTTCTTTCGTTGTCTGCGCGATTCTCAGGGAATTACAAATAAGCCGCTCAACAGAGTCAAGCGGCTTGTCTGTCTTGGCAATAAAAGGTTACTTTGCGAATTTCGCGAGCTTCTCGAGAATGTCTTCGCAGTTGTCGCTGTAGATCTCCACCGTAAGGGGCTTGGAAAGGTCGAGGCTGAAGATGCCGAGAATGGACTTCGCGTCGACGACATACTTACCGCTCTTGAGCAGGATCTCGCAATCGCAGTTCTGCGTGATCGCAACAAAATCCTTCACGCGCTGCGCCATTTCAAGAGAGATCGTCATAGATTTCATATCAGAATTCCTCCACTTCAATCATTTTTTATATTATACACAAATATCGGGATAAAATCAAGATATTTGGGAAAATTTCTTTCATATTTTTTTGCGATGTGCTATAATGGTAAAAAGACGCAGTTTAGGAGGATCGTGCGGGCTCCGTCCCGTGCGTTTGGACAATGGAGGAAAAGATCGAAAAAATCCAGCGCTTTTTATCGGTGTGCGACGAGCTCGTTTCGGGATCTTATCTCGCAGCGGACATCAAGGTCTCCGAGGCGCTCAAATGTATTGCGGGCAGCCGCGAACTTACCAATCTGTTCGCCGCAGTCACCGACGGCTACGATTATCCCGCGGCAAAGCGCGCTTTTCTGCGTACGCCCGCCGAGCGGGGCGCGGGGCGGGTCGCGGCGTTCCTCCCGTCCGAACGGCAGGAGATCCTCGCCTTTGTGTTCTGTCTCTTCGTCGAGCTCGACGCCGGAACGCTGCATCTCAACGATTTTCTGCTCCGCTATTTTTATGTGGACGGCAGCTATACCGCGAGCTATTCGGTGTTTGCCGAACGCATGATCCGACCCTTCCGCGATATCGTGAAGGAGTGTTTCCCTGAGTGCGGAAAGCGCGGTCAGATCGCCATGCAGCGCAAAAAGTGGGAGGACGCGCTCGCACAGTTTGCCGCGACGGTACCCGTGGAGCGCAACCGCGTAATGAGCCGGGAATTGCGCGACGAAGAGCGCGATGCGGCGGAACTGCTCTTCGGCGAGCTCGCCGCCGCAACGGGCAGGCGCGACGTCACGGAGATCGGCGCCCTGCTCGCGGGATATAAATATTTTCTCCGCTATATCGGCGGAGAGAGTGCGGAGAGCGCCGCATTCTTTGCGCTGGCAGAAAAACTCTGAGCGGGAGGGGCATCATGGAACTTGGAGAAAAGACGCTGGAAAAACACTATATTTATCGCGGCAAGATCATCAACCTTCGCTGCGACGACGCCGTACTTCCCGACGGGCGCCCCTGTAAGCGGGAGATCGTCGAGCATTCGGGCGGCGCGTCCGTCCTGTGCGTGCGGGAGGGGAAAGTCGCCCTCGTCAAACAGTTCCGTTACGCTTACGGCGAGGCGATCTACGAGATCCCCGCGGGCAAACTCAACGCGGGCGAGGATCCCATGCTCGCCGCAAAGCGCGAGCTCGAGGAGGAGACGGGGCTGATTGCAGAGCAGCTCGTCCACCGCTATACGCTCTATCCGACGCCCGGTTATACGAACGAGAAGATCTACATCTACGAGGCTGTCGGCGTCGGCGCGGGCGCGCAGCATCTCGACGAAGGGGAATTTTTGAACGTTGAATTTGTTCCCGTGCGCGAGGCGCTCGCCATGGTGGAAAACGGCACGATCAAGGATGCAAAGACCATCGTGGCGCTTCTCGATTATTCCCGCAGAAATCCTGGCGTATAACAGAGTTTTATAATAATTTTTACGATAAGCGAGCCGTCGGGTATCCCCGGCGGCTCGCTGTTTCCGGTTGTCCGCGCCTATCCCTGCCGAATGCGGGAGCCCGTTTTGCGCACGGAAAACGCCCCGTCCGTTCTGGGCGGACGGGGCGTTTGCGTACCCTGTAAAAGGCGGCTCTGCGCGATCGGATAGAGGGGGCTCAGTTGCAGCCGCAGCCGCAGTCGTTGCCGCCGCACATCTTGTTAACGAGTTCCTGCAAGGTGCCGTTTTTGCACATGCAGTAAGCGAGCGCGGCAAGAAGGGGCCAGCCGCATCCGCGGAACGCGCTGGACGAGAATACATTGCCGCAGGTTCCGAGAATGACGAGGATGATGAGAATCCAAAGGTAGTTGTTGCCGCCGGAACAGCAATTCATAGTGTTTCCTCCTTAATCGTGTCTCCGCGGCAGGGGACTGCCCGCCCGCGGAAACGTACGCCGCAGAGTATGTAGTGTAGTCGCTTCTGCGGTTCTTCAATACATCTTACGCGCAATGCCGCGGAAAGGTTCCTGGCGCCGCCGTATTCGCCCGCCAAGCCCGAAAAACGCATGTTTTGCGTGAAAATGAGCACGTTTTGCGCGGAAAAGTGCCCCATTTAGTTGCCAAAGCGTGCGCCGTTTGATATAATAAATCTCGATCTTGCCTTATGGAGGAACTGTACGCCTTTGCGGCAGTATCCGCTTCGGCAGGGTCGAATACATTTTTTCTACGGATACCCGTGCGGATCCGATGGAGGTCTCTATGAAACGCAGGAAATTCTTTTCCGCGAAAGATGTTGCTTACTTTGCAATACTGCTGGCGCTCGTCATCGTGTTGCAGCTCTTCGCAAGCGCGATCCCGATGTTCGGGATAACGCTGAACTTCAGCCTGATCCCGATCGTACTTGCCGGAATTTTCTTCGGAATGTGGGGCGGGGGAGCGCTCGGGCTCGTTTCCGGGCTCATCACGTTCATCGTGACCGCGGTGATGGGGCGTGAACCGGCAACGGCGTTTCTCTTTCAGGCAAATCCGGCGGTTTTAACGCTCGTTTGTATCGGAAAGACGACGGTCGCAGGCTTTGTCGCCGGGCTGTTGTATCGCCTGATCGCCAAAAAGAACAGGCTCGCGGCGGCGTATGTCGCGTCCGCAACGGTCGCCGTCCTCAATACCGGTCTCTATCTTGTCGGAATGGTCGCCATGAAGAACGACGTTGCGGCATTTCTCGGGACAGAGGCGACGGCGCAGGTCGTTTTTGTTACGGTGTTCGGTCTTGTCTGGCTCAATCTTGTGCTGGAACTTTCCGTCAATATCCTGTTTGCTCCCGCGATCCACCGCGTTGTGCTCATCGCGGAGAAAAAGTTCGCAAATAAATACGCGAAAAAAACGCAGCCGGCGGAGGAGCCGTCGGACGGCGGATCTGAACCGAAGGAAAGTCAGTCATGATCCTTTGCATTGATGTGGGAAACACGAATATCAAATACGCCGTGTACGACGGTGACGCGCTGAAGGTCTCTTTCCGCGTGTCCACCGATCTCAAACGGACGTCGGATGAGTACGGCGCGCAGATCGTCGATATGCTCTCCGTCAACCATATTGCCCCGTCCGACGTGAAGGGAGGCATTTTTTCCTCGGTCGTCCCTTCGCTCGATTATACCATCGAGCACATGCTCCGCGTATATTTCAATATCGTGCCGCTGCAGATCGCGCCGGGACTGAAAACGGGGCTGAAGATCCGCGTCGACAATGCGCATGAAGTGGGCGCCGACCGCGTGGTCAACAACGTTGCCGCGCTCAGGAAATACGGCTGCGGAAAGCCGATGATCGTCATCGATTTCGGTACGGCGACCACCTTCAATATTTTAAGCGCGTCGGGCGAGTTTATCGGCGGCGTCATCGCGCCGGGCATCAAGGGCTCGCTGGAAAGTCTTGCGAGCGGCACGGCAAAACTTCCGCGCGTGGAGATCGAGGCGCCCAAGTCGGTCATAGCGACCAACACCGTCACCAATATGCAGGCGGGCATCGTGTTCGGCTGGGCGGGGCTTGTGGAATACATTGTCAAAAAGATCAAAAAAGAACTCCGCGAAAACGACGTGCTCACGATCGCAACGGGCGGCTTTTCCGAGACGATCGCAAAAGAGACGAACTGCATCGACGTCATCGACAGGATGCTCACGCTCAGCGGGCTCAAATATTTGTATGATATGAACGAAACACGGGAAGACGCCTGAGAGAAGCTCTCTCGGGGTCCCGAACCCACTTTGAAAGCAGGAGGTCAAAGGGTATATATGAAAAAGGTCGGCGTTGCCATTCTCGGACTCGGCGTCGTAGGCGGCGGAACCTATCAGATCCTGACGGAGCACAGAGAATTTTATCAGCGCACGCAGGGTGTCGATATCGTCGTCGAAAGCGTTCTCGAACTCAACCGCGAGCGCGCGCATGCGCTCGGTGTTCCCGATGAGAAGATCGCGTCCAACATCGCGGAGATCGTCTCCAATCCCGACGTGAACATCGTCGTCGAGGTCATCGGCGGCATCGACGCGGCGCGTGAATTCGTGCTTGCCGCGCTGAATGCCGGGAAGACGGTCGTCACGTCCAACAAAGAGCTGTTCTGCAAATATTCGCACGAGCTCGAGCGCGCGGCAAAGCGCCAGAATGCGGGACTGTATTTCGAGGCGAGCTGCGTGGGCGGCGTTCCCATCATCCGCACGCTTCTCGACGGCGTGCAGGCGAACGTGATCACGTCCATGATGGGCATCATCAACGGCACGACCAACTATATCCTTTCCAAAATGACGGACGAAGGAAGCTCCTACGAGGAGTGCCTGAAAGAGGCGCAGCGTCTCGGCTATGCGGAGGCGAATCCGACTGCAGACGTCGAGGGTTTCGATGCGGCGTACAAACTTTCCATCCTCTCTTCGCTTGCCTTCCATACGAAAGTGCCGTTCTCGAAGGTGTTCCGCGAGGGGATCACGGGGATCTCCAAAGAGGATATCGCAGACGGCAAGGCAATGGGCTATGTACTCAAACTTCTCGCTATCGGAAAACAGTCGCACGACGGCATCGAGGTGCGCGTGCATCCCACGTTCGTCCGCAAAGATCATCCGCTTGCCGCCGTCAACGACAGTTTCAATGCGGTATATCTCACGGGCGATTCCGTCGGCGATGTGATGCTGTACGGAAGAGGGGCGGGCGCCCTTCCTACGGGCAGCGCTATCGTAAGCGATATCATCTATGCCGCGACGCACAGCGAGAACAAATACTCCACCTTCAAAAATACGGCGAATGCCGATAAAGACGTCAAATTCGTGAGCGACTTCAAGAGCGCGTACTACATGCGCCTGACGGTGGAGGACAAGGCGGGGATCCTCGCCAAGATCGCGTCCGTGTTCGGGAAGAACGGGATCTCCATCGTCGAGATGGTGCAGAAGCCCGCGCGTGCAGACGGAAAAGTTCCGCTCGTGATCATCACACACGAGACGAAGGAGCTCTCCGTGCGCGCCGCAGTCGCAAAGATCGACGCCCTCGAAGATATCGGGCATGTCGATACGGTGCTCCGCGTCGTCTCCTGATCCCGGAGCGGCGGCAGCCTGCGGCGCGTATGCCTGATCGGATTTATAAAGAGCAGAGACTGCTGTCTCCGCTCTTTTTTTGTATACGCTCTGATGGCGGTGGAGGGGATTGAAATTCGATATTTCGATGTATTTCATAGTAGTATGCCAGACATAATACCATGAATTATCGATAAAACAGCGGTGTTTTTGCAGAAAATCCGATAAAAATGGTAAACAAAAAACAACTCCGGAATGTTCCGGAGTTGTTTATGCTTTTCACGCAATATCAGCCTGCGATCAGATTGACGAGCCTGCCTGCCACGACGATGCACTTTTTCACGGTCTTGCCGGCGAGCCGTTCCTGTACTTCCGGAAGGGCAAGCACGAGCTTTTCCGTCTCTTCGTCGGAGAGTCCGTTTGCGATCATCGTCTTGCAGACGATCTTGCTGTTCACCTGAACGGCGTACTCCTTTTCGTCGAGTACGAGCGCTTTGGGGTCCGCAACCGGATAGCGTTCTTCGAACACAAATCCCTTTCCGCCGAGTTCTTCGTGGAGCTCTTCGCAGAAGTGGGGTGCGAAGGGGGCGAGCATGAGCACAAGGTCGCGCACGTCCGCCTTAAGGAGCGTCACGTTCTTTTCTGCGAGCGAATCGTATTTATACAGCGCGTTCACATATTCCATGATGCGTGCGATCGCCGTATTGAAGGAGAACGCCTCGGCGTCCTTCGTCACGCGGTCGATGGCATAGTTTTTCGCATATTCGAGCGCCTTTTCTTCGGCGCCGAAGGGTTCGTTTTTGCCGGCTTTGTAGTCGCGTACTTTGTATGCAAGTTTCTCTACGCGATCCATGAATTTTGCGATCGCCTTGATGCCGTCATCGTTCCAGGGGCCGCCCTCCGTGTAGGAGAACCCGAACATCAGATAGAGACGGAACGCGTCGGAGCCGTACGTCTCCACATATTCGTCGGGGGAGACGATATTGCCGTGCGATTTGCTCATGCGGTTGCCGTCGGGTCCGAGGATCACGCCCTGGTGCACGAGCCGCTTGAAGGGCTCGTCGAAGTCGAGATATCCCATATCGCGGAGCGCTTTTGTAAAGAAACGCGCGTAGAGCAGGTGCATGCAGGCGTGTTCCGCGCCGCCGACGTAAACGTCTACGGGGAGCATCTTGTCCACCGCCTCGCGGGAGAAGGGCTCCTTTTCGTTGTGCGCGTCCGCATAGCGCAGGTAGTACCAGCTCGAGCAGACGAAGGTGTCCAGCGTGTCGGGATCGCGCATTGCCTCCGCGCCGCATTTGGGGCAGACGGTGTGCATGAATTTCTCGTGTTTTGCAAGGGGCGATTTACCGTCGGGGCGGAACTCCACGTCGTAGGGGAGCCGCACGGGAAGGTCTTTTTCGGGTACGGGAACGTCGCCGCAGACGGGGCAGTGCACGACGGGGATGGGGGCGCCCCAGTAGCGCTGGCGGGATACCAGCCAGTCGCGGAGGCGGTAGTTCACTTTTTTGCCGCCCTTTCCGAGCTTGGAGATGTACGCCGCAACTTCCGCACGTGCCTCCTCGCCGAACAGTCCGTCAAAATTCTGCGAACCCACCATGATGCCGTCTTCGGTGAAGGGAAGCTCGGCTTCGCCGCCCTTCTTTTCGATGACTTTTACGATGGAGAGCCCGTACTTCGTTGCAAATTCGTAGTCGCGCTCGTCATGCGCGGGAACAGCCATCACCGCGCCCGTTCCGTAAGTCGCGAGAACATAGTCCGCAAGATAGACGGGGATGCGCTTTCCGTTGACGGGATTGATCGCGTAGGATCCGGTGAATACGCCCGTCTTTTCGCGCGTGGAGGAGAGGCGTTCGATCTCGTTGGCTTTTGCCGCCTGTGCGATGTAGGCTTCGACGGCTTCCGCCTGTTCGGGGGTGGTGAGTTTGCGTGCGAGCGGATGCTCGGGCGCGAGCACGACGTAGGTGACGCCGAATACCGTATCGCAGCGCGTCGTGTATACGCGGATCTTGTCGCCGCTCTCGCAGTCGAATTCGATCTCGCAGCCCGTGGACTTGCCGATCCAGTTGCGCTGCATGTTTTTCGTCTTTTCGGGCCAGTCGAGCCCGTCGAGCCCCGTCAGGAGCTCTTCGGCGTATTCGGTGATCTTAAAGAACCACTGCGTCAGGTTGCGGCGCACCACGTCGGTGCCGCAGCGTTCGCACTTGCCGCCCTCGACCTGCTCGTTTGCAAGCACGGTCTGGCAGGAGGGGCACCAGTTGACGGGCGCCTCTTTGCGGTAGGCGAGTCCTTTTTTGTAGAGCTGGAGGAACATCCACTGCGTCCACTTGTAGTAGCTCTCTTCGCAGGTCTTGACCTCTGCCGACCAGTCGAACATGGCGCCCATCGCACGGAGCTGACCCTCCATAGTGGCGATGTTCTTTTCGGTTGAGTCCTTGGGGTGGATGCCCGTCTTGATCGCGTAGTTTTCCGCGGGGAGCCCGAAGGCGTCGAATCCCATGGGTTGGAACACATTATAGCCCTGCATGCGTTTGAAGCGGGCATACGAATCGGTCGGTCCGTAGTTATACCAGTGACCGATGTGCAGTTTTGCGCCGGAAGGGTAGGAGAACATCTCCAGAACGTAGAGTTTCTTTTTCTCCTCGTCCTTCTTGTCGAAGCTGTTGAACTTCGCCTTTTCCCAGCGCGTCTGCCATTTGTGTTCGACAGATTTTACGTCCATACGTTACTTAGACCTCACTATATAATACCAATCTATATTGTACTATGCGCCGCGGGGAAAGTCAAGCGCCGTGCCGCCGATAAAGCAAATTCATGCACTTTTTCACCGCTTTTGCACGAAAAGAAATAAAACGGCGCGCATTTCATACAATAGGTGTGTGGAAGAGTTCACGCTTTCGGAAGAGAGAGTCAACGGCGGCTTTGTCGCGCACCTTTATAACGCGCTGCTGCCTGCTGCGGTCGCGGCAGGCGGAGCGGGGGAACTTTCCTTCGGCGGAGACCGCGCTGCGATCCGTATCCGTGCGCCGGAGGGCGCGCAGATAAAGCAGGCGGCTGCGGAGGCGGTCGCGGAGATCGTCTGTATCGGGTACAAATACCGCTTCATGGAGAAGCGGCTATCCGTCTGTCTGTCGCGGCGGGAGCGGCGGCTCCTGATCTCGGCGCTCATTGCGGCGGATTTTGCGGGCGACGCGGCTTACGTACGGCGGAAAGCGAAGGTCGGGGGCGAGTGGGCAGTGGACGGATTCTGGAATTTCCGTCTCGCCGCACTCAGGGAAAAGTGGGAGCGCATCGTGCGCTATGTGCCCGCCGGATTTTCTGCGCCCGATCTGAAAAAGTTCTGCGCCTTTCTCGCCGGGGAGAGCGCAAACAAAATCTATCTGAAGGGGAACGTCGTGTACGGCGCCGATTTCATGCCGCTGCGGAAGAGCCGCCTCACGGGGGAGGAGGACGTATGCTCGGAGATCGTGCTCTCCGACGCGGGCTTTATCTACTGCCTCGGCGACGTGGAAGATTCCGTGGGGGATTTTCTGCAAAAATATTACGCGGAGCGGGCAATATTCTCTTGACAATCGCCCGAAGCGGTGGTAGAATGATGCCGAAGAGAGAAGAGAGGGGCGGCTTGCCGTCCTCCGTCTGCAAAGACAAGTAACCTTCGCAGCGCTTTATTGCAGAGAGTGCGCCCGCGGCTGAAAGGCGCGCATAAAGAGCGAACGGCGAAACCGCTTTGCGGGTAAAAAAATTGAGCAGAGCGGCCGCACGGCAATTAAGGTGGAACCGCGCATTTCGAAAAATGCGTCCTTAAAATTTCCCCGAAAGGGGAATTTTAGGGGCGTTTTTGTTATATTTCGACAAACTGCATAGTATTATGTCTGACATAATACCGTCAAAAGAGGAGGAATCATCATGCAAATCGTACTCAAAAACGGCGACAAGCTCAGCGTGGAACAGAACGCGACGGCAATGGACGCCGCGCATGCCGTCTCGGAAGGGCTCGCCCGCGCCGCCGTCGCGGCAAAAGTCAACGGAAAACTCGTCGATCTTTCGCACGTACTTTCCGAAGGCGACGCCCTCGAGATCGTCACGCTCAAAGATAAGGAGGGGCTCGAGGTCTACCGCCACACCTGCGCGCACGTCCTTGCGCAGGCGCTTAAAACCATTTATCCTACCTGCAAACTCGCCATCGGTCCCGTCATCGACAACGGCTACTATTACGACGTCGATTTCAAGACGCCCATCACGATGGAGGATTTTGCCAAGGTCGAGGCGGAGATGAAGAAGATCATCAAGAGCAATCTTCCCATCGAGCGGTTCACGCTCCCGCGCGAAGAGGCGATCGCGCTCATGAGCAAATATCACGAGACATATAAGGTAGAGCTCATTCAGGATCTTCCCAAGGGCGAGGAGATCTCCTTCTACCGTCAGGGCGCGTTCATCGACCTCTGCCGCGGACCACACCTTCCCTCCACGGGAAAGATCAAGGCGTTCCGCCTCGTCTCCATTGCCGGCGCTTACTGGCGCGGCGATGAAAAGCGCAAGATGCTCACCCGCATCTACGGCACGGCGTTCGCCAAGAAAGAGGAAATGGACGAGTATTTCGAGATGCTCGAAGAGGCAAAAAAGCGCGATCACATCAAGCTCGGCAAGGAGATGAAACTTTTCGCGCTCCTTCCCGAGGGCAAGGGATTCCCGTTCTTCCTGCCCAACGGCATGGTGCTCAAAAACATCCTCATCGATTACTGGCGTCAGATCCACCGCCGCGAAGGGTACGTCGAGGTTCAGACGCCCATCATCCTCAACCGTTCCCTCTGGGAAACTTCGGGGCACTGGGATCACTATAAGGAAAATATGTACACCACCAAGATCGACGGCGAGGACTGCGCGATCAAGCCCATGAACTGCCCGGGCGGACTTCTGGTGTACAAGCTGCATCCGCACAGCTATAAAGATCTGCCCATCCGCATGGGCGAGCTCGGCATTGTGCACCGCCACGAAAAGAGCGGGCAGCTCCACGGGCTCATGCGTGTGCGCTGTTTCACGCAGGACGACGCGCACATCTTCATGCTCCCCGAGCAGATCACCGAGGAGATCAAGGGCGTCGTGCGCATCATCGACGAGGTATACACGCTCTTCGGGTTCAAATATCACGTCGAACTCTCCACCCGTCCCGAAAACTCCATCGGTTCCGACGAGGACTGGGAGGCGGCGACGAACGCGCTCCGCGCGGCGCTCGACGAGCTCAAACTTCCCTATGTCGTCAACGAGGGCGACGGCGCCTTCTACGGCCCCAAGATCGATTTCCACCTCGAAGATTCCATCAAGCGCACCTGGCAGTGCGGCACCATCCAGCTCGACTTCCAGCTCCCGCAGCGCTTTGAGATCGACTATGTGGGCGAGGACGGTCAGAAACACCGTCCGATCATGATCCACCGCGTCGTATTCGGTTCCATCGAGCGGTTCATCGGCATCCTCATCGAGCACTTCGCGGGCAAGTTCCCCGTGTGGCTCGCGCCCGAACAGGTCAAGGTTCTGCCCGTCACCGACCGCGCCGCGGAGTATGCGACGCAGCTCGTCAAAGAGATGACCGCGCTCGGTCTGCGCGCCTCCGCCGATCTGAGAAAGGAGAAGATCGGCAGGAAGATCCTCGATGCAGAGCTGGAAAAAGTTCCCTATAAACTCATCGTCGGCGATAAGGAAGTGGAGGACGGTACGGTCTCCGTCCGCCGCCGCGGCGAAGGGGACGTCGGCGCCATGGAAAAGCAGGCGTTCTTCGATCTCGTGCGCAAAGAGGACAGGGAAAAGACGATTTTTTAAGGAAATTTTCCAGAAAACGAAAAATCTGAAGAAAAATTCCTTGACAAAGGGTGCGCCATCTGGTAAAATAACCAAGTCAAGCAGAGGCGAACCCTTCTCCCCGTATCTGCCAAGCGGAACGGGTCAATGAATTTTCGTAGCTTACACGGATGTTCCGTGTGCTGAAATTTTCACGGGTCGCCTTGCGCGACCCTATTCTTTTTTCATCGAGGTGGAAGTATTAAAACGCAGAATCAGATGAACGGGGAAATCCGCGACCGCGAGATCCGCGTGATCTCCGAAACGGGGGAAATGCTCGGCGTCATGTCGCCGCGCGAGGCGATTCGCCTTGCCGAAGAGGCGGGGCTCGATCTTGTGAAGATCTCCCCGAACGCCGTTCCGCCCGTGTGCAAGATCATGGATTGGGGCAAGTTCAAGTTCGAACAGGCGAAAAAGGAGAAGGAGAACAGGCGCAATCAGAAGATCGTGGAACTCAAGGAGGTGCAGCTCTCCGTCACCATCGACGTCGGCGACGTCAACGTGAAGGCGAAGCAGGCGACCAAGTTCCTCGAAGCGGGGAACAAAGTTAAAGTCACCATCCGGCTGCGCGGCAGGCAGATGGCGCACGCGCACCTCGGGCGCGACGTGATGATGAACTTCTACGAAATGCTCAAGGAGATCGCCGTCATCGAGAAGCCCGTCAACCAGGAGGGGCGCAACCTCATCATGATTCTCGCTCCCGCCAAAAAATAACGCATGCGCGCCCGCACGGGCTTGCAGATAAAGTACGAAAAAATTCATCGGAGGATACAGGTATGCCGAAACAGAAATCGCACAGCGGTTCCAAGAAGCGCTTCTGGCTCACGGGCACCGGCAAGGTCAACAGACCGCACGGCGGCAAGAACCACAAGGCTGAGACCAAGAACAGAAAGAGAAAGAGAAATTTGCGTCAGACGACGCTCGTCTCCTCGGCGCAGGAGAACAACGTCAAGAAGATGATCCCCTACAAGGACTGAGCGGAGGTGAATTATGCGTATTAAGAGAGGCGTCAACGGCGTTAAGAAGCGCAGAAAGATTTTGAAACTCGCCAAGGGTTACTTTGGCTGCAAGAGCAAGAACTACCGCATCGCCCGCGAAGCGGTCATGAAGTCGCTCAACTATGCGTACATCGGCAGAAAGCGCAGAAAGCGCGATATGCGTTCCCTCTGGATCGCGCGTATCAATGCCGGCGCGCGCGAGAACGGGCTCAGCTATTCCAAGCTCATGCACGGGCTGAAGGTCGCAGGGATCGAGCTCAACCGCAAGGTGCTCGCCGACCTCGCCGTGACGGATGCCGCAGCGTTTGCGGACATCTGCAACAAGGCGAAAGCCGCTATTTAACGAGAGAAAGCCTTTGCAAAAAGGCTTTTTTCGCGTTCCAGCATGGTTATTCTGTCCAAACAAAATCCGCTCGTCAAGGAGCTTGCCTCTCTCAAGGAGAAAAAGGGCAGGCGCGAGCGCGGCGCCTTTCTCGTGGAGGGCGTGAAAATGGTGCGTGAAGCCGTCGCCGCAGGGCTCGACGTCAGGCGCATCGTCGTGCGGGAGGATTACGCGGGGGAGACGTACGCGCTCCCTGCGGTCACGCTCGGCGAGGGGGCGTTCGCCGCCGTCTGCGACGAAAAGACGCCGCAGGGGATCGCCGCCGAAGTCGCGCTGCCCGCCGCCGGAGTGCGTCCGCCCGAGGGCAGGTGCCTCTTTTTGGACGGTTTGCAGGATCCTTCCAACGTGGGCGCCATCGTGCGCACCGCCGTCGCGGCGGGGTACGCGGAGGTATATCTTGCGGACTGCGCCGATGCGTTTTCGCCCAAGAGCGTGCGTTCGAGCATGAGCGGCGTGTTCTTTGCGCGCATTATGCAGGGCAGCCGGGAAGAGATTTTTTCCGCGCTCGAAGGGGTCCCTTTGCTTGCCGCGGATATGGGCGGGCAGGATGTGTTTACGCTCACCCCGCCCGAAAAGTTCTGCCTTGCCATCGGCAGCGAAGGGAGCGGGCTTTCCGATAAAACGCGCGCCCGTGCCGATATCATCGTCCGTATCCCCATGGACGAGCGGTGCGAGAGCCTGAACGCGGCGGTCTCTGCGGGCGTCCTCATGTACGCCCTGCGCAGAGCATGAATTTGAGTATTTAAGAGGTAATTTTATGTCAGGTCACAGCAAATGGCACAATATTCAGGCGAAGAAGGGCAAGGCGGACGCAGCCCGCGGCAAGATCTTCACAAAGCTCGGGCGTGAGATCGCCGTTGCGGCGCGCAACAATCCCAATCCCGCCACGAACTCCAAACTTGCGGACGTCATCGCAAAGGCAAAGGCGGCGAACATGCCCAACGACAATATCGAACGCTCCATCAAACGCGCGGCGGGCGAGCTTGGGGATAAAGATTATAAGGAGCTGACCTACGAGGGATACGGCGTGGGCGGCGCGGCGGTCATCATCTCCACGCTTACCGATAACAACAACCGTACCGCGGGCGACGTGCGCGCCATCATGAGCAAGCACGGCGGTTCGCTCGGCACTACGGGTTCCGTCTCCTATATGTTCGATAATAAGGGGCTCATCGTCGTGGAGCGCACGCCCGATCTCGATGAGGATACCATCACCGATTACGCTATCGAGGCAGGGGCGGACGACGTTGTCACGCAGGAGGATGCATACGAGGTATATACCTCCGTGCCCGCTTTCTCCGATGTGCGCAAGTTCCTCGAGGAGAAGGGGCTTTCCTTCCTGAGCGCAGAGCTCGGCATGTTCCCGCAGAGCAAGATCACGCTCCCCGCGGACAAGCTCGAGACGTTCCAAAAGATGCTCGACAAACTCGACGAGAACGACGACGTGCAGACGGTCTGGCACAACGTCGAACT
>CALVWO010000032.1 GCA_944367465.1 uncultured Clostridia bacterium
AAGACTTTCTCCTCGTGTCGGACACAAATTGCCGCTGAAATGGCAATTTCTTAGTTCGCGGCGCGCGCACACCGCACCGCGCTGCTGCGCATTACGCATGGCTCACCCTCAAAGAGGGAGGCGAGAACTCCCACCGCCCCTGCGGGGCACCTCTTGGCGGCACCAATGTAGTGTGCCGCCTGCGGGCACGGAATTGCCGCTGATAAAGGCAATTCCTTAGTTCGCCATGCGCGCACAGCGCACCGCGCTGCTGCGCATTACGCATGGCTCACCCTCAAAGAGGGAGGCAAGTTCTATCTCGCGCAAACAAAATCGCATTTCCCGCATATCCGTAATAAATACGTTGCAAAAGGCGTCACTGCGTTATGCCTACCTGCTATCAATCACAGATACAAGCAGGGTTTCCCTGCGCAGTATGCCCCAATTTGCCGCTTACGCGGCTTTCAGGAAAGAGTGAATGCGCCGTCCGCTATTATGTAAGCCCTGATGGGACGGCGCAGAGAGGAAGGCGCGGTTAGGCATATGCCGTACCCGCAGCCGTCCTCTCAGATTACGGAATTCTCATGCGACAGCACTCGCAAAAAAGATTTTGCAGAAAGATTTTTTGCGAAGAGGAGCGGCGAGCGTTTCAGGCGTACTGTTCGGTAAAGCCGAACAGTCGCAAACGGCGCTCTGCCGCGACGAGCCTTTGGACGAGAAAATTCGTGAACTCTCTCACCGCAAAATGACCGCGCAGGAAACGGCGCAGATCTCCTCGCCCTCGGCGAGCACGAGCGTATCGCCGTGCGAATAGGTGCGCACGAGTCCGCCCACGCGGAGTTTGAACTGCGTGACGTTATCCCCCGTCGCAAGCACGGTATATGTCCCCGGCATGATCTCCCCGCCCCGTTCGGCGGAATGCGTCTCGCCGCGCGGGAGCAGGATGTCGCCCTTTTTGAGCGAAATGTTCGCCGCGCCCTCCCGCTCGACCGCGTCGTCCCCGGAGTAGCGCACGCCGCCCCTGACTTTCACGTCTTCGGCAAACCGCGCGCTTTCGTCGGAACGCCGTTTTTCGGCAATGTATTTTTTCCGGAACACCAGCGCCGCTGCCGCCGCGATGACAAACAGGACGGCAAGCACGATGATGACGATGATCTCCCAGCCCATAAGCCCTCCTTACCCGAGTTTTTGCCCGCATTCAGGGCAGAATCTGACGTTCGCGGGAAGCGCCGCCCCGCAGGCGGGACACGACCGCAGGAGCGATTTTCCGCACTCGGGACAGAACTTTGCGCCCGCCGTGACCGCCGCCCCGCAGTGCGGACAGACGCCGCCCTGCGCCTTCTTTTCGGGCTGTGCGCCGAAGGCGCCCGCCATCTGCATACCCATGCCCATGCCGAGCCCCGCGCCCATCATCGAGCCGACGCCGCCGCCGGGGTTCTTCGCCGCCTCTTTCATTGCGTCAGCCTGCGCCATCTGCGTGTAAATATCGATGTTGCCGCGCATCATATTGAGGCGGGTATTCTCGTCGAGCGCCTTCTCGAGTTCGGGCGGGAGCGAAACGCTCTCGAAGCGGAACGCCGTGAGCCCCACGCCGATGGCGGAGAGGCGCTTTTCGAGCGACGTTTTCACGCCGTCGCCCAGTTCCACGAGATTTGCGGAGAGATCGAGAACGGGAACGCCGCTCTCGCCGAGCGCGTCGGAAAGGAAGGTCACGAGAAGGCTGCGGATATGGTCTGTGATATCCTGCGTACGGAACGCGGCACACGTCCCGGACATCTCCTTCAGAAAGACATAGGGATCTGTCACGCGGAACGCATACGTGCCGTATGCGCGCAGGCGGACGGCGCCGTATTCGGCGTCCCGCACGATGACGGGCGTCGCCGTACCCCACTTGAGGTTGGCGAACTGCCGCGTGCTGACGAAGTAGATATCCGATTTGAAGGGCTTTTCGAAGGCGTACTTCCACGAAAGCAGCCGCGTAAGGATGGGAATGGTATCGGTGTCCAGCTTATACATGCCTGGGCCGAACACGTCCGCCATACGCCCCTTATCGCAGAACACGACCGCCTGCCCTTCGCGCACGGTGAGCGACGACCCGCGTTCGATGGTGTTCTTCCCGACGGGGAACTTCCAGACGATGACGTCCGGCGCACTCTCCGCCCATTCGATGACTTTCAGGAACATAACTTCCTCCTTACGCGCCCCCGGCGCGATGCTTGTGTACAGTATATCACGCCGGAAAAAAGATGTCAAGATTAAAATTTCCGCCCCCCTTGACAAACGCCGCCGCACAATTTATACTATAATTATAAGGGAAGAGTGTGCGGCGCAGAAAGAATCGGCAATGCATGGGCGCCCGGTCCCGCTTTCGCAGGCGCGCGCCGTCTCTTCCACACAGAAAAAATTTTTTCGGAGAATACGTATGCAGGCAGTCAGAAGAGCGCTCAGAAAAAGTCTCATCCTTTCGGTTATACTCACGCTCGCTCTGCCTCTCGGCGGCGCGCTGCTCGGCGTGGGACTTGCGATCGGTCAGCCCGCGGTATGGGCGATCGGGATCGCGTGCATGGTCATGGGATTTTACGGCTGCCCGTGCGCGTGGACGATGGCGTACGCCCCCACCAAAAATCTCAGCCGCATCGTGAGCGCGGTGGTCGAGGAGAACCTCTGCACCGTGAGCGAGATCGCCTCCCAGCTCTCCCTCTCCGAAACGGACGTGCGCAACCGCCTCGACCTGTGCTTCCGCAAGCGCTATCTCACGGGCTACAAATGGGAGGGAGACGCGATCGTGCTCAACGACAACCGAGCCCCCGACAAGCGCGCTTACGCGGCGGAATGCCCGTTCTGCGGCGCGAAATTCAGTTACACGGCGGACGACCCGCGCTGCCCGTACTGCGGTTCGCCCATAAAACATTAATATTCGGATACTGTTCGGGATTCAGAAACGGGCGGAACGTTTTGTTCCGCCCCTTTCTGTTATATTAAATTTCCCCGTAAGGACGAAGTTTGGAGATATTGACCTCGGAAAACTCCGCCCCTCCGTCCGAACAGAGATATGCCGTATGAGCATGGCTCACCGCCTCGTGCGCCTCGTGCGGCGTCGGTCGTAAGAAGTGAAACGACGGAACAGCGTATCGTTCGCCGCTTTTTGCGGCGCGATCGCGTCACCCGCATGCTTTCTTCAGTCCCGTCGGAGTCACCAACAAAAAAATGAGCAGATTGCTCTGCTCATTTTGCCGATAATCGTAAGATATACGTCGTTTTCTTCGGGAATACTTCGGCGGCTCGCCGCCTCGTGCGCCGCCTGCGGCGTCGGACGAACCCGCATGCTTTCTTCAGTCCCGTCGGGGTCACCAACAAAAAAATGAGCAGATTGCTCTGCTCATTTTGCTGATAATCGTAAGATATACGTCGTTTCCTTCGGGAATACTTCGGCGGCTCGCCGCCTCGTGCGCCGCCTGCGGCGTCGGACGCTCCCGCATGCTTTCTTCAGTCCCGTCGGGGTCACCAACAAAAAAATGAGCAGATTGCTCTGCTCATTTTGCCGATAATCGTAAGATATACGTCGTTTTCTTCGGGAATACTTCGGCGGCTCACCGCCTCGTGCGCCGCCTGCGGCGTCGGGCGCCCCCGCATGCTTTCTTCAGTCCCGTCGGGGTCACCAACAAAAAAATGAGCAGATTGCTCTGCTCATTTTGCTGGTGACCCCGACGGGAATCGAACCCATGATACCACCGTGAAAGGGTGATGTCTTAACCTCTTGACCACGGGGCCACATATCAGGCTTTGCTTGCGCTGTGCGCTCAAAAACCTTCAGGATATAAAAAACGGCTTGACGCCGGTTTTTTTGGTAGCGATGAGTGGAGTCGAACCGCTGACCTATCGGGTATGAACCGATCGCTCTAACCAACTAAGCTACATCGCCGTATGGTTGCGGGGGCAGGATTCGAACGTGCGACCTTCGGGTTATGAGCCCGACGAGCTACCTGGCTGCTCCACCCCGCGATGTTGGTATTCGGATAACCGAATAGCTTACTTATTGTAACGGAACAAAAGGAGTTTGTCAACCGTTTTTGGAAAAATATTTGAAATTTTTTCGGATTTTTTGCGGCGGGCGGAAATCTTCCCCCGGGAATCAGAAAATATCGTGCGCGACGGGCGTATAAAAGAGCCGCTCCGCCTCCTTTCCCCCGGCAAACGCAAGGAGCCACATGAGTTTTGCGACGGTCGCCTCGAGCGTCATGCAGCGCGCCTCCAGGATATTCCCGCACGCGCGCAGCTTCCTGCCGACGGCGTAAGTATCCATCGCGCTCCCCTCCCGTTCCACCTGCGTGGTGAGAACCGCCGTCTTTCCCTTGGCGAGGAACGCCTTCAGACGGGCAAAGAACGCGTCGTTATCGTAATTGGGCAGTCCGCCCGCGCCGAACGATTCGATGATGAGCCCGTCGCAGTGCGCCTCCAGATAATCGAAGATATCCGCACGGATGCCCGGGATCATCTTCAGGACGAACACGTTCTCGTTGAGCGCATGGAAAAAGACGGGCGCGCCCGCGGGTTTCGGCTCCTCGATATAATAAAACGGCTTGCCTTCGCGCATGACGGCGACGGCGGGAAAATCGATGCTCGAAAAGGCGTTGAAACTGCGCGTGCGCGTCTTTTTGGCGCGCGTACCCAGAATGACGTTGCCGTCGAACACGATATG
Organism: uncultured Clostridia bacterium; assembly: GCA_944367465.1. Lineage (GTDB taxonomy): Bacteria > Bacillota > Clostridia > Christensenellales > Borkfalkiaceae > Gallimonas. The sequence continues at coordinate 4,679 of CALVWO010000032.1, forward strand.
CACGCCGGATGCGCCGTCGTCCGCGCAATAGGAAAACGCCTCCGAAAGATTGCGGCGGGCGTCGGTATCGCGCGTGTATACGGACTTCTGCGAGCCCGTGAGCACGATGGGCTTCGCGCTGTTCTGGATGAGATAGCTGAGCGCCGCGGCGGTATACGCCATCGTATCCGTTCCGTGCGTCACGACGAATCCGTCGTACTTTGCATAATTTTCTTCGATGAGCTTCGCAATGGCGAGCCAGTGCGCGCCGCAGATGTTGGTGCTGTCGAGATTGAACGGCTGCGCCGCCGTGACGGCGCACGACTGCGCGATCTCGGGCACGCAGTCCAGCAGCTCTTCGGACGAAATGACGGGCTCCAGTCCGTTTCCGGTGTTGCGGGAGGCAATGGTGCCGCCCGTGGCGATCATGAGAATGTTTTTCATATCCTTGCTCAGTATGCGCCTCAGCGCAGTTTTTCACGCAGACGGGAGAGCTCTGCCCCGGTGAGCCCCATGTCTGCAAAGACCTCTTCCGTCCCCCTGCCATGTCCGCAGGGATGCGGAAACGCCGCGGCGATATCGGGAGGGAGCGCGTCCGCAGGCACGCCTGCGTGCAGGAGCAAAAATCCCCCTACCATGTCTGCCGTATCGCCGAAAATGAGTGTGCAGCCGCGCTCACGGGAGAGAGCGCGGAGGACCGCCGCCGCGCCGTTCTCTTCCGTATCGCAGAACAGAGAAACGCCGTATCCGCTCAGCTCCGCACGCGCCGCGGACGGAAGGCGCATACCGACGAGCACGCGCCCGAACCGTGTATAATGCTTCCGGTCGTAGCGGATCCCGCCGAGTTCGCGGAACACGGCGCCGCCCGCCCTGAGCAGACGCGCGCCGTCCCTGGCGGCGACGCTTTTGATGAGGCGAAGATCGTAGGGCGCGTTCTCCGCCCCTGCCTCGAGGACGCGTTCGACGACCGCGCGCTGCAGACGGTCGTGCATGCCGACGGGCGCCAGAACGCGCTCCCCCGGGGAGAGCGCGAAATCGCACCGATACCAATAGGTGCGGTCGGAAAGGTTGCCGTCCTCGGCAAAGCGGAGCGCCGCGAACGTTACCATTCGTTGGGGAAAGGCGGATCCTCTTCCAGCCACCAGTCCTCGTAATACTTCACATACTGCGAGCAGCTCTCGCTCACGTCGTCGTTGAGGGGCAGCGCGCTCTGTTCCCAGAACGCCTTTACGAATGCCTCGCAGTTTTCCGCGGTGATCTCGGAGAGGAACTTCGCGCCGAGCTCCACGATATTTGCGGGACGCTTCCCGCAGGCGCGCACCGTCTCTTCCAGACGGCGGTTGCAGGGGAAGAGCGCGCGGTTTTCGATGAGGATGAGACGGTACACGCTGTACACGATCTCCTGCGCGAGGTGCGCGCGCATATAGGCGTTTTCCGCGGGGACGATGTTGAGGAAATACCCGCGGTTGAGCTGAAGGTTGGCGCAGAAACACGCGATCTTCGCCTCCACCGTGTGCTCGGGATAGGCGGAGATCTGCGCGACGAGCGACGGGATCTCCCCGTCCGTCGTACACATGACCTGCGCCTTCACGTAGGCGTTGCGCGTGGGCTCGCTGGCGTATTTCGCGGCGCGGCGCAGGATCGCCTTCGTCTTGTACTTCACGTCGAAATAGCCGCCCTCATAGGTGCAGTGACCGACGATGACCTCCGCAAGACGGTTCTCCGCAGCAAGCGCGGCATAGCGCTCTTCGGTGACGACGATGATGGCGTCGATATCCGAATCGGGACGCGCATTGCCCTTGACGGTGGATCCGTCGAGCACGACGGCGATGCCCCCCTCCTGTCCCTCAAAATATTCCCTGAGTTTTTGCGCGCTCTCCTGATGATGTTTGTACATATTCTCCCCTCCGTTGCGGTTTCGCAGTGTATTATAACATACCCCCGCCGCTTTCGCAAGGAAAAGCGCACAGGAAAACGGACGGATATGAAAACCGCCGCGGAAATACCGCGGCGGCGCGCACAAACTGCCCTTTACTGTTTTTCTTCGTCCGCACGATCCTGCGGTTGCTTCCCTGAAACGCCGTCCTGCACGCTGTTTTGCGCCTCTTCGCGCGCCTTTGCCTGTTTGGCGCGGTACTTGGGATAATCGGTGGCGCACACGATGACCGCGGCGACGAGGAAGGCGACGACGAACGCCGCAACGCCCACGAGGACGACGGAAGTGCTGCCCGTCGTTTCGGGCGAGCGCGACTGATAGGTGACCCAGGTATTGCTCTCGTAGATCGCCGTCGTGACCTGTTTGAGCGTCTCCGCGGCGGCGCTCAGCGAGGCGTACTGCGCGTCGAGCGTCTGCGCGAACGACTTGACGCTTTCCGCGTTCAGCGTGCCGCCGCCCTCATCCGTTTCGGACGTGACGTAATCGCCGAGCTGGGTGGCGATGGTCGCGTTGCGGACGATGTACTCCTCGACGAGCGAACTGCCCGCCATGCCCGCGACGCCCGCGACCTCCTTGAAACTTTCGATGATGCGGTCGTTCAGCTCATACTCCGCTTTGAGCTCGTCGCGGAGGAGGGAGACGGCGGACTCGATGCTCTCGTCGGATGCGGACCGCGCGACGACGATGCTGCCGAACCCGCCGCGCGTGCACAGTTCTTCGAGGCTCGATTGCAGGCTCGTGCCGAAAATAACGCTCGCCTCGGCGCGGTAGTTGCCCAGCGTCTTGCCCGTCTCCCCCACCTGCACGGAATAGGCGCTCGAATAGCGGCTGATCCAGGTATCATAGCTCGTGGTGAGCGTAGTGCGGAGCTGTGTGAGCATGGCGAGCCGTTCCTCGAGAGAGGCGGCATAATACGCAGCGGAATCCACCGTGTAATCGAGCGTTTCCGCCTTTTCGCGGAGCGAGGCGACCGCTTCCTCGGCGACGGCGGAGATGAACACCCGCGCGAGGTCGGCGTCCGCAAAATAACTCCCCTTCACCTGTATCGTATATACGCCGAGATACAGGCTGCTCGTTTCACCGTCCGTCGCCGAAGAGATGGTGATGTCGTCGTTCTCGAGCATCCCGTCGATATCGACGTCGGAAAGGCGCTCGTCGCTCGCCTTGGCGGCGTTCAGCGCGTCTTTCGAAATGATGTTGCGGTAATAAAAGGGCGTCCCGTCGGCATATTGCTGCGTAGACGCCGCGGGGCTTGCGAGCGCGAACGTCATGCTGTAATAGGTCGATCCCGGGTTGAGAAAGAGCGCGACCACCATGACGGCGATCGCCGTGACGAGCACCGAGGCGAGCAGGATCGCCCAGATGCGTTTTTTTACCAGATGACAGATCTCCCCGAAGGTGATCCCGTCCTCCCGTTCTTCGTTCATAATCACTCCTTGTCGATAAAATCAGTCTTGTCTGCGGGGCGGAACGCCGCCCCGCCGCGGGAAGCGTATCCTAAAATATACCGTTTTTTCGTGTTTTGTCAACCGATACGACGCGTCTTTCGGGGCGGCGGGCAAAAATTCATCGCTTTTTTACAAAACAAACAAAAAACCACGCGAAACCGCGCGGTCTTCTTTTGTAAATATATGCGCTCCGCAGAGCGTTTTTCCGTATTTTACTCCATTTCGATCCGGGCGAGGATGGAGGAATTGCCGATCGCCCTTCCGCCGCCCAGCACGACCGCCATCTGCGGATCGCCCGTGACGTGCGCCTCCATCTGAAGTTTATCCGCCATGTAGTCGGCAAAGCCGGCGATGTTGCACACGCCGCCCGCAAGGAACACGCCGTTCTTGACCATGGCGGCGGACACCTCCGCGGGGAGTTTCCGGAGCACAAGTTCCGCATATTCGGCGATCTTATCGGCATAGATGCGGATGGGAAAGAGGATATCGGCGGAGGAGACGGCGACGGAACGGGGCTTGCCCGTCGTGACGTCGCGCCCGTTGACGATGGTGCTCTGGTAGTCGTTGGGGATGAGGCTCCCCACCGCGTTTTTCAGCTTTTCGCTCGTCTGCGAGCCGATCTTGAGATTGTACGTTTCGGCGATATGGTCGATGATGTGCACATCCATGTTGTTCCCGCCCACGTTCATCGTGAGCCCCGCGATGATGCCGTCGAGCGAGAACACGGCGGCGCTCGTTTTTCCGGCGCCGATATCGAGCGCGAACACGGGATTGGACTCTGAGAGCGGCACATCCTGCCCCAGCGCCGCGAGATAGGGCGATTCGGCAAACCGCACGCGGGAGAGTCCCACCGACTTTGCCACGCGGCAGTATTTTTCGCGCAGTTCCACGGACGCGGCGCACGGCACGCAGAAGAGCACCTCGACGGCGTGCGTGCGGCGCACCACCTTGCCGAGGAAATACTCCAGAAGCGCCGCGGCGTAGCGTTCGTTGACGATCTCGCCCTCGTAGACGGGGAAGCACACGTCGGTGAGTTCCGCCGTCTTGCCGAGCAGGCGCTTCGCCTCGTTGCCGAAGGCGCGGATCTCCCCCGTCTCCTTCTGCACGGTGACGCAGGTTGCCTCGGCGAGCACGATCCCGCTCCCGATCTTATAAATTTTTGTGACCGAAGTCCCGAAGTCGATTGCAAGTTTGAGCATAGTTTTTCCTTGGATCTTTATCTCAGATGAGCCCCGCCTCGCGCAGGATGGCTTTCAGACGCTCCACGGGCAGCCCCACCACGTTCGTAAAACTTCCCTCGTATCTGTCGACGAGCGGATATCCGTCCTGGATGCCGTAGGCGCCCGCTTTATCCATGGGAAGCCCGCTTTTTACATACGCCTCGATGAGTTCCTCCTCGAGCGGACGGAAATATACGCGCGTTTCCACAACGTCGGAATACGTCCCCTGCGGGGCGATGAGGCATACGCCCGTGTAGACGGTGTGCGCCTTTCCGCTGAGCAGCGCGAGCATCCTGCGCGCCTCGTCCGCGGAGCGGGGTTTGCCCAGGATGCGGTCGCCGAGCGCGACGACGGTATCGGCGCCCAGCACCGCGCAGCCGGGACGGCGCGCCGCAACGTCCGCCGCCTTGCCGCAAGCGAAGGCGAGCGCCGTATCGCGCGCAGAAAGCCCCGCACCCTCCTCGGAGAAGTGCGAAGGCTCCACGGTAAAATCGGATATGAGCGCGCCGAGGAGCTCCCTGCGGCGCGGAGAATTGCTTGCTAAAATGAATTTCACAGGATCTCGAGGTTCTTTTTGAATGTACGCTTGAATTCGGACCCGGCAGCCATCGCCTGCCTGATCTCGAGCGCCGCGTCGCCGGCGAGCTCCGTCTTCATGATGACCGAATCGCCGAGGACGTCGCAGTTGATACCGGTGACGACGCCCATGCCGCTGCGGTCGAGCGCCTCGCCGATGCGCAGCAGTACGCCGAGCTTTTTGACGATCTCCAGATCCTCTTCGGTGACGATATCGCGGTAACGCGCCCATTCGGCGGCGTTGATATCCTCTTTCTTATGGCATCCCGCCACGAAAGCGGCGAGCACGATCTCGCGGTGCGTGGCGCCGCAGATGCCCGAATTGAGGATCATGTAGCGGCTGTGCTGGGCGTGGTTGTAATAGCGGACGCGCAGCCCGCAGTCGTGCAGGCTTGCGGCGATCTTGAGCACTTTGAGATATACGCGCGGGAATTTGTGCAGCACGCGGAGCTGCTTAAAGAGCTGAATGGAGAGACGCACAGTATGCTCCACGTGCTTTTCGTTGCACCCGTAATATTTGACGAGCGTGTTCAGCGAATAGCTCAGTACGTCGAGAATGGGACGTTCCACCGTCTGGGGCACCGCCTGATTGAACATGATGCCCTCGCGCAGACCATATCCGCCGACGGTGAACGATTCGATGTGCAGATAGTCGGTAAACGCCTTGATGATGGCGAGCGCGGCGGGCATGATGTCTGCCCGGGCGGGCGAGAGCCCGCGGATGCGCTTGCGCTTTTCCACGTCGAGAACGCGCACCATCTCGTAGATGGAGCGGAAATCCTCCACGGCGAAGGAATAGTTATGCACCGTGTTGAGAGGATATTTGCGCACGAGACGGTTGATTTTGTAGAGATTGCGGAAGGAACCGCCCACGCCGATCATCTGCACGTCGGGCTCGACCTCGGAGAGCCATTCGATCTTTTTGAACTGCTCGGTGAAGAACTCCTCGATCTTCGCCGTCTGCTCCTCGGGCGGGACGCCGTCGTCGGCAAAGAGATCGGTCAGCGTGACCGCGCCGAACGCGAGCGTCGCGTAGTGCAGGATGTTGCGGCGGTTATAATAGATGATCTTGGTGGAGCCGCCGCCGATCTCGAGAATGATCCCCTTGGGGATATCCATGGAGTTGATGACGCCGCGGTAGACGAGCGTCGCCTCCTCTTCCTCGGAGAGCACGTCTACCTTGATGCCGCACGTCGCCTGGATCTCATCGAGAAAGGAGCGCTGATTCTTGGCGCGGCGGACGGCGGCCGTGGCGACCGCGATGATGCGCTCCACGCCGCTTGCGTCGCACAGACGCTTAAACATTTTGAGCGTGCGGATGGTCTCCGCAACGCGCTGCGGCTTCAGAAAGCCGTCTCTGTCCATATCCTGCCCGAGGCGGACGCTCTCTTTGAGCTCGTCCTCGACCATAAAGTGATTGTCCCCGAACAGCTGTACGATGACGAGGCGCGCGGAATTGGAACCGAGATCGATGATCCCGATCTTTTCCGCCGGCTTCGCCTGCGATTCGACAATTTTTTCCATGACGTTCCAACCTTTCCGTGTGAATTTTCGGACCTGCCCGTCCGATCAGGAGAACGCGGAGGCATCCGTTTGCCGCGCGGAGAACGCACCCGCCCGCGCGATATTTTTTCTCAACCGCTCGATAATGCCCCTATTCTGTATTTTGAACTCTACCCTATTCTATCACACGACGGGCGGTTTGTCTATACCCTTTTGAAAAAAATTATCCGAGAATTTGTCATTTTTTCGTGAATTTTCGGGCAAAAAGTGCGTCCCGCAGGCGAAAAAGCGCCAAAGCGATGAGAAAAATGCCGAAACCCTTCTCGAGCGCGCCGGAGGGGAGGTGCGCCGCGAGCAGAGAGCCCAGAGCCGAAAACAGGAGCGCCGGCAGTACGAGCGGGAGCAGCCCCTCCCCGCGCAGCAGTCCCGCCTTCGCGTGCACGCTCAGCGCGAGCGCCGCCATGGGAAGAAAGGAGAGCAGATTGACGCCCTGCGCCGCCGCCTGCGGAACGCCGGCGAGCGTGAGGAGCGGGATGAGCGCCGTACCGCCGCCCATGCCCATACCGCCGAGCAGTCCGCCCGCGAACCCGCAGAGCGCGAGGAGCAGAAACGCCATTACAGGAGCGCCTTCCCGCCGGCGGCGAGCATGAGCACGGCGAACAGCAGGGAGAGCGCCCGCGGGGGGAGCACGGGCAGCAGTTTCGCGCCGAGATATCCGCCCGCGAGCACGCCCAGCGCCACGGGCAGAAAGACCGCCCACGGCACCAGCCCCGCCCACAGATACACCGCCGCGCTGACGAGGGATGCGGGCAGGATGAGCGCAATGGCAGTGGCGTGCGCCTGGCGTTCCCCCCTCCCCTCGATGCGCTCCAGCAGGGGTACGGCGATCATGCCGCCCCCGCCGCCGAACACGCCGTTCGCGCTCCCCACGGCGCTCCCGCCCAGAAGGCGGCAGAACAATTTCCCCTTTCGTGCCATAAAAACCGCGATTCCTCCTCTTTCCGTTCCGTCCGCGGAACGCTTTCTTTCCGAAATCAGTTTGCATGAATTTGCGAAAATTTTTCCTGCATTGCACGAAATCATCGTGAATTTCACGTGGAAATGCTTGCGTTGAAGGGCGTTTTATATTAAAATAGAGAAGTATTTCGAAAAATGGCGGGAGCTGTTCCATGCCCCCGTCTCTATAAGGAATTGATATGGCACATTATTTCGGAAAAGACAGATGGAAGCGCCGCGCAGGACTGGCGCTCTCCGTCGCACTCACCGCCAGCCTCTCGCTCGGGATCTTCGCCGCCTGCGCCAACGATACGACAAGCGACGACAGCGACGACGAGACGACGACCACGCAGACGGATACCCAGAAGATCCGCAACGGGAACTTTGAGTTTTACAGCGAAATGGACGAGGATCTCGCGGACAAGCGCGACCTCATCTCTTCGCCCACGAACTGGACGCTCTCTTCCGGTTCGCCCACGTCCGACACGTCTTCGGGCATCGTCGACATGACGGAGTGGGATACCCTCACCGCCTCGGGCAGCGCGTTCTTCGAGAACCTGAGCACGCAGCTCAGCGACGCGACCGCCGACATGAGCGACACCGAGGAGGAGGACTACAAAGATACCTTCTTCCCCGAGCACATCGACGACGTGGTCGCCCATTGGGAAGATGACGACGTGACCGTTTACGACCGCCTCAGATTCTATTCCGAATTTGAGAACCAGATCGACGATCTCGACTCCGATTCCGACGCGGCGCAGCTCTTTGCCGATTACGAATACACCATCGACTTCGAGGACGTGCAGTACCTCGCCGAAGACCTCGGCGAAACGGCGCCCGCCCTGCACGAAGGCGTAAAAGAGGACGAATCCGCCGTGCTCATGGTGCATAACCGCCGCACGTCGGACGGCGTTGTGGGCACGGGGCAGCACTATACCTCGGGCACGACCATCACGCTGGACGCGGGCACTTCCGCCGAACTGGCCGTATGGGTGCGCACCGACGCGCTCGATTACAGCTACGAGGATATGAGCACCGTCCTCCTCGGAGGCGCGTACATCGAAGTCGCGCAGACGGTGGGCGGCACCTCCCTCGACGACTGGCGCATCGAGAACATCCGCACGGACGGCGAATGGCAGCAGTACAAGCTCTCCATCCGCGCCTGCTCCTTCGCGGAGACCACCTTCACGGTGACGCTCGGGCTGGGCAAAGGCACCTCGGACGACAGATACGAATCCATCAACGGTTACGCCTTCTTCGACGACCTCACCTGCACCGTCATCCCCAATTCGGAATTTGACGAGACGCTGGGCGACGACTACACCGCCGACCTCAACAGCAAGGGCGACGACAAGGTGTTCGACGACAGCGCCCTGAAAGTAAACGAAAATTATGCGCGCACCTTCTCGCTCGATTTGTACATGGACAGCGCGAACTTCGACCTGGAGAACGGCACGCAGCAGCTCACGACGGGCATCACCGAAGAGATCTCGGGCAGCAAGACGTACACCTCCAAGATCAAGGACAACCGCAACGACAGCAGCGTGGCGGAGAACAAACGGAGCATGACGGGGTATTACACCTTCGATGAACTCCAAAACAGCAGCAACCTGTATCTTCAGAACGTCGTCGAAAAGGACTTCCTCGCTTCCGAAGGCGGGAGCGGGTTCCCCTTCACGAATCCGGACGGGACGATCAACGGCAGCGAAAAAGTGCTCCTTCTCCTCTCCACCAACGGAGCGGCGTACACCGCGAAGCTCAGCGCGCCCGATACCTTTACGCTGGAAAAAGACGAATACATGCTCGTCTCCTTCTGGGTAAAGACGAGCGACATCCGCAGCGGCGCGACGGGCGCCTCCGTCACCCTTGTGGACGGCGAGAACCGCACGACCATTTCGGCATTCGATTCCAACGCCGCCGATACGGTTGACATCGACGACGACACGACCGACATCTACAACGGCTGGGTACAGTGCTTCTTCTATGTAGCCAACGAAACGGATACGCAGAAGACCTTCTCGCTCGAATTCCACTACGGTCCCACCGAGGTTTCGACTGCGGAGCTCTCCGCCTATGCGGACGGCTACGCGGCGTTCACGGGATTTGAGACGAGCACGATGACCTCCACGCAGTACGGCTATGCGGCGACGACCGACTACGCACAGAAGGTCTCCCTTACGGGCAGCGTGGACAACGACTCGCAGTTCGACTCCGCCTCCGCGACCACGGATATCGAGAAAGAACTTGCAAAGCCCGTCTCCTTCCAGGGCGTACAGGCGGGCAGCAACGTGCTCGATCCCGGCGAAGACGGGAATCCCGCGCCCTCCAACCCCACGAGCGAGGAACTCGCCGCGGCAGGCATCTATACGGGCATGCTCAATGCGAAGTATGCCGATACCTACAGAAATCTTAACGAAGACTGGGTGAACGCGCTCAAGAAAGTGACGGGAACAAGCGGCGAATACGCAAACGGCGAAGCATGGTGGCAGGCTGCGTTCGGCAGCGGCACCGCCGGCTCCCGCGTTGCCAACCAGCCCCTCCTCATCTACAACAGCGGCGATTCGGCAGCGGCGTCGTACGGATACATCCTCCGCTCTTCGCAGACGGTCTCCGCAGACTCCGCGCAGCGCATCTCCGTGCGCGTGAAGCTCTCCGAAGGCGCGACGGCGACGGTGTACCTCATCGACACCTCGGACGCGAAAGCGGGATACAACGATACGCTGACGCCCGACATCCCCGCCGTCACCTACTGGTACGACGACAACGGCAACATCGTGAACAAGGATCCCGCGAGCGACGACTTCAACTCGCGCGAGGACGTGCTCTACTACCTTGCCGACAACGGGCTCTACTATAAGGCGGGCACGAGCGAGAGCGACGAGAACGTCGTGTACTACGCGAACCTTGCCAACTACGAGCGCGACGAAGAGGGCAACTATGTGACGAGCGACGGCACCATCGCCTTCTACCACAACCCTGCGGATGAAGACGAGGACAGCGCCTACGCCTACCGCACCGAGGTGAGCACGGGCAACTACACCTACTCGCAGCCCGTAACGCCCCTCTCCTCTGACGAAAGCATCCCCGTGCGTTACACCGCTCCGACGGATGCGTCCGCGTACGGCACCGCCATCGAGGTCGAGGGATCGGACGCGAGCGACGACGGCTGGGTGGAAGTTGTGTTCTATGTGCAGGCGGGCAGCGAGGAAAAGAACTACCGCCTCGAAGTGTGGGCAGGCAGCCGCACCAACAAGGACAACGGCCTCCCCGCGGGCGAGTATGTGTTCTTCGATGCATACACCTCCGAATCCACCTCCGATTACGATACGCTGCTCAGCGAGGCGGTGGACGAACTCAAACAGAATGAGACGAACCTCGTCGATCCCGAGGATCCCGATTCCAACCTCAAGGACGCCCTCTACTACACCTTCACCTTCTATGATTCGGTCGATTATCTCCGCTACGACGTCAACGAAGACGAGGACGAACTGGGCAATCCCAACGGTTCGTACACGCAGTCGGCGTACAGCGAAGAGATCGTATACCTGAAGAACGGCACGACGATGTTCCTCAACTACGGCGCGACGGACGTGACCGTGGAGCAGGACGACCTCGGCTCGAGCGACGACACCACCACGGACGACAGCACCGCAGATACTTCGGATACCAATATCTGGCTGGTCATCTCTTCGAGCGTGCTCGCCGTCGTACTCCTCTTTGCGATCGTCGCCATCATCGTGCGCCGCGTGCACTCGAAAGTGAAAAAACACGCCAAAGTCAAGCCCGCAAAGGCGCCCAAGGCGAAGAAGCCCGCCAGATCCGAGGAGCCCGAAGCTCCCGAAGCCGACGAGCCTGAAACCCCCGCCGATGAAAACGATCCCTATAACGACTGATAGGATCAGTTGAAAACACACAGCCCCGGGCGATGCCCGGGGCTGTATTCTTTTCAAAAAAAATGATGCGGCGTTCTCATTTTCCGAAAAAGCTGCGGATGATCTCGGCGATCTTGCTCTTATAGACGATGTTCGCGTTCCCGCCCGTAAAGCACAGCGGCGGATAGACGACGCACCACCAGTTGTCCCCCTCTCCCGTCCCGAGCTCGAGGATGAGTGCGTCGTACGCACCCGCAGGCAGCGTCGCACCGTCGTATACGCGCGTGGGAAACTCCTCCCGCCGCACGCTCGCCCGCGCCCCGTATGAATACCCGTTTGCGAGGAGGACGCGCTCCGCGACCCTTTCGATGCCGTCCAGGCGCGCCTCGATGGCGGCGATCGCCTCCTCCTTCGTCCCGCATTCCGCGACGACGGGCGTGAGATAGGATACGACTTCGTCGCGCACTTCGTATTTGACCGCCTGATCGTCGGCGCCGTTGGAATTGGCGCGGATATGTACGCGCAGATACGCCTCCGTCTGTCCGTCCGCACCCGTCCCTCCGAACATGCACGCGATCAGCACGACCGCCGCCAGCAGGATGATAAGCATCGCCTTCTTCATGAAATAACCTCCGCATCGTTCGCGGAGGTTATTGCCCTGTGATCTGATTTTTATACGCGCACACCGGAAAATCAGGTCTGCGAAAGGCGCCGCGCACCCGTGATCGTCCCGCCGCCGAGGCACTGCGTTTCGTCGTACAGCACGGCGAACTGCCCTTCCGTGACGGCGCGCTGCGGCTCGTCGAAATAAATGTTGAGCGACGTCTCCCCCGTCCGCTCCACGCGCACGCCCTGCTCGCCCTGGCGGTAGCGGAATTTTGCGCGGCAGCGGAAAACGTCCTCCGACGGCGGGTACGGGATGAAATTCATGCCCTCCACCGTACACATATCCGAATAGAGCGGGCTCTCGTCGCCGTGAGAGACGTACAGAATATTGTTCTCCAGATCCTTTTTCACGACGAACCACCTGCCGTCTTCGCCCTTTCTGCCGCCCAGATCGAGCCCGCGGCGCTGCCCGAGCGTGTAGTACATCAGCCCGATATGCTCGCCCACGACCTCGCCGGAGAGCGAACAGATCTTCCCGCGCTGCGCGGGCAGATATTCCTGCAAAAATTTACGGAAGTTGCGCTCCCCGATAAAACAGATGCCCGTGGAATCCTTCTTTTTCGCGGTCGCAAGCCCGTTTTGCTCCGCAATGGCGCGCACCTCAGCCTTTGTGAAGCGCGCGAGCGGGAAGAGCACGCCCCCGAGCTGATCCTGCGTGAGCTGGTTGAGGAAATATGTCTGATCTTTCCCCGCGTCCTTCGCCTTCAGAAGGCGGTGTACGCCGCCTTCGTGCGAGATGCCGCAGTAGTGCCCCGTTGCGATGAGATCGGCGCCCAGCGCCCGCGCATAGTCCTTGAACGGGCCGAACTTGATCTCGCGGTTGCAGAGCACGTCGGGATTCGGCGTCCTGCCCGCACGGTATTCCGCAAGGAAATAGGAAAACACGCGATCCATATATTCTTTGGAAAAGTTGACGGTATAATACGGGATATCCAGGAGCCCGCACACGCGCACGACGTCGTCGAAGTCCTCCTCTGCCGTGCAGGCGCCGTTTTCGTCCGTCTCTTCCCAGTTTTTCATGAACAGCCCTACCACGCGATAGCCCTGTTCTTTGAGCAGGAGCGCGGCGACCGAACTGTCCACCCCGCCGCTCATTCCGACGACGACCGTTTTATTTCCCTCCGCCATACGCGCCTCCCCGAAAAATTTTCCAAAATTATACCATATTTGCGCGAAAATATAAAGCAATTTCGCCCGAGATGTGCTATAATAGCCACATACTACATCCGCATGCACTCGTAGCGCAATTGGATAGCGTGTCAGCCTCCGACGCTGAAGGTTGTGGGTTCGATCCCCGCCGGGTGCACCAA
>CALVWO010000033.1 GCA_944367465.1 uncultured Clostridia bacterium
TTCAGGAAGGAGTGAATTTGCGCGAACTATAATTGTAAGCCCCTAAGGTTCGCGCAAAGAGAGGAAGGCGCGGTTAGGCGTATGCCGTACCCGCAGCCGTCCTCTCCAATCACGAAAATTTTCCGCCCCTTTGGACGGAAAATTTTGTGAACTTTATGCGGGAGGCTTTATGCAAATATATAAAATTTATCCCATCGGGTTTGCGGCAAACAGCTATCTCATCACGGCGGACGGAAAGTCTGCCATCGCCGTCGATCCCGCACAGCCGCGCATACTCGACGAGGCAAAAAAACGCGGGCTCGAAGTAAAATACGTGCTCCTGACGCACGGGCATTTCGATCACATCGGCGGCTGCGCGGCGCTGCAGGCGGCGGGCGCAAAGGTGGGGTGTCTCGAAGCGGAGCGCGCGCTCGCCACGGGCAAAAACAATCTTGCGGAAGAATTCGGGGTACCCATGTCCGCGTTCACCGTCGATTTTACCTTCCGCGACGGCGATCAGCTCGATCTTTGCGGCATCCATGTCCGCGTTGTCGCCACGCCCGGGCATACGGCGGGCGGCGCGTGCTTTATCGCCGGCGACCGTCTTTTCACGGGCGATACGCTGTTCGCGGGCGACGTGGGGCGCACCGATCTTCCCACGGGCAGCGGCGTCGCGCTCACGGCGAGCCTGAAAAAACTCTATGCGCTCGAGGGCGACTTCGTCGTCTGCCCCGGCCACGGGGAGGACAGCACCCTCTCCTACGAACGTCAATTCAACGGGTACATACGCCAATGCTGAAGAGCAATATCTCCTTTCTCCCGCCCGAACTCATGGACGTGGTGCGTCTGTTCGAAGGGGCGGAACAGCTTGAGATCGCGCACACGGGCGACTACGACGGCGCGGTATTCCGCAATACCTTCGTCATAGACGGCGCCGCGTATTCCGCCGCAGACGGCGCGGAGGCGCACGGGCAGCTCGCTTATAAAAGTCTCTGCAAGCGCTACGCAAAGCTCGCGCTCTACCGCATCCTCTCCGAACGGACGGGGATCTCCCTGCCGTGGGGCGCGCTCACGGGTATCCGCCCCACGCGCCTCGCGTACGCGGAGCTCGAGGCGGGCAGGCCGTTTGAACCGCTCTTCGAAAAAATGTGCGTCTCCGAAGAAAATATCGGGCTCGTGCGCCGCGTCATCGAGGGGCAGAAGGGGATCTATGAGCGGAGAGAGGGCAATTGCGACCTCTTCATCTCGCTGCCGTTCTGTCCGAGCAAATGCACGTACTGCTCGTTCATCACCGCGCCCATCGCGGCAACGCGGAAGTACCTGCCCGACTATCTCGCGGCGCTTGAAGAAGAGCTCGCCGCGGCGGGCGCGCTCATAAAAAATCTGCGTTCCGTCTATATCGGCGGCGGCACGCCCTTCGCGCTGGAGGCGGAGGAGCTTGAACGCGTGCTCCGCGCCGTCGCGCCCCTTCGGGCGAACGGGTGCGAGTATACCGTCGAGGCGGGGCGCCCCGACGTATTCACGCGCGAAAAGCTCGACGTATGCGCAGAATACGGCGTCACGCGCATCTGCATCAACGCCCAGAGCTTTTCCGATAAAACGCTCGCCGCCATCGGCAGAAAGCACACTTCCGCCGATCTTTATCGCGCCTTCGAAATGGCAAAGGATTATCCGTTCGCCGTTAACTGCGACCTCATCGCCGGGCTGACGGGGGAGAGCGTGGAGGAGTTCTGCGCAAGCGTGGACGCCGCCGTCGCGCTCTCGCCCGAAAACGTCACCGTGCATACGCTCTGTCTCAAAAAGGGCGCCAAGCTCAAGGAGGAGACCGCGCGGCTCGAGGCGGGGCGCCTCGCCGAGATGATCGGCTATTCCCGCCGCGCGCTCACGGCGGCGGGGTATGGACCCTACTATCTTTACCGTCAGAAATATATGGCGGGCGCGCATGAAAACGTGGGTTGGACGAAGCCCGGGCATGCCTGCGTATACAATATCGACGTCATGGAGGAGATCGCCGATAACCTCGCCGTGGGCGGGAACGCCGTCTCCAAAAAACTTTTTTTGCAGGAGGGGCGCATCGAGCGCCACGGGAGTCCCAAGGATATCCCCACCTATCTTGCGAAGGTCGGCAGGCTCATCGCGGAGCGGAACGAGCTTTTCGGCGGCTGAATCCTTTTTTGAAAATCCTGTTTTTGAAAACCCCGCCGCGCGTCGCCGATGCGCGGCGGGGTATTGCAATCGGGCGCGCGGTGTGCTATAATACGGTCAGAATTCTGTGAGGACAGGGAGAGCAATGGAGATCCGGGTCGTCGCCGCGCTCATTGAGGAGGGCGGAAAGTTTCTCGTCTGCCGCCGCCCCGCGAACAAGGCGCGCGGACTTTTGTGGGAGTTTGCGGGCGGGAAGGTGGAACAAGGGGAGGAGAAGGCGGCGGCGCTCGTGCGCGAATGCCGCGAAGAGCTCGGCGTAGAGCTCGATGTGGGCGAAGTCTTTACGGAGCTCACGCACGTCTATCCCGACGTCACCGTGCGCCTCACGCTCTTTTGCGCGCGCATCGCGGCGGGGGTGCCGCAGAGGCTGGAACATGCCGAACTGCGCTGGGCGACCCCGCAGGAGATGCTCTCGCTCGAATTCTGCCCCGCCGACGCGCCCATCCTCCGCATGCTCGCCGGACGCACGCCGCACGGGGCGTGAGCGGCGCGCGCCGCAGTGTCCCGGGCGGAGGCGCTGCTTCGCACCATGCTCCCGGGGCATTGCAACCTCAAAAAAACAGGTATTTTACATTTTGTCTTTGCCGCGGTATAATGGAGAAAACGCGGGAGCATGCCCGCGCGTCTACGGAGATCTTGCAATGACGGAATACAGAAAACTGCCGCGCGGCACGGAGATGATCGGCACGCTCGGTTTGGGGATGGGCGGCATTCAGAGCGCCCCGCCCGAGGAGATCGAGGCGGTCGTCTCGCAGGCGATCGAAAACGGGATCAACTTTTTCGATCTGTGTGCGGGCGGCGCGAGCGTATACGAGCCGTTCGGGCGCGCCATCCGCGGGAAAAGGGAAAAGGTATATTTTCAGCTCCACTTCGGCGCGGTCTATAACGCCGCGGGCGAATACGGCTGGTCGCGCGATCTTTCCGAGATCAGGCGCACCTTCGCGTGGGGCGCGCCCATGCCCGCGCTTGCCCGTCTGCCGTTCATGATGGCGGAGCTCGCGGTGTTCGCGGCAGTCTCGGGGCTGTTCTCCGATAAGATCGCCCGCAACGGCTGGATGGCGTTCCCCGCCGTGCTTCTGGCGGCGGTCTCGGGCAGGGCGTTCTTCCTGCTCCTCGCCGTCCTGTTCCAAAGCGTCGCGCCCTTCACGCCCGCGCTCGTCTGGTCGCAGATCGCGGAGGGGCTTTTGGCGCTCGTTCTGCAGGCGGTGCTCGTTCCCTTCCTCGTGATGGGGCTGAGAGCGCTGCTCCTGCGCGACAAAAAGTAGATCTTCCGAAAAAAACCTGCGCTGCGGCGCGGGTTTTTTTGTGCCGCGCGTCTGAATAATATGCGCATAAATGTATAAACAAACAGTGCAAAAGAAGGTGAAAAAGCGCCCGGAAGGGGCGCTTTTTTCGCAGAATGTCAGCAAAATATATATTGTATAGCGCGGCGCGCCCGCGGGCGGAGGCAAAGCGGGCGGCGATCCGGAAAATAATGTATATTTGACGAAATTTTTGCTTGACAGTATCTGCGCGACAGAGTATACTTTCAAAAGCCGCGTGTGAGCGAACCGTGACGAAACGAAGGATATCATGAAGAAGAAGTGAACGCGCAGGCGCCCGCGCGGAGGGCGGCGAAGGAGCCGCTTTGCAGCCGATTGTGAAAATTATGGGAAATGTGAAAATTTCGTTTTCTCCGCATAATCGGTATTTCAAGGGGATAATCGTTTGACTTTTACTACCTGAACTAATATAATTATACCATGTAAAGTTGGGTAGTTTTACATACTCGGAGTCATTGTCTCTTCACTTTACAGGCACAAAATTAACGAAAAAAACACAAAATTCATTAAATTTTTTACAATCGGGAATTTCACAAAAGACGTTCCCGGAAGGATGTGACCGTTATGAAGTTCAGGAAGCTGCTCATCGCCGCGATGACCGTTGTTTCCGCCGCCTGCGCCGCGGCGGGGCTCTCGGCCTGCTCGGATGCTTCCGTGGATCACAGTCAGATGGGGTATGTGGAGGTCGTGTTCCATCTGGAGGGCGGCAAGTACCGCAACAGCACCAACCCCGTTATCAATTACTACGATTTTGAAGAGGGTACGGAAAACCTCATTTACCCTCTCGGTGAATTTTCGGGTTCCGATCCGGAGCGCACCGATTATTATCTCGACGGCTGGTATCTCGACCGCGAAGAAGTTGACGGGCGCGTCTATTACGAAAACAAGTGGGATTTTGAAGCGGATACCGTCTCCGACGAAGGCGTGGAACTCTACGCTTACTGGCGCCCTCGGGTCAATTATTCCTATAACCTGTGTTTCCGCGAAGAAGACGGGAGCGTCAGAGTCCTTGCAACGTACGACGGCAAGTCGGAAGGCGAGCCGTTCGTCGACGATCTCAACTATGCGCAGAAGTACACGCCCGCGGGCTATACCTTCCTCGGCACCTATGAGGACGAGAACGGCGATCCCTGGAACGAAGACTTCGGGCATCCGGGCGGCGACGAAGATACCGCCGTCAACGTGTTCCCCGTGTATGTCGAGGGCGTTTTCAACGTTGTGCGTACGGCGAACGAGCTGCAGCGCGCGTTCAACTCGGGCAGGGGCGTTTACCTGATGAACGATATCGACATGGAAGGCGAGGCGCTCGGCATCGGCGGCGGATCGGAAGTGAATTACGATTCGGAGTTCCGCGGCAACGGCTTTACCGTCTCCGACTTCACCATTGCATACAACGTGAGCAGGCTCGTGAGCATCCCCGAGCTCGATCAGGAGGGGAACCTCCTTTGCATCAGCCTTTTCGGCAATCTTCAGGGCGCCGCCATATCGGACGTCACGTTCAAAGATTTCACGATGACGCTCGACGCAAACTATTCGCGCATCCGCCGCGTGTATGTTGCGCCGCTGTGCATGACGATGAAGGAGAGCACGGTCAGCAACGTCACCTTCGAGGGCGGCGTGTTCACCTGCGAATCGCTCACCTCGCGCCTCACGGCGGACGATCTGTTGGTGCCCGAGGACGGCGGCGCGTATTTCGTCAATCAGGACGGTTCAACGGTCACGAACGTTCTGTGTTCGTACGAAAACAGAATGCCGGAGTACTTTGCCGCGCAGGCGGAATAACGTTACGGCTGGGCGCGGGGCTCCCGCGCAAAAGCCATGGCTGCCCGGAAAGGGGCAGCCGGTGAAAAAGGTTTCATGTATGAGCGCCGTCCGGTTGCGTTGCGCGGCGTTCGGGAAATATACAGAGAAGGAGAAATTCGATGAAATTCAAAGCTGTTAAGTTGACTGCGGGAGTCCTTGCGGCGAGCATTGCACTGAGCTTTACGGGCTGCAACGGCGGCAAGAACACGCAGTATTTCGACAACGAGAACGACCCGCTCGTGTTCTCCACGCTGGAAGTGGACAGGGTGTTCAACCCTTTCTATGCCGCATCCGCAACCGACAGCGACGTCGTCGGGCTCACGCAGCTCAGCATGCTCTCGAACGACAGCAAGGGCAACGTCGCTTACGGTGAAGATGAGGCGTGCATCGTGCTCGATTACGAGGAGACGACGACGGGGGAAGGCGAAAATCAGAAAACGGAGTACAAGTTCGTACTCAAAAACAACGTGCGCTTTTCCGACGGTTCCTACCTTTCGATGAAAGACGTGCTCTTCAACTTCTACGTCTATCTCGACCCCGTGTACAACGGTTCGAGCACCATCTACTCCACGGATATCGTCGGCCTGCAGGAGTACCGCACGCAGGAGTCCTCCGAAACGGAGCAGGATAACTTCATGGCGCAGTTCGAGGAAAAGGCGCAGCGCCGCATCGATAACCTCATCGCCGCCGCGGAAGACCTTATTGATAAAAAGGGTCAAATTGGATATACTTCCGTCGAGGAGTTCGTCGCCGATCTCACCGATTACAGAGCGACTCACGGCAGCCAGTTCGCGCATATCGTCGACGATTTCAAACTGGTCGCGGGGTATACCGACGAATCGGTCAAGGAGCACGCGGGCTTCTTTATGGAGGAGCTCGAGGACGACTGGTCGGCTGCGCTCAACAGCTACGAAGATACGGCGTTCACCGATGAGAGCGGCAAGCTCTATAAGCCTTTCACGACGGATGTGGAAGTGTTTCTCTATAATGAGGGATATATTAAGTGGGATAAGAAAAAAGCGGAGCTGACGTGTACATTCACCAACAACGTAAATGATGTAAAAAAATACACGAAGGATCAGGCGCTCTCGCTCGTCTATAACGATAAGATCCCCAATGCGATCGTCGAGGTCGTTTCCTACTGGCAGGCGGGGGTCGAGCTGAGCACCTATCTCACCAACGCGGCGCTCGAAGAATACTACCAGACGCACGAGCGTACCTATACCAACATCAGCGGCATCAAGTTTGCCAACCGCACCTCGTCCGTCACCGTCAACGGCACAACGTACGGCGTGCCCGAGTACGAGCCCGGCTCCGATAACACGCACGTCATCTCCGGGAACGAAGTCCTCTCCATCACCATCAACAAGGTCGACCCCAAGGCGATCTGGAACTTCGGCATCCCCGTTGCGCCCATGCGCTACTATTCGGATGCAGAGCACATCGAAGAATTCGATTACGAGAGCAATTTCGGCGTCGAGTACGCCTCGCAGGACTTCTATAACGACGTCGTGAACGGGAGCGATAAGATCGGTGTTCCCATGGGCGCAGGCGCCTATGCGGCGAGCAAGGCGTCCGGCGGCATCACCGGCATCACGGCGGGCGACTTCTACGACGTCGGCGTCATCTACTTCGAGCGCAACCCGTACTTCCTGATGGGTCCCGCCAAGATCAAGAAGGTGCGCTATCAGGTCGTCGCTTCCTCGGGTATGCTCAACGCCCTCTATGCGGGCTCCATCGACTTCGTCTCCCCCAACGCAAAACCCGAGACGATCAACGAACTCAACGCCCGCAGGGATGAAGGCTACAACAACGATTCCATCACCACGATGGGTTACGGCTATATCGGGCTCAACGCCGGCAAGATCCCTTCCATCAACGTCCGCCGCGCGATCATGCACGCCATCAACATCCAGGAGTGCGTCAATTACTACGGCACGGAGGCGGAGGCGATCTACCGCTCCCTCTCCAAGGAGAGCTGGGCGTATCCCGAGACCGCTACCGCGTACTATCCCTACATCGGCGATCCCGTTCCCGAAAATCTCTCCGTCGTCAATCCCGATTACGCGGATTACGTCACCAAGCTCGGGAAACAAGCGGGCGATAAGCTCACGACCGAGGAGCAGCACGCGTTTATCCGTCAGCTCGTCGAAGACGCGGGATACCGCGAGGACGCAACGGGCGTCTACACGGACGGCACGAACACGCTCCGCATCGAATTCACGATCGCGGGCGAAGAGACCGACCACCCCGCGTACGACGCGCTCAACCATGCGCGCGAACTGCTGAACGAGTGCGGGTTCCAGATCACCGTCAAAACGGATTCGCAGGCGCTCACCAAACTCACCACGGGTTCGCTCTCCGTATGGGCGGCGGCATGGGGCTCCACGATCGACCCCGATATGTATCAGGTCTATCATAAGGATTCCACCGCGACCGCTACGCTCAACTGGGGCTACCGCCAGATCAAGCTCAATGCGGGCGACAAGTACAATATCGAGATCGGACTGTTGGAAGATCTGTCCGTCCTCATCGAGGAGGCGCGCGAAACGACCAACCAGAGCACGCGCAAGAACCTCTATGCGCAGGCGCTCGACATCGTTATGGAAATGGCGATCGAGCTTCCCACCTATCAGAGAACGGATCTGTTCGCCTACAACGCGAACAAGATCGACGAGACGACGTTCACGCCTCTCTCGGAACGTTCTGCATTCAAGGGACTCACGAGCGATCTTTACAACGTTTCGCTGATCGTGGAAAGATAAGAAGATGCTCCGCCGCAACCGAGCGGCGGGGCACAATTTGGTAAATTATGGTCAAATACATCATCAAAAGACTTCTCATCTCCATCGTCATCCTCCTGGGCGTGTCCATCATCATCTACACGATGGTGCGCCTCATGCCGAACGACTACGTCGACAATAAGTTCAGCAGTCAGCTCTCGCAGGGAACGATCGACATGGAGGACATCCAGCACTTCAAGGAGCTGTACGGCATCGGGGATAATTCCTTCCTGGGGATCCTGTCCGGATACTTCCAGTGGCTCGGGAATCTGCTGAAAGGGGATCTCGGCATCTCCTTCAAGTATCAGAAACCCGTCGGCGAAGTCATCAGCCAGAATATGTGGATCTCGTTTGCGATCGCGATCGTCGCCACCATTCTGCAATTCCTCATCGCCATCCCGCTCGGCATTTCGAGCGCCACGCACCAGTATTCCGTGCGCGACTATGCGGTCACCGTATTCACAATGATCGGCATATCGCTGCCGACGTACTTCTTTGCGGCGATCGTCATCAAAATATTTGCGGTCGATCTGGGCATCCTGCCGCCGAGCGGGCTCATCTATCCCACCAAGAGCTACGCGGAAAACTTCGTCGGGCAGATGGAACGGTTCGGCGATATCCTCGTGCATCTGATCATGCCCATCTTCGTCAGCGTCATCCTCTCCATCGGCGCGCTCATGCGCTACACGAGAACGAACACGCTCGAAGTGCTCGGCGCCGACTATATCCGCACCGCACGCGCAAAGGGGCTTTCCGAGCATAAGGTCATTTACAAGCACGCCTTCCGCAACACGCTCATCCCGCTCGCAACGCTGCTTGCCGGTATCCTGCCGTCCCTGTTCGGCGGCATGATGATCACAGAGGAAGTCTTCGCCATCGACGGTATCGGACGGCTTGCCTATCAGGCGCTGCGCGAGGGCGACGTCCCGTTCGTCATGGGGTACAATATGTTCCTTGCGATCCTGACGGTCATCGGAACGCTGTTGTCGGATATCATGTATGCGGTCGTCGATCCGCGTGTGAAACTTGGGAAGTAGGTGAATATGATGAAAGAACACGAGATCGAAGAACGCAGCAAAGAGGCTGCCGCCCTCGGCGCGGAGGCGGATCTGGAAGAGACCGCCGCCCTCCCCGAAGTCGCCGAGCGCGCGAACGAGGACGTCCCCGCCGCGGTCGCCGCGGCAGAGGAGGGCGCGGAAGAGGAAACATACAAGGAAATGAGCCCGTTCCGGCTCGTCCTCCGCAGATTCTTCCGTTCCAAACTCTCCATCGTCGGGCTCGTCATGATCGTATTTTTGTTCCTGTTCGCCTTTCTCGGCCCCGTCGTCTATCCGAAGTGGGGCGAGGAGACGGTAGACAGAACCGCGGTCGAAAACGTCTTTAACTATACATACGATTATTTCGACGATAACAACGCCGAGATCACCGTCATCGAAGAGCTCACGATCAACGACGACAAGAACGCCTACGCCGATCCCTCCGCGGATCACCTGCTCGGAACGGACGACCACGGCATGGACGTCTTTGTCAGGCTCATGTACGGCGGCAGGATATCGCTCATGATCGGCTTTATCGTCGTCATCCTGCAAACGATCATAGGCATCATCCTGGGCGGACTTGCGGGGTACTTCGGCGGCTGGGTCGACCAGATCATCATGCGTATCGTGGATATTTTCAACTGTATCCCCACGCTGCCCATTCTCCTGATCGCCTCGGCAATGATCGATTCATGGGGCTTGCAGGCGGACGAACGAATATATGTGCTGATGGTGATCATCACGATATTCAGCTGGAGCGGCGTTGCGCGCATGGTGCGCGGTCAGATCCTCTCCCTGCGCGAGCAGGAATACATCACCGCCACGGAGGTCATGGGACTTCCGACGTGGCGCAAGATCTTCAAGCATCTCATTCCCAACGTCATGCCGCAGCTCATCGTCTCGATGACGCTCGGGCTCGGCAGCGTCATCCTCTATGAATCCACGCTGAGCTATCTCGGGCTGGGCGTCCAGCTCCCGAAGGCGGCGTGGGGTACAATGATCGCAACGGCAAACGATCCCGTCGTGCTCAACTACCACATCAACATGTGGCTGCCCGCCGGTATCATGATCGTCATTGCAGTCCTCGGGTTCAACTTCGTCGGCGACGGCTTGCGCGACGCGATGGATCCCAAGGCACGGAAATAAACAAAGAGCAGATTGCGATGAGAAAAAAGAGAAACACAAACTATGTATCGCTCAGCGAGAGCCGCAGGATCATCCGCTATAACGTCAAACAGATGCGTTATTACGAGAAGCTCAAGCGGCAGAAGCGCGACCCGCAGGAATACACCGCGACGATGCGCGATCCGAACAACATCGTCGAGATCGACGGGCTCAAAACGTGCTTTTTCACGGATAACGGCACCGTCATGTCCGTCAACGGCGTCTCGTTCGATATCCCGAAGAACAAGATCGTCGGCGTGGTGGGCGAATCGGGCTGCGGCAAGAGCGTGACTTCGCTCTCCATCATGCAGCTCGTGCAGGCGCCGCAGGGACAGATCGTGGAGGGCGCCATCCGGTTCGCCGCGCAGGATTACAAGCTCGACGAAGCCGGCAAGCCCATCCCCATCTGGGAGTACGTCGAGCAGGACGGCGAAAAGGTCGTAAAAACGCAGCCTGCGCTCGATAAAAAGGGACGCCCTGTGTTCGATAAAGAGGGGAATCCCGTCATGAAGAACGTCCAGGCAAAGGACGAAAACGGGCTCCCGCTGTTCGAGATGGAGGAAAAGACGTACGACATCGCCAAGATGCCCGCGCAGGAGCTCTACCGCATCCGCGGAAAGGAGATCACCATGATCTTCCAGGAGCCCATGACGAGCCTGAACCCCGTGTTCACGGTGGGCTACCAGCTCGACGAGGTCTCCTTCCTCCACACGCCCGGCATCTCCAAGAAGGAGGCGCGCGAGTACAGCATCGAGATGCTCAGAAAGGTCGGCATCTCCATGCCGGAGCATACATACGAAAGCTACCCGCACGAGCTCTCGGGCGGCATGCGCCAGCGCGTCATGATCGCCATGGCGATCGCGGGCAATCCCAAACTCATCATTGCGGACGAGCCCACAACGGCGCTCGACGTGACCATTCAGGCGCAGATCCTCGAACTTCTGCGCGACCTGCAGCGAAAGCAGGGCTGTTCGATCATGCTCATCACGCACGATCTCGGCGTCATTGCGGAAATGGCGGACGAAGTCGTCGTCATGTACGCGGGCAAGGTCATCGAAAAGGGCACCGTGCACGAGATCTTCAACAACCCGCTGCATCCCTATACGATCGGTCTGCAAAAGAGCAAACCGCTGCTCGATTCCGATTCGCGCGAACCGCTCTATTCTATCCCCGGGCAGGTGCCCAATCCCATCAACCTTCCCGACTGCTGTTATTTCAGGAACCGCTGCAACTGCTGCACGGAGGCATGCAAGGGGCCTTACCCCGAGATGATCCGCGTAAGCGACACGCACTATGTTTCGTGCTATTTGTATCAGAAAGAAAGCTGAAATGGAAAACCTGAACAGAGAAAATGAAAAAAATACGTCCGAAGCGTGCTCCGACGACGTCATCCTCCGGGTCGAACACCTGAAAAAGTACTTCCCCATAGAAAAGAATCTGCTGGGGGCGACCACGCTCAGCCTGAAAGCGGTGGACGACATCTCGTTCTCGGTCAAACGCGGAACGACGATCGGCGTCGTGGGGGAATCGGGCTGCGGCAAGACCACGCTCGGAAGAACCATCCTCAAACTGTATGAGCCGGACGGCGGCAAGATCTTTTTCGAGGGGCAGGAACTCACCAACCTCAACAAAAAGCAGATGCGCAGGTTCCGCACGGATATCCAGCTCATCTTCCAGGATCCGTACTCCTCGCTTCCGCCCAGAATGACGGTGGGCAGCATCATCGCCGAGCCCGTTTATGTGCACAAGATCGTGCCCAAAGCGCAGGTATATGACTACGTCATCGACATCATGCAGAAGTGCGGGCTCAGACCGCAGTACTTCGACCGTTACCCGCACGAGTTCTCGGGCGGACAGCGGCAGAGGATCTGCATTGCGCGCGCGCTGGCGGTCAAGCCCAAACTCGTCATCTGCGACGAGCCCGTCTCCGCGCTCGACGTCTCCATCCAGGCGCAGATCATCAACCTTCTGAAGGAGCTGCAGCAGACGATCGGGCTCACCTATGTGTTCATCTCGCACGATCTTTCCGTCGTCAAATACATCACGGAACAGATCCTCGTCATGTATCTGGGCAACGTCATGGAGCTGGGCGAGACGGACGAGATCTTCGATCATCCGCTGCATCCGTACACGAAGGCGCTCTTTTCGGCGGTGCCCATGCCCAATCCGGACGTCAAGATGCAGCGCATCATCCTCGAGGGGGACATCCCGTCTCCCGCGAATCCTCCGGCGGGCTGTAAGTTCCACACGCGCTGTTCGCGCTGCATGAATGTGTGCAGGTTCAAGGCGCCCGAGTACATCGAGGCATTCCCGAACCACTTCGTCGCCTGCCACCTCTATAACAAGGAGGTCATGGAGAATCTTGCCGCATACGACGCGGAGTACGAGCGGCTGGAAGCGGAAAGGCTTGCACGCCTTGAAGAGGAGCGGCTGAAAAAAGAACATGGAAGAAGAAAAACAGGCTCCGCAGACGACGCCGCAGACGGCGCCGCAGGCGGCGAAGAAAAAAAAGAAACCGAAATTCGTTGACGACGGACACACCGTATACAGCATGGAGGGGCTCGATCCCGCTCCGCGCGTGAAGGAGTCCGATAAGGTCGGTCTTACACGGAAAGAGCGCCGCGCGGCAATCCGCGCAGCGCTTGCCGTCTATATGCCGAGAGTCCTGCTCATCGTCGCATGTTTCGCCGCGGCCGGGCTGTTGATATATTTTTGGTTAAGTTAAAGAGGAACATTATGCGTAAATCGGTTGTTGCTATCATCATGGCGCTCGCAATGGCGCTTTGTTTTTGTGCGGGCTGTGCCGCCCTGCCGCAAAACACGGGAAACACGATCGGGAGCGGGGAAGGGGACTCTCAGGAGCTCAGCCTTCTCAAGAGCGACGCGAAGATCTCGCAGGAAGACATGCTCTCCCGTATCAAGGCGGACTATCTCATCAAAAACGGCGGATATGCCGACGGCGACCTCGTTACCGCCGTCATCGAGCTCGACTCCGCCTCCCTTTCCGATACCTATCTCGGCGGCGGGCTGGAGGATACGTACGGCTCGCTCTCGGAGTATGCGAACTCCGCAAAAGGCAGAGCGCAGTCGCGCAAGATCGAGTCGCTCCAGAGCGAGCTCATCCGCAACTGCGTCGCCGAAGGGCTGATCAAGGAGGTGGAATACCGCTATTCCGTCCTCACGAACGCCGTCGCCGTCAAGGCGGAATACGGCAAGATCAAGTCGCTCGGCTCCGTCGCCCGCGTGCAGAACGTCTATCTTTCCGATACATACAACCGTCCGCAGACGCTCTCCGGCGGGGCGGACGCCTCCGCGATCGTCAACGACGTCAACGTATACGACACGGGTATCTTCGATTCGAGCAACGTTCCCTACACGGGCAAGGGCACGGCGGTCGCGATCCTCGACTCGGGCTTCGATTGCAGCCATTCCGTGTTCAAACAGGATCCGCCCGCCGATACGCTGCTGCTCACGAAGGATAAACTCAGCGAAAAGGTCTCCGAGACCAAGGCGAGCGAATTTACCGACGGCATGACGCTTTCCAAAGTATGGTACAGCGCCAAGATCCCTTACAAATACGACTATGCGGATAAGGATTGCGACGTATTCCCTTACGACAGCGGCCACGGCACCCACGTCGCGGGCATCATCGGCGGCAAGGACAACGAGATCACGGGCGTTGCGGTGGATACGCAGCTCGTCCTCATGAAGGTCTTTTCCGATCTGGAAACGGGCGCCGAGGCGGCGGATATCGTCGCCGCGCTCGAGGACGCCGTCCTTCTGGAAGTGGACGCCATCAACATGTCGCTCGGCGCGTCCTGCGGGTTCGCGCGCGAGGTGGACGAGGCGTTCCTCAACGTTATTTACGATACGATCGACGATACGGGCATCAGCCTCGTGACGGCGGCGAGCAACAGCTATAACTCCGCGTTCGGCGGCGAAGAGGGCAATACCAACCTCGTCACCAATCCCGATTCCGGCACGATCGGTTCGCCCGCGGCATACCCTTCGGCGCTCTCCGTGGCTTCGGTCAGCGGCGTCAAGAGCAAATATCTCGTCGCAAACGGAACGGACGTCGTGTTCTTCGATGAATCCAGTTCGATCACGGGCGAAGAGAACGACTTCTTCGCGACCTTCTTCGAACAGCAGCAGCTCGATCCCGAAAAGGAACATACATTTGAATATATCACCATCCCCGGCTCCGGCGTGCGCGGAAGCTATCTCTCGCTGCCGGAGGGCGCGGTAGAGGGCAAGATCGCGCTCGTCCGCCGCGGCGACAACACGTTCGAAGAAAAGGCGGCGCTCGCCCAGAGCTACGGCGCGATCGGCTGCATCATCTATAACAACGTCGACGGCAGCATCCTCATGACGGTGGGGAAGGATACGACGATCCCGACCATCTCCGTCGCGCAGGATATCGGCATGAAGCTCGCCTCCCAAAACGAAGGCACGCTCACGTTCTCCTACGACAACGCCGCCGGACCGTTCATGTCCGATTTCTCGAGCTGGGGACCTTCGCCCGATCTCAAACTTAAACCCGAGATCACGGCGCACGGCGGCACCATCCGCTCGTCCGTCCCGGGCGGCGGGTACGACGAGATCAGCGGCACCTCGATGGCTTCGCCCAACCTGTGCGGCGTCGTCGTGCTCATCCGCCAGTATCTGCGCGAAAAATTCCCCGACGACTCCTGGAAAGAGATCAGCGTAAAGGCGAACCAGATGCTCATGTCCACGGCGGACATCGTGCTCAACGAAGAGGGGAATCCCTATTCGCCGCGCAAACAGGGCGCGGGGCTCGCAAACCTGTACAACGTCGTCAATACGAAGGCGTATCTGACGGCGCTCGATTCCGAAGGCAACGAAAGCGAGCGCAGCAAGCTCGAACTCGGCGACGATCCCGACCGCAAGGGCGAATATACCATGACGCTCAACGTGAGGAACATCTCGTCGGAGACGATGCGCTACAGGCTCTCCGTTGCCGGCATGACGGAATCCGTCTCCTCCTACAACACCGACCGCATCGCGGAAAAGGCGCAGATGCTCGAAGGCGGGTTCGAGGCGCAGGTCTCGGGCGGGACCTATTCCGACGGGATCGTCACCGTGGAGCCGAACAGCACCGCAAAAGTGACGGTCACTTACAAGCTCACGCAGAAGGATAAAGACCTCATCGACGGTCTGTTCCCGTACGGCATGTATGTGGAAGGGTTCGTCAAGTTCGAGGCGGTGGACGCGAACGGCGCGTCCGCGGACGAGGTCGACCTGAACGTTCCCTTCCTCGCATTCTACGGGGACTGGACGCAGGCGCCGCTCTTCGATAAAACGTATTACGAAGTGGAATCGGAGGCGCACAACGCGGCGATCGACGACGAGGATAAGCTCAAAGCCGACTACTATCCCACCACGCCCTACGGTTCTTACTACTACAATTACAGTGTGCCGCTCGGCTCCTATCTGTACGAGATCGACACCTCCATGTACGACGCGATCCCCGCAAGCGAAGAGCACATCGCGCTCTCCAATATCCTCGGTACGATCGACGGGTTCTCCACGATATACGCAGGGCTGCTGCGCAACGCGAAGAAGGTCACCTACACGATCACCGATAAACTGACGGGCGAGACCGTATGGGAGTTCATCGACTGGAACGCCATCAAGGCGCACTCCGAGGGCGGCACGCCCATCCCTTCCTTCGGCATTCTCGACGTAAGCACGCAGGATATGGGGCTCGTCAACAATCACACCTACGAATTCAAGATGTTCGCCCAGCTCGATTACGGCGACGGCGGCATCTCGACGAACGTGCGCAACACCTTTGCCTTCGATTTCGTCCTCGACGACGAGGCGCCGCTCATCAAGAGCGCGACCTACGAGAAGGAGTACGACAGAACGCTCCGCAAAGACAGGTACTATCTCAACCTGACGCTGTACGACAATCACTACGTCATGTCTGTCACGCCCATCTCGTTCACGTCGGAAAGCTCCTACGTATTCCTCAGCGACAATCCCATTCCCGTATACAGCGAACGCGGCACGGATAACACCATCCGCATCGAGATCACCGACTATCTCAAAGATATCGGCTACGACGCGCTCGTGCCCAGCTCGCTCGCGTTTGCGGTAGAGGACTACGCGCTCAACCAGAACATCTACATCTGCCAGCTTCCCGGTACGCGCGGCGACTTCACGTTCACGGAGGACGGCTCCGCGGACGGCGAGGCGCTCTCCGTGATCACGATCGAAGAGAACGAAGTCGTCGACCTCACCGACTATCTGTATTCGGGCGACGCGACGCTGGACGCGGATAAGGACTACCTGAAATATCTCGTCTGGGAGTCCGCAAACGAGCAGGTCGCCGTTGTGGAAAACGGCCAGGCGCTCGGCGTCCGCATCGGCAGCGCGCGCATCACCGTGACCGAACCCGTCACGGGCAAGAGCGCGACCGTCACGGTCAGGGTGCTCCCCCGCGAAGAGGAACCCGCCGCGGTCAGCGCGAACGCGCGCCTCGTCAGCCCGCTTTCCTCCAACCACGTCGACGATATCGGCAACGAAGCCATCCAGTCCATCCGGTTCGCATATTTCGATACGCTGTTCGCCTATTCCCGCTCGGCTCAGACGAGCGACATCGGCGAAACGGGCAGCAGGGTGTACGTCGCCTCTCTCCCCGTGTACTCCACTTCGAGCGCGGGCGTCAAGACGCACCAGTTCTCCTGCTATCCCGGCGAAAAAGTGCGCCTTTCCTACGATCTTCAGCCGTGGTATCTTGCCGATAAGTACAAGCTCACCTATACCTCCGGCTCGCCCGATATCGTTTCCGTCTCGCAGGACGGCACCATCGAGGCGCTGCGCGAAGGTTCTGCAACGGTCACGCTGAGCGTGGAAGGCTCCAATCTCCGCGCGTCCGTCCGCGTCACGGTCAAGAACCCGTTCGTCATCGAAAACCGCGTCCTCGTCGCCTATAAGGGCATGGATAAAAACGTCGTCATTCCCGACGACGAGGGGATCCTCTATATCGGCGCGTATGCGTTCTGCCTCTACACGACGGATAACGATATCGAGATCACCGACGACGATTACGACGCCAACAAGATCCCCGCGTCCAACGAGTTCATCGAGAGCGTCGTCATTCCCGCGGGCGTGGAAGAGATCCAGAAGTACGCGTTCTATAACTGCAAGAACCTGAAATCGGTCACGCTCCCCGACTCCGTGCGCTATATCCGCGAGTACGCCTTCTATAACGACGCGCACCTCGAGAGCATAAATCTTTCTGAAAATGGAAATATTTATGAAGATATCGGACTCTCAAAAGTGGAAGTCATCGGCGCACGCGCATTTTACGGCTGCAAGCTGCTCACGCTCGGCGAAA
>CALVWO010000034.1 GCA_944367465.1 uncultured Clostridia bacterium
AAAAAAAGACCGCTGACGCGGTCCTTTTTTCAGTTTTCTTCCAGCCACTTTTTCGCGTTGGCTTTCGTGAAGGACTTGATCGCCTCTTCCTTGTAGGGCGACGCTTCGCCGCCGTTGGTGTACAGAAAGAAGTCCCCTTCCGGCGTCTGATACATCGTCATTTCATAGCCTGCGGGGTCGCCAAAGGCGCCGCATACTACCTTTTTAACAACGGTAGCCGTCGCGGTGTCGTAGGTCTTCGTCTTCGTCGTCTTAACCATTGTGATTCTCCTTTATAAAAGATTTATCAATATTGTACGCCCTTGCCGACAGTTTGTCAATAAACGTGTGTTAAGTTTTCAAAATCATGCAGTTTCGCACCGACTTTTCGTAAAGTTATCGTTCATATTGATTTTTTGTGAATAGTTCACAAAATTACCTGATTTTACCTCCGTACACAGGGAGGAGACCGCGCCGGCGATGATCTCCGCCATTGCGTAGACCGTTGAAAAGCGCGTGAGGTGCAGCAGCGGATACGCGAGCGGAGATTTTTTGGCGACGATCCCCATTATGGAGACGTCTCCCACCTTCGGAAGGCGCTTGTTTGCGCCGGCGCCCGGCCGCAGCGCACCCGGAACGACCTTGACGAGCCCGATATCCTCTTCCTGCCCCACTGCCGCGTCGACCGCGATGATCTTGCTCCCGGGGTGCGTCCGGTGCAGGAACTGTCCCGCATATTTAACCTCTTTTGCAGTGACGGGATTGCGCAATGTACCGTAAATATAGCCGCGGAACCGAGTTTTAGAGGATGCGAGCATCGTTCCCGTTACGGGGCCGAGGCTGTCGCCGAGTGCGAGATCGCTGCCGATGCACAGGATCACGGGCGGGGATTCGAGTTTTCCGAGGCATTTTTCGAGTGCGAGATATACGCCCGTCTCCGCGAGCGTATTATAGATGTGAAAAGCGTATTCCACAACAGAGCTCCTTCTTTTTTGATGAAAATTGTTCCCCTCTGCGGCAATTTTATAACAAGTTGGCTTAAAATCATGACTTTTTTCCGCGTACATGGTATAATAATCCCACCATACAGGAATAAAACGTATAAAAAAGGAGGTCATGCACATGGATCTGTTAACGGCAACGCAGTCGTCTGCGTGGATCCTGGACGTCGTATTCTTTGTCATTCTCCTATTGGGACTGCTGTTCGGAACATGGCGCGGCTTTATTAAAGGCGTATGTAAACTTGCCGGCACTATTTTTGCTCTCTTTGTTGCCTTCACGTTCTGTAACCCTTTCAAAAACACCCTTGAAAACTGGTTCGGGATGACGACGGCGATCGCAAACGGCATGGGCGGTACAGATGTGGCGGTCACGGCGGCAAGCTGGCTCTCGATCGCGATCGCGTTTGTGCTCCTCTTCGTCATTGTGAAACTGCTGAGCTGGATCCTCGGGAAAGTCGGCACGGCTGCGGCGGAACGGTCGGACTTTTTCGGGAAGATCAATCGCCTTCTGGGCGGTATTCTGGGGCTTGCGGAAGGTCTAATTCTGATTTTCCTGCTTCTGACCATCTGCTACTGGATCCCTTCGGAGAGCCTGCATGCGTTCATCGGCGAGAGCTCTGTGGTCGGAAGGATCTTTGAATGGGACGCCTTCCAGTGGGCGGCGCAATTCCAGTTTTTGAACGGCATCGAATAAATTAAATACTTAATAAAAATCATGCGCTCCTGTTTGAATGGGGCGCATGTTTTTTTTGCGCCAATCAAAAATCACGGCGCAAAATTCCAAAGCGCTTCTTTTTTACGTAGCGCATGATTTTATAGTGCATTTGGAATATCTATGAAAAAAACGCTGCAGAGCGCCAATTTTTTGGATATTGCTGCATGGAATAGCTTAAATCGGCGGAGCTATCCACACACTTTGCCCCGTTGCAGTACGTTTTTGTGGAATAAGACCGAGTGCACCGGATCGGGTAAGAACCCTGCACAATGGTCTGCATGTTTGGATCCGATCGTTTAGAAATGTTTTTGTACACCTTTTTTGCACAGCTGCCCTTTTTACGCCGTTTACGGGAGCCGATCCGTGGGATAAGTATTGTTTGTATTGTTGAAAAGTACTTCGGATACGGTAAATTATGCAGATAGGACGAAAAAGTAATGCGTTTTCGGGGAAAAATGCCGTAAATTTACTGTTGATTTTCCCGAAACGGGCGTATTTTTGCCCGGGAAAAGGGTAAAAAACAGGGTCAAAAATCGCTCTCATCGCACCACAGAGCCCGTTTTTTCAGCAAAATCGGAAATTTCGGAGTCATATTTTTGAGGAAATAGTGTTGAAAATTCCATCAGGGAGTCTTTCAAAGGGAGGTCGGAGGACGAATATGAGGGTTGAAACGCAGTTTTCGGGGTTTGACTCTGTTTTTTTGCCGTTCTGAGTAAAGCTGCGTGCATGAAGTTCGCCCGAAAACCCCGATTTTGGGGCATTTTCTTGCCAAAAAAGCCGTTTTTTCAGCGTTCAGGGGGTACCCTTAATGTAGGTAAGG
Organism: uncultured Clostridia bacterium; assembly: GCA_944367465.1. GTDB lineage: Bacteria > Bacillota > Clostridia > Christensenellales > Borkfalkiaceae > Gallimonas. Next base: position 2,516 of record CALVWO010000034.1, read on the forward strand.
GTATCTGGGGCATTTTTTACGCTAAAAACGCTCGTTTTTTGCCCTTTTGAGCTCAAAATCAGGCAAAAAGCACCCATTTTTTATTTTTGCACCGAATGTTTCACGTGAAACGTGTCAAAATCGAAAAAATTCTTCGGAGTGTTTCACATGAAACACTTTTTGGTCGAAAAAAGGGGTACGCAAGGCAATTTTTTGTGAAAACAGATGGATAAATCCGCCTGTAAATGATATTTTTGTAAAATCGTACAGTTATCTCGGTCAACTACTTGAAAAATGTTCCGACTTATGCTACAATATAGTCGTTTCTTCTGCGCACACTATGCTTATGCGACAGAAAATAATCACATGTAAAGGAGACACGTTTTGAGTAAGGCAGTAAAAGCCATCATCATCGTCTTGCTCGTAGCTGTTGTTGGGGTTGGAGTCTACTTTCTGATTAACACACAGATACGAAATAGTCGAGAGGTGGAAGCGTCTGTATTTGAGGAATTAATTACAGACCCTCGCGCAAGTGATGAGAACGGTAATAATTCCGGAGAAATTCCTGATAATCAGCAAATTACAAAGATATACGTAGATGGGTATACAATTTATGGCTACGTTAATGCGAATGATAGCACGTATACTTATTGGGCGTATTTCCCGAATTTGCATACAGCAGAAGGACTAGACCGTCTAGATTCATGGAAAGAAAATTATGGGTTAGAAGTTTATGAGTATTCTAACCCAAACGCGGGCAGCGGATGGGGGAATTTCCTGTATATCGCCGTTCTTGTGGTCGGCGTAGTTGCTTTCTTCCTCATTCTTCGTTCCATGAGCGGAGGCGGGGGCAAGGTGATGAACTTCGGCAAGACCAAGGCGAAGGTATCGACCAACCTGAAAGTCCGCTTTTCCGACGTCGCGGGAGCAGAAGAGGAGAAGGAGGAGCTCAAAGAGGTCGTTGAATTCCTCAAGAGTCCCAAGAAGTTCTCCGATCTCGGGGCGAAGATCCCCAAAGGCGTGCTGCTTGTGGGTCCTCCCGGAACGGGTAAGACTCTGTTTGCGAAGGCTGTTGCCGGGGAAGCGGGCGTTCCGTTCTTCTCGGTGAGCGGTTCCGACTTTGTTGAAATGTACGTCGGCGTCGGTGCATCGCGTGTGCGCGACCTGTTTGATATGGCAAAGCGGAATCAGCCCTGTATCATCTTCATCGACGAGATCGACGCCGTCGGCCGTCAGAGAGGGGCGGGGCTCGGAGGCGGTCACGATGAGCGTGAGCAGACCCTCAACCAGATCCTTGTCCAGATGGACGGCTTCGAGACGAACGAGGGTGTTATCGTCATGGCTGCGACCAACCGTGCGGATATCCTTGACTCCGCTCTCCTCCGTCCGGGGCGTTTCGACCGTCAGATCTACGTCAATCTGCCCGACGTGAAGGGGCGTGAGGCGATCCTCAAAGTCCATGCCCGCAACAAACCGCTCGCTCCGGACGTCAATTTCAAGGTGATCGCCCGTATGACGAGCGGGTTCTCGGGAGCCGATCTCGCAAATCTTCTCAACGAGGCAGCCATCCTTGCCGCCCGTGCGGGGAAGAGCATGATCGGAAACCTCGAACTGTACGAGGGGATCAACAAAGTCATTATGGGTCCCCAGAAAAAGAGCCGCGTCGTGACCGAGGCAGACAAAAAGTGTACTGCATATCACGAGGCGGGTCACGCGATCCTCTCCAAACTGTGCCAGCATACCGATAATGTGCACGAAGTATCCATTATCCCCCGCGGAATGGCGGCAGGTTATACACTCACCCGCCCCGAATCCGATGATAATGATATGACAGTTAATAAACTTAACGATTTTATCTGTATGGCGCTGGGCGGCCGCGTTGCGGAGGAGCTTGTCATTCACGACGTTTCGGCGGGCGCGTCCAACGATATCAAGCGCGTGACGCAGATGGCGCGCAAGATGGTCACGGAGTGGGGTATGAGCGACCGCATCGGGCCGATCTGCTACGGCAGCGACGGACCGGTGTTCATCGGGCGCGACTTCGAGGAGCGCAACAACTATTCCGAGGAGACGGCGGGCATCATCGACGAAGAGGTGAAGGCGATCGTTTCCCGCCAGTACGCCCGCGCAAAGAAGCTGCTCAGCGAAAACAGGCCGATCCTCGACAATATGGCGCGCGTGCTTGTGGAGCGTGAGACCATCTATACGGCGGAAGTCGATCTTCTCATGCAGGGCAAATCCTACCAGGAAGTGCTCGAATATATGGAAGAGCACGACAAGGGCATGCCCGATAATCCGTTCGGCAGAGTCTCTGCGCAGATGGCGTCCGAGTCCGGCGCAGGAAAGCCTGCGGCAGAGGAGACGGGCGCTCCCTCCGCGGAGAACGCGCCCGAAACATCCGCGTCTGCGGACGCTTCCGCAGACGAAACTCCTTCCGACGGTAAAACGGACAAGGAGTAAGAGAATATGGGGAAAATCATTTCGTTTTCCAATCAGAAAGGCGGAGTAGGCAAGACGACGACTTGCGTGAACATGGCGGCGTATCTTTCCCGCGCGGGAAAGAAGGTGCTCCTCATCGATCTCGACCCGCAGGGAAATGCGACGACCGGGCTCGGGTTTTCGAAGGGGACGCTGAAAAAATCCGTCTATAACGTCGTCATCGAAGGAGAAGAGGTCAAGGACAACATTCTCGAAACGGAGCTCGAAGGGCTGTACATCCTGCCCTCAAACATCGATCTCGCGGGCGCGGAAGTCGATCTCGTCTATAAAAAGAACCGCGACCGCGTGCTCAAAGCCGCGCTCGAAAAGGCGAAGGGGGCGTTCGATTATATCCTGATCGACTGCCCGCCCTCGCTGGGGCTGCTCACCATCAACGCGCTCTCCGCGGCGGACAGCGCCATCATCCCCATCCAGAGCGAGTACTATGCGCTCGAGGGACTTTCTCAGCTCATGAACACCATCTCCCTCGTGCGGCAGCATCTCAACAAATCCCTCAAGGTGGAGGGCGTGGTGCTCACGATGTACGACGGACGCTCGCTCATCTCCAAGCAGATCGCGGCGGAGATCAAGAAGTATTTCTCCAAAAAGCTGTATGAGATCGTCATACCGCGCAACGTGCGCCTCTCCGAGGCGCCCAGCCACGGCAAGCCCATCGTCCTGCACGATCCGAAGTGCATGGGCGCGCGGGCGTACGCGGCGCTCACCGAAGAATTTTTGAAAAAAACGGAAGGAAAGGGGGAATGACCTATGGCTAAAGGACTTGGAAGAGGCCTTTCCGCGCTGTTCAGCGACACGGAAGAGGCATACGAGAACGCGCATACGGAGCTCGGCGAGACGGGTCTCGCCGGAGCGACGGAGGTGGATGTCTCCGAGATATTCCCCAACCCGCACCAGCCGCGTAAATCCTTCGATGAGAATGCGATGAACGACCTCGCAAACTCCATCCGCGAACACGGGATCATCAGCCCGCTCGTCGTCAACAAGAACAAAGACGGCACATACATGATCATCGCGGGCGAGCGCAGATACCGCGCGGCGATGAAGGCGGGGCTCACAAAGGTGCCCGTCATCATCAAGGAGCTGGACGACAAGGAGATCCAGGAGATCTCCCTCATCGAGAACCTCCAGCGCGAAGATCTCAATCCCATCGAAGCGGCGTACGGCATGAAGAGGCTGATGGAGGAATTCGGGCTCACGCAGGAGCAGCTCGCAGAGCGGCTCGGCAAGTCCCGTCCCGCCATCGCCAACACGCTGCGCCTGCTCACGCTGGCGGAGGAGGTCGTGGACATGGTGCGCGAGGGCAAGCTCTCTTCCGGACATGCCCGCACGCTCGTGCCCGTAGCGAAGGAGGAGCAGGTCGCGCTTGCGACGGAATGCGTGAAGAACGGCTGGTCGGTGCGCGAGATGGAGCGCGCGGTCAAGCAGTATCTCAACCCGCCCGAGGTGCTCAGCCGCGAAAAAGAGCAGAAGAACGCGCTCGCCAACGCGGAGCTCAAACATCTTGTGGAGCGGCTCCGGTCGACGCTCAAAACGAAGGTCTCGCTCATCGGAACGGATAAGAAGGGGCGTATCTATATCGACTACTACACCCGCGACGATCTCGACCGCATCAGCGAACTGCTCGATATTATCGACAGAATGGAGTAACGGCGCGCTGCGCCGGAAATCGGGGTACCATGTCTGCGCAGGGAGAGGAATAAGGCTCTGCGCGCGGGCATGGTTTGCCTTGTCCGCGCGGCGGGGCGGATGCACCGCATCTTCGTACATGGTGCTGCCATTTTCTGTCCTGTCCCGCCCGATCTGCCGCAGAATGCGGCCGATATCATAACGTAAAAGGAGAAATTTTTTGTCCGCCCTGCGCGGACGGCTTATGCTGGAATTTACCAAGACCAAGAAGGATGACGTCCTCGCCTACGCGCCGTTTTTCGCGGAGCAGCGGACGCACGTCTCCGATTTTTCGCTGTGTTTCCAATTCATGTGGCACAAATACTTCGCGCCCGATTACGCCATCGTGGAGGACTGTCTCGTCCTCAAAGAGCTGTATGCGGGCAGGTATTATTTCCACTATCCGCTCTCCCGCACGGGGGACGCCGGGGCGCAGCTCCGCGCCGTCGCCGCGCTCGAGGAGTACTGCCGCGACGCGGAGATCCGCCTGCACTTCACGAACGTGCCGCGCGAGTTCGTCCCCGAACTGGTGCTGCGCTACGGGCAGGACGTCTCCGTCACGAACATCCGCCGCTGGCGCGATTATCTGTATACCGCCGAGAGTTTCCGCACCTATGCGGGCGGCAAATATTCCGGACAGCGCAATCACGTCAACAAGTTCAAAAAGAATTATCCGGACTGGCAGTTCCGCGTTTACGACGCGGCGGACGAGGGTGCGCTCCTCTCCTTCCTGCACGAGTACGACGCCGCCCAGCGCGCAAAGGGCAGCTATCTCGCGTCGGAGGAGATGGACGAGGTATACGAACTCGTGCCCGTCATCGGTCGGTTCGGGCTGCTGTGCGGCTATCTGACGGCAGGCGGAAAGATCGTGGCGTGCTCCATCGGCGAACGTTGCGGCGATATGATCGTCGTACACGTCGAAAAGGCGCTGCGCGCCTACGAGGGCGCCTATCCGATGATCGCGCAGCAATTCGCGCTCGCGTTTGCGGGAGAGGGGATCGAGTACCTCAACCGCATGGACGACGCGGGCGACGGCGGACTCAGGAAGTCCAAACTCCAGTATCTGCCGTGCGAGATCGTCGGCAAATACAACGTTTCGCCCCGCCGCGCCATCGACGGCGTCGCCCATCTTCCGACCATCCGCACCGGGCGCCTCACGCTCAGACCGGTGGCGGACGAGGACGCCGCGGTTTACGCGCGGCTGGCGGGGGACGTCGGCCGCAACCGTTGGTGGGGGTACGACTGGCGGGAGGACGCCCCGAAGGATGCGGGCGGTGCGCCTGCGCCCGAGGAGGACTGGTTCCTTGCATTCGCGCGCAGCCTGTTCAAGGAGAAGATGGAGATGCCCCTCGGCATCTATGCCGAAAACGGGCTCGTCGGCGAAGTCGTCCTGCATCGGTTCGGCTATCGGGCGGAGGCGGAGATCGGTGTGCGCCTGCTTCCCGAATATGAGGGGAACGGCTATGCCGCGGAGGCGGTCGCCGCCTATGCGGAACATGCCTTCATCAAGCTGGAACTGGAGCGCGTCGAGGCAAAACACTATAAAGAAAACGCACGTTCCGGGAACATGCTGCTGCGCGCGGGGATGCGAAGGAGCGGCGAGGACGAAACATATATCTACTATTATAAAACGCCCGCCATGTGACGGTGCGTGCGCCCGCGGCAGAAAGCCGCGGGCGCTTTTTTTTGTGTGCGGCAGGGCGGATCCGCCGCCGCGTCCCCCGACAGATCGTTATATATCTTTACAAAATCAACATCTTGTGGCAGAGGCGGGAGCGGGAACGAACTTTCTGCGAAAAATGCGTTTTTTGGTGAAAACGCCCAAAAAAATCATGGAAAAAGATGTAAATTTCACAAAAAAATTTTAAAAATCCCATTGACAAAGTGACCATTGCGTGATATATTATGTATAGTACAAGAAATGACGACGGGGGGAAAGTCATGATTGTGAGGAACGTTTTGTAGTCCTGTCTGCATTTTTCCGTTTTTCGGCATATGCCGCGGGCGGAAAAGAGGGAGCTCCCTCTTTTGTTTGGCACATCGGCGTCAAACAAAATGAATGTTAACGGGCGGCAAAGCGTTTTTTGCTTTTTTTGGCGACCTCTCGGCTGAATTTCTGCCGATGGGCGCTTTTTTGTGTCTTTAAGAAGGTACCGCTCCCCCCGCAGTTCCTTTGACTGACGCAAAAAACCGCAAATCGGCGGTACAAAAACTATATTATAAGAGGTAAGTGAGATGAAGAAGAGAAAACTTCTCAGGAACGTTTCCCTGGTTGCGCTGTCTGCCGTTCTGGTAGGCGGTACTGCCATGGCGTTCACGGCTTGCGGCGGCGGCGACGAAAACACGATCTCCGTGTATATTTTCTGTAACGCCTCCGACGCAACGACAAATGAGTTGATTTGTAAAAACTGGGCGGAGAGATACGGCGAGCAGATCGGCAGAGAGCTTACGATCGATTTCCGTTACAACGAGAGCGATAGCGAGTATTTCAACGATATCGGCACCCGTCTTTCGCAGCAGATCAACGTGCCCGACGTTATGTACATTGCGCCGAGTTCGCTCCGCTCCAACGTTATGACGGGTCGTCTTCTCGACCTCTCCGAGTACCTGCTGAAATCGGAAACGGGCGTTCAGGGCGCAACGTCGATCTGGGAGGCTTCGCTTGCTTTCTATGGCGTATATCAGGATGGCAACACCTGGTCGAACGCTCGTACCGTCGAGTACCGCGAAGCGACCGATACCGTCGAGGCGGGATTCTACGACGGAGAGCACAAAGTCGGTATTTACGGCCTTCCGAAAGATTACTCTAACTTCTCGATGGGCTATAACCGCGTGTTCTTCACGGATGAAATGAAACAAGCCTATACTACTAAGCTGGCGACGCAAGGCAGAGAGGTCATCAGCCACAAGTATACGGATTCCAATCTCAACAATGCGCAGACGCTCACGCACAGAGGCGGCGCGACGATGGAAGGCGCGATCACCTATGCATGCGATGTTGAGAACTACGATAATCCTTACACGGCTGAAAAGGAAACCATCAACGCAAAGGCCGGAGACGATGCTCCCATCATCAACATCGGCATTCCGACGGCGTACAAGCCTTTCAACTTCTATTGGTATTCCAACTACGACGACGCGCTCGACGCGGGCGATCCCATCGCTGTTCAGACGGAGTATCATACGAACGGCGCAGGCTTTGTCGTGACCATTCCCGGATTCCCCGGCGAGAAGTACGATATCTCCGGCGAAGAGTATGCAAAATACAAGGATCCCAACGCGATCTATGATACGGATTCGGCATACGTCACCTTCACCTATGCCGAATACGGCGCGCTGAGCTGGGCTGTCTGCTACTATCTCAACACATTTGCATGGGATAACGACCAGAATCTTCTTTCCGGACAGGGCGGCAGATATTATACGGACTCGCAACGTTATCAGAACATCTATGCCGGCGAGCAGTATGAGAACGGGTTCGGCGCAAACGGATACGTGCTTCCCTGGCTGTACTCCAACGACGCCGCCTATATCAACGACGCTTCCGACGACGCACAGAACAACGATAATAATACGGGCAGCTGGAGCGATCCCAATGTAAAGACCTGGGTCGGCAAGAATTCCGAAACGATCCAGAAAATGACGCTCGACGGCGGTACGCGTGACGCGAAAGTCCAGTATGGTATGGACAGCGAGAACTTCATCGAAACGTACGGCGCATTCCACAACCACGGCTCTCTCTGGAACGGCAATGCGGGCAATGCCGGCGACGGTTATTCCAGCAACAAGACCGGTTCCGGTTGGGACTATTTCCGTGCGGGCGCGGCGGTCTTCTACGGCGCAGGTACGTGGGATAGCGCAACGCGTAACAATGTCGATGCGGATACGCTCAGCGTCGGGCAGATCCCTTCGCCCGTTTCCGAGAAGCTGGCGCTTTATTCGACCGTTCGCAACGCATATTACGATAAAGATGTGGATGTTTATGCGAACGATACAAAGAAAGAAAAGGGCGTCGGCAACGACGCCGGCACGGCAACGGACAACAGCGGCGACTATGCGCAGGCAGCAGATCCTGAAGCACGCGTCTTCACGCAGGACGAGATCATCATGAACCAGCTCAAGCGCCAGGATAAGTGGGGCGGCCGTATGGACTCCGTCGGCTATTCCGCAAACGGTGCGCTTGCAAACAACGAATGGAAGGCAGAAGCTGTTGCAAATCTGATCATGGAACTTACCATCAATGAAGATGCTCAGCTCACGCTCACCTACGGCGGCGCGCAGCTTCCCAACGTGAAACAGCAGTGTATCGAGTTCCTGAATTATCAGGAAGAAGGTTATGCAGACGGCGCGTTCAAAGATATGATCACGCCAGACGGCGACGCAGCCGGAAACGACGTGTGGGATCAGTATTATACGATCGTCCGCGATATGGCTGCCGCAGCGAGAGGCGGCGAGACCAAGACCGTTCAGGCGTATCTTGCGGACAAACAGATCACGCTTGACGATGGCAGCAAGGTTCCCGTCTCCTACGATCCTCAGTATGCAAATGTTGCGCTCAACGCCTTCACACCCGGCGATGGCGAAACGTATATCGCATATTCGATGCGCGTCCTTCGCATGATCAATCTCACAAAGATCGATCGCGATCTGAATATCCGTATGCAGTATGGTCTTAACTCTGCACGCGACCAGCTCATGTATACGCCCGGCGAAACGTGGATCGCTGCGCTCGAACAGAGTGCCGCAGGTAACATGCTTGCTTATATCAATGCAGGTGTCGCTACCACGATGATCCTCTTCGAGGAAGATGTATATCCCGGCAACGTTGCAACGCAGATGGATCAGATCGCGGATACGAAGACGCATCCTTATATGTCCCCCGCAGTTCTCTGCATCCGTCAGGTCACGGTCGCTCAGGACAGACTTGAAAGAGGCGTCTGATCGAACTTACGCAGGAGTAAGACATCCCTTCCGCTCATACGGGAGGGGATGTCTCGCTCCCATTACTGAGAAATATGAATAAGGAGGAATTTTTCATGGAAGATAACACAACTGTCGCTGTAGAAGAAAGCGCGGCAGTGGATTCCATGGCGGCAGAGGCGGCGCTTCCGCAGAAAAAGAAGAGAAAGCCCATAAACCAGCAGAAACTACAAGATAATCTGTGGGGCTGGGCGTTCTGCGTACCGCTTATCGTCGGAACGGTCCTGTTCATTTATATTGCGCTTGTTATGGCGCTGCTGCTCTCGTTTACGACGTATAACTCGCTTATCCTCGGACCGGGTGACAGTATCTGGACCTTCCTCGGCGATATGTTCGCCGGAAAAGATGTATATAGCGATAGTGTGGGGAATACCGATCCGCTTCGCTGGTATAAATATGTATTCCAGTGGGAGGAGTATTCCACGGGTACAACGACAAGCCCTTATCCGATGAATGTCACGGGCATGTTGCTCTTCAATACGGTGTTCTATGCCATCGGTATCCCGATCGGCATGGTGCTTGCGATGTTCTTTGCGGTATGCATGTCCCGCGATATCAAGGGCGGCAATGTATTCCGTGTCGTTTACTATCTCCCCTGTGTTGCCAGCACGGTCTCCATCGTCTATACGTTCACGAACATGTTCGGAACGGACGGCGTTATCAACCGTCTGCTCGGAGCGAATATCCCGTGGTTCCGTGAGGAAGTCAGCCAACCCTGGCTTACGCTTACGGATGGCGGCGATCCGTTCTGGGGACACGGGCTCCTGCAAAAGTCGCTGATCATCATCATGTCTGTCTGGAAAGGACTTGGCGGTACGATCATCCTGTACATAGCAGGTCTTTCGGGCGTCAACGCATCCACAAAGGAAGCTGCGCAGATCGACGGCGCAAACGGTTGGAGGATCTTCTGGAAAATCACGATGCCCGATCTGTATCCCGTTATTTTCTACAACATCGTTACGGCTGTCATCGGCGGTATGCAGATCTACGCAGAGCCCGAGCTCTTCTTCCCGACGGCATCCACAACGGGTTCTTATCCGAACTTCCTCACCTCCGGTTACGTTTCTCTTATCTGGTTCTGGGGTGTCACTTCGAGGGCTCGCATCGATACGAACTACTATGATCCCGGGATCCCCGGCAATGCGGCTTATCAGAGCCTCGGCGCCGCCTATGGTATGGTTCTCGCAGTCATAATCCTTGTGCTCACGCTCTTCCAGTTCTGGCTGGATCGCAAGAATAACGATTAAGGAGGACGGTTATGGAAAACATGCAATCTGTACAAGTTGATATAGCCGAAGAAGAGATCAAGGTCTCCTCCTTCCGTTACGGGCTCAACGCGGTGCTTGCGTTCTTCGGGTTCTCGACCAAGACGCATCGCGCCAGCAAAAAGCGCGCAAAGCTCGTCGGGGATATCGTTACTTACATCGTTCTTCTTTTCGGTGCATTTCTTATGATCTATCCCTTCTGGTGGATGATTGCTGCTTCTTTCGCGCAGACGGGCGGACAGGAGGGCAACAACGCGCTCAGCGGACTTGACTGGTGGCCGACGCCCTCTGCGTTCGGTTACGATGATGCGGTCGGCGGATTCTTCCGGAACTATGTCGTTCTGTTCGACAGAGGTTTCTCGGGCGGTATTTTCGATCCTTCGTTCAGCTATTGGAGAGCTGTTGCGAACAACCTCTTCTATTCGATCGTTCCCGTCGTGGTCGGCGTCATCACTTCGGCGATGGCGGCATTCTCCTTCGCGAAGATCAACTGGATCGGCCGCAACGCAGTGTTCATGTTCCTGCTCGCTGCGATCATGGTTCCCGGTCCCTCTATCATGACGACGCAGTACGCAATGTATCAGTCCTTCGGGTTCCTGAACAACTGGGCGGTCATGGTCGTTCCCGGACTTTTCGGCGCAATCATGACGGCGTTCTTCATCCGTCAGTTCCTCTTCGGTCTTCCCACTTCCATCATCGAGGCGGCGAAGATCGACGGCGCAGGCTATGGCAGGATCTTCGTCGGATTCATCCTTCCGCTCGCAATGCCCGCCATCGTGGCGCAGGGACTTCTGTCGTTCATGGGGTGCTGGAATAACTACATGGGTTCCTACATCTTCATAACGGGCTCATCGGTCTGGGTGAACCTGCCGCACGCAATGACGATCATGAACAGCGGTACTACGTTCGCGTCCGACCAAGGCCCCATCCTCGCGGCTGCAGTTATGTGTGTCCTTCCCGTCATCATCCTGTTTGCGATTTTCCAAAAGATGATCATTGGCTCGTTGATGCTTACGGGTTCCAAAGAATAACAGCCAAGAAACAAAAACAGGGCGGAAAAGCCCTGTTTTTTCTTTCCGGCGCGGATACGATATGCCGGATCGGGTCTTTTGTCCGAAGAATGATTTGTGATCGTTTTGAGGAAACATAAAAAAATTTCTCTACACTATTGAAAAGTTCATAAAAATGCTTTATAATGATATGTACCTTATTGGGTAAAATTCAGGGGAATCGGAGGAAACTATATTATGAAAAATCGATTGCTTGCATTGACGGCTGCGGGGATTTCAGTTGCCGCGGCGTTCCTGATGGGCGCGTGCGGCGGAGGCGGAAGTTCAAAAACGGAACCTGATATTGAAATCACGGAGAATGCGTATGTGCATGATCCGTCCGTCTTCTATGATGAAAAGAGCGGTACATATTACGCGTTCGGTTCGCACTTTGCCGTTGCATCTTCAACAGACCTTGCCAACTGGCATCAGGAAACAACCGACGGAGTTTCGGGAGCGACGATGCTTTACGGAACGAGCAACTGGCGCAGCGTTCTTGCCAAGAGCGATGCGCTCGTCGGCGGCAAGGAAAACACCTGGGCGCCCGACGTGGAGTACTATAACGGCAAATACTATATGTATTATTCGCTCACGCGCGGATTCGGCGGACCTGTTTCCGTCATCGGGCGCGTCGAGTCCGACAATGTGCTCGGGCCGTACTCCAATGAAGTGATCATTGTGGACGGGGCTTCAAGTACCAGTCTGAACAAGCCGAACTGCATCGATCCGGAACTTTTCTACGATAAAGACGGCGGGCTCTGGATGGTATACGGCTCGTACTACGGCGGCATCTATATGCTGGAATTGTATAACGAAGGGGAAAACTGGGGACTTCCGAAGCCCGATCAGAGAGAATTCGGCAAGCTTGTATGGAGTACTCCGGGGTCAACGGTCGTGGAAGGTCCGTTTGTGTTCTACAACGAGGATACCGGGTATTATTACCTGGTTACGAGCTACGGGGATCTTTCAACGGATTACAATCTCCGTGTGGCGCGCAGCACCAATCCCAACGGCCCCTATCTTGATCTCAGCGGAACAGATGTCTCCGGAAATTCCAGCACGTGCAATATTTATAAACTTGCAGGCAACTATTTCCTCGGGGATTCCGAAGGCATTGCGGCGATCGGACACGGATCCATCGTTGAAAAAGACGGCGAATTTTTCTCTGTCTCTCACTCCCGCCGCGAAGACGGGAACGGCGGCGTAACGCCGGCGCACTCCATGTGGACGGCAAAACTGCTTTTCAATGAGGACGGCTGGCCGCTTCTCACGCCTTGCCGCTACACGGGCGAAGAGGCGCGCACTTTCTCCAAGCGTGACGTTGCCGGAACGTATGATCTTCTGTTCTTCATAAATACGACAACGGCAACTTTCGAACATTCTACCGAGTATACTTTCAATGCAAACGGCACGATCGATCAGGGCGGGAATCAGGTCGGTACGTTTAGCGTTTCCGGAAGTTATATCACGGTCACGCTGAACGGTGTGGATTATAAAGGTGCGCTTGCGGACTGCTGGAACACATATACCGATGAAGGCGGCGCGATCTGCATCAGTGCTGTTTCCGGGCTTGCCACAACGATCTGGGCGGTCAGCAAGTAAGTTACACAGAACCGCAGGCGGCGGTGAAAATTTTTGAGGGAATGAGGTAACACAATGGCACTCAAATATCCGAAGAACCCGAGGTTCAACAAGCTCAGGATGCGCTCTCCCGATTACTCGACCTGGCAGGAGGGCTGCGCGCACGATCCTTCGCTCCTCGAATGGGAGGGGAAATATTACGCCTATTCGACGGACACGTTCGGCGCGCCGGGCGGCTATCAGATCCGCGTCAGCGACGATCTGCTGCACTGGGAATATGTCGGTTCCGCCTTCACGCTCGAAGGCGTCGCGCCGCGCTACAAAAAGGGCGAGGGACGCGGCGCGTACGGCAATCTGCAGGCGGCGTTCGATTGGTGCGTCACCGATCAGAAAGAGGTCGGCTACGGCATCTGCACGCGCACGGACGGCACCATGTCTTTCTGGGCGCCCCACTGCGTGCGCGGCACAGACGGCAAGTTCTGGCTGTACTTCTGCCTTACGGGCTACTTCGGCGGTTCCAAGTCCTGCATCGGACTGGCAAAATCGGAGAGCCCGCTCGGTCCGTTCGTCTGCGAAGGGCTCGTCGTACAGTCTCCCGCCGGTTGGCGTACGCCAAACGCCATCGATCCGCAGGTGCTCTTTGCTGAGGACAGGATGTGGATGGTCTACGGTTCGTTCGGGCTCGGACTCTATATCATCGAGCTCGATCCCGCCACGGGGCTGCGCAAAGACGGCGCGTCGTATGCCGATTTCGCGTCCGGCAAAAAGACGTTCGCAGAATATTACGGCGTGCACGTTGCCAGCGGCTCGCTCGAGGGCGGCGTCCTGCACTACGAAAAGGGCGTTCCCGTGTTCGAGAAGGGAAAGTGGACGAAAAAGAATTATTACTATCTGATGTGCTCGTACGGATCGCTTTCCTCCGCATACAACATGCGCTGCGGCAGAAGCGAATCCCCGGAGGGTCCGTATTCGGACGTCAACGGGAACCCGCTCGTCTGCTCCACCGATATCGGAACGGGCAACAAGATGCTCGGCTCCTTCCGCTGGGAAGATGATCCCGTGGACTATTTCTGCCCCGGGCATAACGATATGTTCACGACTTCCCGCGGCGTGCGGCTCATTGCCTATCACTGCCGCACCAACTATTTTATCGAAAAACAGCTCTCGCGTTCCAATAATTTTCACTATCTCTATCTTTCGCAGTTCGACTACAATTCGGACGGCTGGCCCGTGATGAACCCCAACCGCTATGCCGAGGAAGAGATCCAGGATGTGACGGAAGAGGAGCTGCTCAATATCGCGGCGGGCAAGTTCGAGGCGGTGCTCTTCACGCAGGGCGTCTCCACGGCGGAGGCGAAGCGCGTCGTTCTGCACAAAGACGGCACGATGGACGGCGCCTACAAGGGAGCCTGGAAGATGTACGGTTCCCGCTATATCTCCGTCGAGACGCAGGGCGACGAATTTTTGGGCGTGGTCATGCCTTCGTGGATCGATCACCAGAACGCCGCGGGGCTCACGGTCACGGCGATGGGCAAGAAGACGGGCATGGCGCTCATCATGAACAGCACGAACAGGATCTGATCGCGGATCAGGCCGAAAAGAGGCGCATCCTTCGGGGTGCGCCTCTTATATATTATGGTGAATTATACTATTAAGTGCAACAGATGAGGGAGAAAAAAAGTAGTTCATACAAATCTGTGGTAAAATAGA
>CALVWO010000035.1 GCA_944367465.1 uncultured Clostridia bacterium
CTGAAAATCAAAGAGCAGACGACAAAGCCGTCCACCTATCGGGAATACGAGCGTTCCTTCCGCGTGGATTTGGAGCCGACCTTCGGCAACAAACCGCTCGCAGACATCACAAGGAACGATCTGCAAAACTATCTCTTCGGCATCGTGGGCGAAAACAAACACCGCAAAGCGGAGAAACTCGCGCTCATGCTGAATTGCATATTCGATATGGCGGCGGAGGACTTCAACCTCCCCTCCCCCATGAAGAAGGTGGTACTGCCCGCCTATCAGACGAAGCGCGGGCAGGCACTCACGAAGGATGAAGAGGCGCGGCTCGTCAACTACTGCAAAACGCATAAAAATGTGGAAGGCACGGACGCTTTGCTTGTTCTCCTCTATTTCGGACTACGCAAGTCCGAACTCAAAAGCATCGAGATCATCGACAATCAATGGCTGCAATGCGAAACGAGCAAAGAGAGGTTGGGGCAGAACGTCGTCCTTCGCAAGATCCCCTTCACGCCTATGTTGAAAAAGGTGCTGCCCTATATCGACTTTGAGAAAGCGAAGCAGACCAACCTCAACACCATCTCCACGCGCATGAAACGGCTGCTGCCCGAACGCCACCCCCATGAGCTGCGGCATACCTTTGTAAGCCGATGCAAAGAGGCAGGTGTTTTGAGCGAGGTCGTCAGCATCTGGGCGGGGCACTCTTTGAGCGGCACGATCACTTCCACGGTGTACACGCATTACTCGGAGGAATTTCAGCTCAAAGAAGCGGAGAAGGTCGTTTACTGACAAAACTTTCCCCAAACCAATTTTTTGAAAAAGCAAAAATAAAACAAAAAAGCCTGCTATTGCGGGCAAAACAGACTGAAAACGGGGCGAAAAACAAAATTCCGTCCGAAAAGTTTCCCCAATCTTTTCCCCAATTTTGGGAAGAAGCAAAAAAGCACAAAAAGAAAGACACTATATATTGTGTTTCATTTTTTAGAAACTATCAATATATAGTGTCTGGTGGCTGGGGTAGCTGGATTCGAACCAACGAATGACGGAGTCAGAGTCCGTTGCCTTACCGCTTGGCGACACCCCAATATATGATTGCAGGAACGCTGCGGCGATGCGCCTGCCCGAATCGCAGACGGAACGCACAACTTCCTTAACGGAGTTTTATTCTACCACCCATCGGGAAATTTATCAAGCGTTTTTCGATGGATTTGACAAAAAATTTTCTTTTCAAGCAAAAAAATTTTATGTATCCCGCTCCGTATGGCATACGATAGAGCAAGAGGTGAATCATGCAACTTTCTACGCTCATCGGAAAACCCGTACTTACCCGCGCGGGAGACCGGCTCGGCTATGTGACCGCAGCCCTCCTTACGCGCGACATGAAAAAGATCTCTTCCCTTCTCTGCGCGGACGACGATGAGGAGGAATTCTACATTCCGGCGCGGGCAATTCTCTCCGCGGCGGACGCCGTGATTACGGGAGGCGCGCGGCTGAAAGCCCCCACGGGGATCGCAAGCCCCATCGGGAAACCCGCCTATACGCACACGGGCGAGGCGCTCGGCACGCTGACGGACGTGGAACTCGGCGACGAGCCCGCCCTGCTCATCGCAAGCGGCGCAACGACGCTCCGATGCGCGGCGGCATGCGCGACGATCGGCGAAACGGTGATCGTATATCCCAGCGCGGCGGAACGGCGCCCTGCATCCGCAAGGCGCAGCCATGCCCCGAAAAAGACAGAAAATACGCGCACCATGTCCGCACAGACACGACCTGAGCCGACCATGCCCGCGGAACAACGGGCAGAAAGCGCGCCGGACGGACACGCCATGCCCAAACAGCCGCCCGCGGACGACGGCGTACAAGCTCCCCCATCCATGCCCGAAGCAAAGCCTTCGAAAACGCATGCGGAGGGATTCAGGATCGACCGCACAAACCTTTTGGGAAGACGGGTAAAGCGCAGCGTGTACGACGAGACCGGAACGCCCATCGCCGTTGCAGGAGAGCGCATCACACCGCAGACGATCGCGCTGGCGCGGCGCAAGAACAGGCTGCTCGCGCTTACGGTAAACACACTGACAAATCTCTACTGAAAGGCGCGGGGAACAGCTTCCCCGCGCCTTTCAGCCGCGAGCGGAAAGTTTGCGCAGGACATGCTCCGCGTAACACTTTGCCACATTGACGCCCGTCGTCTTTTCAAACCCGAGGAAAAAGGCGTTGGAGTTGACTTCGCACACCGTGAGTCCCTCTTTTCCGAACAGAAAATCTATCCCGCAGTAATCGAGATCCAGGATATGCGCGATCCTGACGGCGAGCGCAGCAGTTTTTTCGTCGACGGGAAACGCCTCGGCGCTGCCGCCGCGGGCAAGATTGGAACGGAAATCGCCTGCCGACCGCCGCACCATGCCGCCGAGCACGCGCTCCCCCACCACGATGACGCGCAGATCGCGCCCCGCGCTCTCGGCGATAAATTCCTGAAACAGATGCGGCTTTAAGCGGACTTCCTCCATGACGGACAGCAGCTCCGCGCGGTCGCGCACGAGATACTCCCCTCTGCCGAGCGAGCCGTACGACTCCTTGACGATGAGCGGATACCCGAACTCCGCCTCCACCCGATCCGCCGCCGCAGACAGAACGTGCTTTTCGGGACGATAGCACAACAGCCCCGGGAGTGTTTTCGGCATGGGAATGCCGCGGTCGGCGAGCGCGAGAAAGGTGAGCATTTTATCGTCGCACACGGTGACGCCGCGGTAGCCGTTGAACACGGGCATGCCCGCCGCCTCCGCCGCGGCGAGCAGATACTTATCCTTATCCCAGAAAATGAGAAAATCGTACTCCGTGAGCGCGGAGCGCAGCCCGCCCCCCTCCACGCAGAAGGGAAACGCCTCGGCAGACAGAATATCCAGCTCCGCGCCGAGCGCGGCAAACTCCTCTTTGAGCCGCCGCGGCTGATACATGATCTCGTCCGTCTGATAATAGGCATTGACAAGCACGACGCCCTTCATACCGCACCTCCCGCAAACGCAGAAAGTATACCACGAAATGCGGAAATACGCAAGCGCGGGAACGAGGATATGCGCCACCTGCTTGCAATACATTTGAAATAGATGAAAAATATTTATTTTCAATTATCCCAATTTTCTTTTAAATCGCTGTACGCAAAGAGCGGCAGGTCATAGAGATCGTGAAAAATATCGTAGATAATCTCAGAAGATTTCAACACGTTCTTTATCGTGTTGTTACTTTTAAGTGAAATGGAGAACCTCGCATCTGCCGCCGCCTTTCGGACGCGCTCATCAGGCACACAGCACCATTTCCCGGGGATGTTCTTGTAAACATCCTGAATACGCAATTCTCTCAGCAAAAGCGGAATCTTGATCTTCATGGTATTCTGTCTCGCACCCAAACCATGAATTTCAGACATGAACGCAATAAACATGCGGTAATCGCGGTTACGCTCGGAATCTTTAAGACTCTGCCTGATTGCCTCCCATTGATTGGCAAGAATATAGAGGCTATCGTAAAAATCTGACCGAAAAGAAATCTGCCTCTTCGGTTTTTGCAGATCGTACCCATTCAATACCTGCGTAAGGGCGCTTTCCCGAAATACCTTTTCCTGCTGAATAAACTCAGCGTCGCGCCAATAAGAGACTTTATCCTTTTCGGACGATTTCAGATAAACTGCAAAACAGGCACTATTCTGCCATTGTCCTGTCCGCGACCAACAGCTTGCAAGCGCGAACAGAACGAACATATTGTTTTCATCCGATAAGTCCAGCTTCACGGGAACGCCGCTGCTGCCCTTCTCATACATATGAAAATCCGTCACCCACCCCGCATAATTGCCTAACGGATCCAAATTGATATAGGGAAGTTCCCGTTCGTTTTTCCTGACGATCTGAATGAGTTTTTCAACGTTTTCGTTGTTCATCTTTCGTACTCATTTGAGAATTTATTTGCGGCAGAGACTGCCTGCCCATATTTCACGGGCATAATCGTCCCGCGTCATCGGTCTGTCCTGTTCAAAATAGATAAAATCGAATTTATTCAGGTGTTCCGCAAGCGGGAACGGATAGTCCTCAGTCCAATAAATCTGCATCTCCCCGCGACGGTATTCCCGTTTCGTCGCCTTATCCCGAAAAAGATCGCAGGCTTTTGCCGTATAGAGCGGCGGATTGTACCCCTCGATCACCCAGAACCCCTTCATCCCGAGGTATTCCTTTTGCGTAATGCTGCCCGAAAGCTGCGTAAAAACTTTCTGCTTTCCGAATAGACCGCGACGCTCCATGTGGAACGCTTCTTTACGGATGTCAAGCTCATAGCGGTCATCGTAGTCCACGAGCTTTTGCGGCGTCTGGGCCTTCTTCCGCACGATCATCTCTCCCGGGTAATAGATTTTCCCCGTCTGCTTATCTTTCACCCGATTGACCACATACGCCGTATAAAGCGGCTCTTTTGTGTCCTTCAACTTAAAATAAACGCGCATAACTTCCTCCCCGTTCCGCATCCGGAACTTTTTTACAGCTCCATTATATCATATAAATATGCCAATCACTGTCATATTTAAAAAATTTTATTAAAAAGAAAGCGTGTCCTCAACCGAAGACACGCCCTGCACAAGTATCTCCGATTGTTGTCACACAAACTTATCCCAATGAGGAAAAAGAGATACGTAATGCCGTTTCGTACCTCATTGGGATAAATATAAAGTTTGTGCGACGCTGACAGTATAGCACACGGAAACTTTTTTGGCAAGAATTTGATAAAAGCATTCCCGCTGTGCGGAGGCACGGCGGGTAAGCCTATAAATTCAGATTTACACAGTTTTACAGGGCACCGACGATCGCGTGCGGCGCGTAAAGCTCATCGATATAGGCGACGTCCTCCTCCGTCAGCGGAACGTCGAACGCGCCGGCGGCGTCGAGAAGGTATTTTTCCTTCGTGGCGCCGATGATGGGCGACGCGATCCCCTTTTTAAAGTGCCATGCGAGCGTGATCTGCGTCATGCTCGCCCCGTACTTTTGCGCAAGTTCGCAGATGCGCGCGGCGACGGCTTTATCCTGCTCCTCCGTTTTATCGTACTTGCCGCGGGCGACAACGTCCGTTTTGCTGCGCAGGGTGTCCGCCGACCAGTCGGGACGGGAACATCTGCCTGCGGCGAGCGGGCTGTACGACGTGAGCGCGACGTTCATCTGTCTGCAGATGGGGATGAGCTCGCGTTCGTCCTCGCGGTAGAGCGGGTTGTAGTGATCCTGCATGGAGACGAAGGGCGTGAACCCGTTGTCGCGCGCGCAGATCTGCATGTTGTAAAACTGATAGCCGTACATGGCGGAGGCGCCGAGCGCGCGAACTTTCCCCGCCTTCACAAGGCTGTGGAGCGCCTCCATCGTCTCTTCCACGGGCGTGGAATAGTCGAAACGGTGGATGATATAGAGATCGAGATAATCGGTGCCGAGGCGCTTTAAGGTGCCCTCGATCTCCCGCGCGATCGCCTCTTTTTTGAGATGCCCCTCGTTGAAATAGACCTTGGAGGCGAGCACGACTTTATCGCGCGCGGCGTTGCGCCTGACCGCCCTGCCGAGGTACTCTTCGCTCGTGCCGGCGGAATAGGTGTTCGCCGTATCGAAAAAGTTGATGCCGAGATCGAGTGCGCGTTTGATGATAGCTTCGCTCTGTTCGGGATCGAGCGTCCAGGCGTGCATCTTGCTTGCGGGATCGCCGAAACTCATGCACCCCAAGCACAGACGCGAGACGCGGATCCCGCTGTTTCCAAGCGTTGTATACTGCATATTCTTCCTCCCGGATCAGTTTCCGCATGCCTTGCGGAGGCATGCAAGCGCGTTCAATGCGCGCGGATAGCCGATATACGGCAGCATCTGAAGGACGAGCTCTTTGAGCGTCTGCGCGCCGTTCCCCACCCTGAGGTTCGCCGCGGCGTGGCTCGTGAGCTGCGGCTCGCAGCCGCCCTGCACCGCCAGGATGCAGAAAGTGACCGCCTCGCGCTGCGCGTAGGAGAGCCCTGCGCGCACATAATAATCGCCGAAGCAGTTCGCGGAGAGGAAACGGTTGATCCCGCGGGAGAATTCGTCGCCTGAGGCCGCGAACCCCTTCATCTGTTCGCCGAAGATATCCACCTGCGCCGCCTCGCCGCGCGCCGTGCGCTCCGCGGCGGAGGCGGCGCCTTCCGTCGGAACGGGGAGCCCGCGCGACCCGAATTCCGCGTACAGCGCCTGCAAGAAAGGCAGCGCGCGCCCCATGCCGAGGTACGCCGCCGATTGCAGCACCGCCTCGTGCGCGGCGAGCGGAGAGAGCCCCGCGCCGAGCGCCTCTTTAAGCTCCTCGGCAAACGCCTCCTTCCCGCCGCAGGCGGCGAGCGTGACGAGGATGCAGACGCGGCGCGTCTCCTCATCTGTCGCCTCGTGCGGGATCTCCTCTTCAAAGCGGCCGAAGATGACCGCCGCCGCACTCTCGGGCGGCAAAACTTTTTTCGGATCCATAAATTCCCCTCCCCGATGTTACTTTGCGAACGTCATGAACCACTCCACCGTATCGGGATCGTAGTGCGAGAAGAAGAGGCTCGCACCCGTATCGAGCGCGGAGACGGCAGCCATGTCCGCGGCGGAGAGCTCGAAATCGAACACGGCGAGGTTTTCCGCCATGCGTTCCTTTTTCACCGATTTGGGGATGACGACGACGCCGCTCTGAATGAGATAGCGGAGCGCGACCTGCGCCACCGACCTGCCCTTGGAGGCGGCGATCTCCTTTAACACGGGATCGGTGAACAGCCCGTTCTTTCCCTCGGCGAAGGGCCCCCACGACTCGTGCTGCACGCCCAGCTTTTTCATGACCTCGTGCGCCTTCTTCTGCTGGAAGAAGACGTGCGTTTCCACCTGATTGACGGCAGGCTTTACGGAGCAGAAGTTATAAAGGTCGATGAGGCGGTCGGGATAGAAATTGCTCACGCCGATGGCGCGCGCCTTGCCCGCCCTGACGGCGTCCTCCATGGCGCGGTAGGTGCCGTAATAATCGCCGAAGGGCTGATGGATGAGCAGCAGATCGACGTAATCCGTCTGCAATTTTTTCAGCGATTCGTCGATGGACGCCGCCGCCCTTTTCTCGCCCGCGTTGGAGATCCATACCTTGGTCGTGAGAAAGAGTTCGCTGCGCGCGATCCCGCTCTTTTTTACGGCGTTGCCCACGCCCTCCTCGTTGAAGTACGCCTGCGCCGTATCGATGGAGCGGTACCCCGCCGCGAGCGCGTCCGAGACGCACCGTTCGCATTCCCCGGGCGCGACCTGATACACGCCGTAGCCGAGCACGGGCATTTTTACGCCGTTATTGAGTGTTACGTATTCCATATCCTTCCTCCTTGCTTTTACGCTTTTTTGGTGCAGTCCCTGAGCTTGCCGAGCAGGCAATCCACCTTGTCGATGCGCTTCTGCGCCGCATGCACATCCTCCAGGAGCGCCGCGCGCAGGCGTTTGAGGATACAGCGGCGGGTCGCGTCGTCCGACGAAAAATAGGCGGAGAGCTCCCCTTCCGTGAGCCCGGAATCCGACAAAAAGAGCGCGACCCCGAGGGCGCATGCCTCCTCATCGGAAAGCTCGCGCTCCTCATCGGTCTGCCTGCCGAGGCCGCACAGCGCGGCGAGGGCGGCAAGGCGCTCTTCGTTCAGTTCGCATTGATCGGAAAGTTGACTGATCTTCATATCACACCAAAAAAAGCGCAGATCTGTTCTGCGCTTTTATTATATCCCGTTTGTGCCATTATGTAAAATGCCTGTTTTTTATGCCTCGTTATGCGCCAGAAGCATGGAAACTTCGTCGATGAACGCGTGTTGCGCGCGGCTCATTGGCTGATACTTTTTCCACACCAGGAAGGTCTGCTGGCTGATCTCGGGATAGAAGGGACGGAAGCACAGCTTCCCGTCGCCGTACTGCGCCATGGCGCCCTCCAGCGTTATGCCGCACGCAAGCCCCTGCGCCACAAAGTACGCGGCGTTCCCGTTCAGATCGACCGAGGCGAGGACGTTGAGTTTTTCGTACGCCTCGCCGAGCGCGTGACGGTAAAACCTGCGCACCTCCGCACGGAGATTGACGACGACGGGCGTCCTTCCGATATCTTCGAGCGTGACATGCTCCTTTCGGGCGAGCGGAGAATCCGCGCGCATCATCACGCCGCAGCGGTCGGCGATGCCGAGGCGGAGAAAATCGTATTTTTCGATATCGCCGGGTTCGACGAGCAGCCCCAGATCGAGCACGCCGCGGTCGAGCCGTTCCTTGGTGCGGTCGGCGGTCTCCGAATAGACTTCGAACGTGACCTCGGGATACTTTTTGCGGAAACGGTCGACGGCGACGGCGAGCAGGGCGCTCGCCCCGACCTCCGCCGCGCCGATCGAGATACACCCCGCAAGGTTCTCGCCCCGCGAGCGGAATTCTCGCTCCACCTTCTCCTCGAGCTCCGCCATCTCCTCCGCCCGCCGCCGCAGGAGCATGCCGTCCTCGGTGAGCGTGATCTTGCGCTTGCCGCGCTCGAAGAGCTTTACGCCCAGCTCCTCTTCGAGCTCCGCGAGCTGACGGGAGAGCGTGGGCTGCGTGATATAGAGCGCCTCGGCGGCGCGGGAAATGTTCTCCTCGCGCGCGAGCGTCAGAAAATAGCGCAAAACCCGCAATTCCATGATCCATACCTCATTTTTCGTATTTCCATTATACCATACTTCCGAGGCATAATCAAGTAAAAGTTTTGAAAAACGCGCGCCGCGGCGGGCAAATGCCCGCCGCGGCGCGCGCAGGATCGGTCGGCGTTCGTTTACAGCTTGTACTTCGCCGTAAGGCGCAGGACGGAGGCGAGGCAGTCGTTGAAGGTGCGCGCCTCGTCCTCGGTGAGCGCGCGCCCCTTCAGCCCCGAGACGGTGCGCGCGAGTACGTCCGTTTCCAGCCGGTCGGTCGGCGTGAGCTTTTCCTTTTGCAGCTTTTCGAGAAGACGCAGGGCATAGGAGGGCTCGGGCGCCGCCTCCTCGGCGGGCGGCTCCTCGAAACAGCACACCTTTGCAGGCTGCGCTGCGGGGCGGTCGGGCGTTTCGGTAAGTTTTTCGCGGAAACGCTCGTAGATGCGTTCCGCACGATCAGTGCGCTTTCCGCGGGCGGTCTTCTGCCTGCGTTGCAGGCACGGGAAAAAGAAGAGCAGGCGCAAAAGCGCAGCGAGCGCAGCGAAGAGAGCGAGGAAGAAGAAGGCGCCGCCGGGCGGCGTCATGCAGAACAGCAGCGCGGTCGCCACTGCGCCAAGCACGGCGGCGACATACCTGTACGTCTTTCGTCCGCCGAACAGCGTGAAGAGCACGGCGGCAAGCACGAGCAGCGCGGGCGCGAGCACGAGCGGCACCCATGCGGGCGTATGCCCCAGCGCCTCCATCAGTTTTTCGAAAATTTCCATAGTTACCTCCCTTCGAGGATATCCACTTTCCGCCGTCGGTTTTCGGCGGATCGTGCGCGGAAAGCGCGAAATGCGTCACATTGCGATCTCGCGGCAGCGCGCGATGTTGACGATGCGCGCGCGGATCGTGCGCTCGTCCACCCGCATCACGCGGGCGACCGCCTTTTTATAGAGCGCGATCTGCACGGCGTACTTTTCTCTGAGCGCGTCGTCGGAGAGCGCGGAATACTTATAGTCGATGACGATATAGCCCGCCTCGTCCGCGCACAGCAGGTCGATCGCGCCCTGAAAGACGATCTCGTCCGCCGTATCGGCGAGCCCCGTTTCGTCCGCCTGCAGAGAGACGAGGAAGGTCTGTTCACGGCGGACGGGCTTGCCCGCAAGCGCCGCAAGGCAGGGAAGGGCAAGGATGCGCCCGAGCTGACCGTCGTCGAGCAGGGCGAGCGTTTCGGGCGGGAGCACCCCTTCGCGCGCCATGCGCGCGCGCTCTTCCGCGCCGCCGCGCCCGAACTCGACGTACTGCAAAAAGGCATGGTAGGCGATGCCCGCCTCGCGCGAGGTGGATACGTCTTCCTCGGGGACAAGCCCGGACGCGGGCGCGCCGTCCGGCTCCGTTTCGCGGACATGGGTGTGCCCTTTTTCGCCGAGAAGCGCCGTGGCGGAGCTCTTGACGGGGAGCGCGACGCTCGCGGCGAAGGCGTACGGACGGCGGTAGACGGCAAGGATGCGCTCCGTTTTTTCCGCGTCGGGCTGCCACACGAGCGCGCGGCGGCACGCAGGCGCGCGGGAGCTCTCCGCCGCGGGCGCGAAGTAATCGGCGAGCGCGGCGAAATCGAAAAAGTCGGCAATGCTGGTCGCAAACGCGGGCGAGAGCGCGGAGGACGAGCCCTCTTTGAAGAGGACGTGCAGGCGGAAACGGGCGCGCGTCATGCCGACGTAGAGAAGGTTCCGCTCCTGTTTGCGCTCCTCTTCGAGCGTGGCGCGGGCGGCGGCGCGGCGGAGCACGGTGCCGTAGACGAGCTTGTTTTTCACATCGTACGATTTGGGCGCGGCGAGACAGCGTTCGGTAAAGAGCACCTCGTCGCGCTCCTCGCCGCCGCGGAACCTCACGTCCGTCCCCGCGAGGATGACGACGGGATACTCCAGCCCCTTGGAGGCGTGCATGGTGACGACGCGCACCGCGCCCTCGCCGCCGCTCTCGGAGAACCCGAGGCGGAACCCCGTCGCGCGGAGGCGTGCAAGGAAGGTATGCACATCCGTTTCGGCGCCCTCCGCCGCAAGACGGCGCACGCGGGCAAGGCGGCTCGCGCCCCCCTCTTTGGCGGCGATCTGCGCCTCCAGCCCGAGCGCGAGCAGCTCGCCCATGACCTCTTCCGCCGTGCGGATGCGGCTGTGCGCGCGGAGCTTTTCGGCGAGCATGAAAAAGTCTTTGCCCTTGCGGGAGATCCCGTCGTCCTCCGCGGAAAGATAGGCGCGGAACACCTCGCGGAAGGGACGCGCCCCGGCGCCCGCAAAGCGCGCGCGGACGGCGGCAAGCTCCGCCTCCGTAAACCCGCCCGCAGCCGAGAGGAGCGCCGTGACGAACGGAATATCCTGCTCGGGATTATCGAGATAGAAGAGCCAGTCGAGCACGAGCCGCGCCTCGAAAAATTCGCAGATATTGACTTCCGCCGCCGTAGAGACGGGGATCCCGCGGTCGGCGAGCGCATACACGATCTTTTCCGCCTCGCCCGCCCTTCTGCGGGTGAGGACGGCGATGTCGCCGAAGGCAACGGGCTTTTCGCGCTTTGCCTCGTCCTTTTCGTCCGCGTCGTACCACGTTCCGCCGCCCAGCTCCTCTTCGACGAGATCCGCGACGCGTTCGGCGAGAGCGTCGCGGCGGGTACGCCCCGTGTGCTCGAGCACGGAATACACCTCTTCGGGCGCCTCCTTTTCGCGTTTTTCCTTGGCGACGATATGGAACTTCACTTCGCCCGCGTGCGCGCCGTAACGCTCCCCGCCCTGCATTGGCACGTACCCCGGCAGAACGGCGGAAAAGACGCGGTTGACCGCCTCCAGCACGGCGGGCGCGGAACGGAAGTTGGAGGAGAGCCGCAGCGAGACGGGGAGCGTGCGCTCCTTCTCTTCAAAAAACTGCGAATTGCTCCCGCGGAACCCGTAGATCGCCTGTTTTGCATCCCCCACGAAGAACACTTCGTCGCCGCCGAGCGCCGTAAGAAGTCTGTCCTGCACGGGGTTTACATCCTGATATTCATCGACGAACACGGCGGAGTACCTCGCGCGGAGCTCGGCGCGGATGTGCGCGGAGAGCGCGCGGCTCTCCTCTTCGCTCTTTCCGGCAAGCCCGCGCCCCTCCAGGAGAGCGAGCGCAAACTGTTCGAGGTCGTTATAGTCGAGCACGCCCGCCTCGCGTTTTTCGGCGGCATATACTTCGTCGTAGGCGAGCACGAGCTGCCCGAGCGCCGCGGCACGGGCGTTTGCGTCGAGATAGCGCGCGTGTTCCTCCTCGGCGGAGGCGTACCCCGCGAGCTCGTCGGCGACGCTCCTGATCTCCTTGCGCGCGCCGGAGAGATAGCCGAGCGCGGCGCGTTCCTCCGCCGTTGCGTTGCGTTTGACGGGCGTGCGGGCAAAGGGCGGGAGCGCCTCCGCCGCCGCCTTCATGCCGAACAGCCCGTCTGCGCCGGAGAGCGCATCGCACGCCCCGACGAGCGCCTCCGCCGCCGAAACCGCCTTTTCGCCCAGCGCGGCGTACTGCCCGGCGCGCGACGCGAGCCCCTCCCGCACGACGGCGAGCCTTGCCGCATAGCCTGAAAAGAGGGAGGCGCAGACCTCCGTAAAGGCGTCCGCGCCGCCCATGGCGGCGAGTTTTTCCCTGTAATCGGCGAGTCCGCGCGCCTTGGCGTGGATCTCGCGGACGACGGCTTTGAGCGCGTCGTCCTTCTTTTTGCGGAAATAGACGGAGAGCAGCCCCTTGAACGCCTCGCTCCCCTCCTCGTACATCTCTTCAAACACCTGATCCATCGCGCGGGAGGCAAGCTCCATGCACGCGGCGTCGTCCTGCCCGACCACGCGGAAGGCGGGATCCACCCCCGCGGCATAAAAATAGGTGCGCACGAGCCGCGCGCAGAAGGCGTGGATGGTGCTGATCTCGGCGAGCGGAAGATCGGCGAGCTGGGCTTTGAGCCGCTCGCGCGCAGCGCCCTCCGCGTTGCCGATGCCGTCGAGCAGCGCCTTCCGCAGCCGGTCGCGCATCTGCGCCGCCGCCTTGTTGGTGAAGGTGACGGCGAGGATATTCCTGACGTCCGTCCCGCTCAGCACGAGGGAGACGAGGCGCTCGATCATGACGAACGTTTTGCCGCTCCCCGCCGACGCCGAGACGATGACGTTGCCGCGCGCCTCCACGGCGCGCGCCTGTTCCTGCGTCAGACAAACGCTCACGTTCTCCCTCCTTTGCCGCGCGCGACGGCGGCGATCTCTTCACACGTTACGCTCCCCTCTTTGCGCGGCTCGCCCACAAACCCGCAGGCGCCGCGGAACGCGCAGTAATCGCACGCGCCCTCGTAGGGGGAAGGGCGGACGTTGCCCGCCGCCATCTCCTCTTCCGCCCGCGCGGCGACGAGCCGCGCATACGCGAGAAAATCGGCGAAGTCCTCTCCGTCCATGCCGCGGCGGGAATTGCTCTCGAAAAATTCGCTCTCCTCCGCGGAGGCAGTATCCATGAGCGCGCGCACGGCGCCGTCGCGGTTGAAAAACCCCTGCATACGGAACTTTTTATCCTCCTCCGCAGTGAACTTATCCTCGGCGGGGAAATAGAACGCCCCCGCGGGGCGCTTCCCCTCCGCCGCAGCCGTAAGATAGAGCTCGAGCTGCAGGCTCCTGCCCGTGTAATACGCGACGGGCGCGGGATCGAAATGCCCCGTTTTATAGTCGATGACGCGCACATAATCCTCTGCCTCGTCGATGCGGTCGATCCGTCCGCGCATGCGGAGCGCGGGGATGGAGACGCCGCCCTCCCCCGCCCGCACGCGGAAGGCGGAGCCCCTGATCTGACGGTATGCCGCAGCCGCCACCTCGGCGCACTCCATTTTCAGCCGTTCCGCGGCGTATGCCCCCGACTTGGTATCGGCAAACGCGGCGTAGCGCGGCGTTCCGAGCAATTTTCCCGCCACCATGTCCGCGGCGGCGCGGCACTCCGCCTCCGATCGCATTTCGTTGAACATGGTCGCCATTTCGTCAAGCACGGCGTGCACAAAGTCGCCCGTATCGCGCGCGAGCACGGGGCGCTCCTCACGCTCTTTGAGGCGCAGAACGTTTTTGAGAAAGCCCGCGTACGGGCAGGCAAAATAACTTTCGAGAAGGGTGGGCGAGACGTCGCCCGCAAAATACAGCGCACCCGCTGCGGGAACGGTCTCCTTTTCCCCGCCCGACAAGAGCGCATCGGCAAGCTCCCCCTCGCCGCGCGCCTTCAGCGCGGCATACACGGAGGCAAAGGAGGAGGCGTCGTCCGAGCGCCCCTCCTCGAAGGCGCTCCTGCGGGCGAGCAGCCCCAGAAGCGCCGGCGTGCGCTCGCTGCAATCGTACGGGAACAGTCCGGGAAGGCGGCGCGGCGTGAGGATGCGGGTGAAATAGCCGAGGAGCTCGCTTGCAGCCGTCTCTTCGCCCAGCCGCCGCAGCGGACGGCTCGCGTACAGCGCCCCCGAAAAGGCGCATATATTGAGGGCGAGCGCCTCGCGCGCACGCGCATTGACGACGGCGATGGCGGGCTCGATCTCCACTCTGAGCGAGGCGAGCCGCCCGATCTCGCCGTCCGTGATGACGGCGGTATCCGCCGCGACCGCGGGGAGCGCGTCCGTCAGCCCCGTTGCAAAGAGCACCCTTGCGCGCACGAAACGGCTCGCCGTTGCGTCGCCCACGAACACGGCGTCCGCCGAGGCGGGGATCATGGCGGTCTTGAGCGCGTCCGTCCCGCTCACGAAGAGCGCGGCGAATTCGCGCGCGGAGAAGGTGCGCCCGCCCGCGACCGTCTCCGTCTCGGCGAGGATATTTTCCAGCGGGTCGAGCGAAAGGAAGCGTTTTTCCGCGCCCTCGAACGACTCCGCGAGCGCCGCACAGACCTCCTCCGCGCCGACGCACTTTGCCAGCGCGCGCACGCCCTTCGCGTACGCGCTTCCCCTGCCCGTGCGCGGAAAACAGGCGAGCGCTGCGAGCAATTTTTCGCGGCAGGCGCAAAGTTCCGCGTAGTTTCCCTCGAACCCCTGCGCGTCCGTCCGGATCTCGCGCTTCGCGCCGCCGCGGTAATTGGCAAACTTCAGAAGATAGTTGCGGTACGTATCGCTCCCGGCAAAACAGACGTTCGAGAGGATCGCGTCCGCAGAGGCGGGGAGGCACCCGTCCGCGACGGCGGCGAGCACATCGGCGACGAGCACGCAGAAAGGATGGCGGGAATAGGCACGCCTGATATCCGCCGTATACGGGATGTTGTACGCCGCGAACGCCTTGCCGATCGCGGAGAAGCCCGCCGCATCGGGCACGAGCACGGAGATCTCCTTAAAACGCAGTCCCGCGCCGATATATTTTTTGATGAGGGCGGCGACGGTGTTCGCCTCCTCCGCCTCGTCCGGCGGCGTGAACAGGCAGACGCGCTCCGCCGCCCGCGGCGCGTTCTTCACGTACGCCTCGGGCGCGAACAGCCCGCGGCGGAGAAGTTCCGCCTCCCCTTCCGAAGAACTCGGAAGACGGACGGCCTCCGCGCCGCCCGCATCGGCGGCTGCCTCGCGGAACACGCGCGCCGCCTCGCCCGTGTAAAACGCCTCGCTCCCGCCGAGGAAAACGCCCGTCACGTTCTTCGCGTGCAGGCACGCCGCGCGAACCCCCTCCGCCGCCTGCCGCGTGAAGGACGGGAACGCAAAAAAGTAGACGTTTACGCCCGACAGGGCGCCCGAAGAGAGCTTTTCGGGCAGGAGCGCGAGATAGCCGTTCTCGTCGAGCATGCCCTCCGCGCGCAGGAACGCCTCGTAGCGCTCGAGAATGAGCGCAAGATCCGAAAGTTTTACGCGGAGCATGCCCTCCGCGCCCTCTGCCCCGCGGCGGAGAAGTTCCGCATCCACGCGGGAGGCGGAGAGCTGCGCGATCGTCTCGTACACCGCCTCGGCGGCGCGCGGCGAGAAACAGCCGAGCTGCCCTTCGAGGTCGGTCAGGATCGCCGAGACCGCCATGACGGAGCCGTGCTTGGAGAGGACGCGCCCCTCGCCCCCGAGAAAGCGCGCGAACGTGGAGACCTCCGTGCAGAACGTGCCCCCCGTGGCGGCGAGTACGGCGCGCTCGGCAAGCAGCGTGAGCCCGTCCTCGCAGAAGATGAGATTTTTTGTGCGCCCGTCCCTGCCGCCGTCTTCGCCGCGCGCGATGTCCGCGCGCAGGAAGGAGAGCGCGTCGTCGAGCGTGGGCGCCTCGATGTGCCTGATCATAGCCTTTCTCCGCAGTATTTTTTCTATTATAGCATACCGCGGCGCACTTTCGGCTTACTTTTCACAAAATTTTCCGCATAATTCGGCGATAATTTTTTACAAAAAAAAATTTATATGGTATAATGGATGAGATTTATCAGAATCGGAGCCGACTATGAAAAAGAGAAATTTTGCCTGCCTGGCGCTTGCGCTGCCCCTCTCTGCCTTTGCGGGCTGCGCCGGAGCGACGCCGCGGCTCGCCCTTTCGGCGAACTGGTACGCCGCGACGAATACGACCAACAGCATTACGGATACCTACGAGAAACTCGAATACGAAGTCACCTTCGAAAGCGCGGGTTCGGACGCCTATTCCGTCAGTTACGACACGGGCACATATACCACCGAGCTCGAAGACGTGAACGTGACCGTGGGCGATGAAGTCAAGCCCGCGTATCACCTGACGACGGAACTCAGGATCACGGGAAGATTTACCGTGAACGGCGAGACGGGCGCGGATTTTACGGATGTGGTGACTTCCGAAGTGTGGTTCCTCGACGTGACGACCGAGCTCCAGCCCATCAGGAGCGTGAAGAAGGTGCTCTCGCACTCGCCCTATGCCACGGGCACCCCGGGTTCCGTGGAAAATGCCTGCATCACCTATGAGTATACCTACACGACGGAATACAACGCCGACTGCACGCAGGCAACGATCACGATCGAATACACGCAGCCGGAAGAGCTGGAGACGGTGGAAAAGGTGGTTTCGCTCTCCGGCGGCGAGAGCTTTCTGGATAACGAGACCATCCTCTTTGCGATGCGCGGCGTGAGCACTTCTTCGGCGGCGTCTTTCCGCACCATCAACCCCGTGACGCAGCAGCAGTCGGGCATCGGAATGTCGGCGGCGCCCAGCGTGACGGAACGGTCGCCCGAATTCTCCGTCAACGGCGCCGAATCGGCTGCGCACAAGATGAACATTTACACCTTCTCGCTCAGCTACAGCGGCAACAACTCGGGGCAGGCGCAGGAGTTCGCCTATGCCGCCAAGACGGACGGCAGTACGAATACCTACCGCAACGTTCTCCTGGAGATGAGCGTTCCCGTACTCGGTTCGCTCGGCACGCTGACCTACAAGCTGAAGAGCGCGACCTTCAACAACAAATAATCTTTACAAAAAAACAGACCGCGGAGTGAAGTGAACCCCAAAGTTTGGACAAAAAAGAATTAGATTGTTTTGGAATGAGTTCGGTATCCAACCGGGCTCATT
>CALVWO010000036.1 GCA_944367465.1 uncultured Clostridia bacterium
CGGGTAGCAAGTAACAGACGCGCTGACTGGCAGGTCGCTCTATGTGCGCGTGGCGCACGAGCTAGTAGTCAAGGGCTGTGCCCGCCCCGCTTTTGGCGGCACGAGCCGCAGGCGAAGTATAATGAAGAACCACCAGCTAAGCTGGTGGGTTACTTTTTTACTGTTTTTCTGCAAAGAGAGCTCCGTTTTATTGAACGGAGCTCTCTTACTGTCATTTGGTGAGGCGTTTCAGCGCGTCGGCGTAGATGTTGAGGAGCATCTCCACGCGCTCGAGGGTGATATATTCGTTCGCCTGGTGGATCACGGGCTCGTCGCCCTCCATCTCGGGGCCGAACGCCACGCCGCATCTGAGCGCTCTCGCGTATGTGCCGCCGCCGATGGCGAGCGGCTGCGCCTTCTCTCCCGTGTATGCCTCGTACGCCGCGAGGAGCTCTTTTACGAGCGTGCCGTCTTTATCCTGCATGAGCGGCTCCTGGTGGCGGAGCGTCTCGTACTTCACACCCATCTCGGAGAGTTTTTCCGTAACGGCGGAGAGGGGCAGCGTGGCGGGATAACGGATATCGCACACGACCTGCAATTCCCCCCTGCGGTACTTGATGAGGTCGGGCGAGAGGGTGAGATAACCCGTCTCGTCGCGGAGCGTTTTCAGGCCGTATTTATCGCGGAACACGCAGTCCAGAACGCGCTTCACGTCCTCGCTCTTGTCCTCGAAGTAGCGGAGCATGGGCTCGATGGCGTTCACGCCCTGTTCGGGGGTGGAGGCGTGCGCGCTCTTTCCGTGGAAAACGATCTTTTTGTTGCGGATCTCGAATCCCATCGCCCGCGCGCGGGTGACGGCGAGGGTGCGCGGCGTCGCTTCGCAGCGGTCGCATACCATGTTATGGCTTTCGCCCCCTTCGAAGAAGGTGAAGGGCGCGTTCTTCACGGGGAAGTGCAGCCGCACGTGGAGGATGCCTTTTTCCGCATAGATGACGGGAAAACCGCCGTCCGGCGAGAATCCGACCTCGGGCATGGTTGCGACCTTTTTGTAGTGGTCGATACATGCCCAGCCGTTTTCTTCGTTGCAGCCCACGATGAGTTTTATCGTTCTGGCGGGGACAAAGCCCTCGTCTTTGAGCGCTTTCATGGCGTACAGGGCGCAGAAGGCGGGTCCCTTGTCGTCCATGGCGCCGCGCCCCCAGATCCTGCCGTCCTCGATCTCGCCGCCGAACGGGTCGCGCGTCCAGCCGCTGCCCGCGGGCACCACGTCGAGGTGTGCGAGCACGGCGAACGGTTCGCCGCTGCCGAAGATGACTTCGCCGACGTAATTATCGTAATTGTGCGTTTCGAATCCGAGCGCCGCCGCCCTGTCCAGGAAGTGTTTCAAACAGTCTGCCGCGCCCTTTCCGAAGGGCATGTCCGCCGCAGGGGACGAGAGAGAGGAGTCAAAACGAATGCTCTCGGAGATACTTTCAACGGTCTGCTTCAAAAGATAAGTCATACAGCTTCTCCAGAATTTTCCATCTGTATTTTACCATAGGCGGTCGGCTTTGTCAAATATTTCTCTGAAAAAGCCCCTTCCCCCCTGCGAAAAAGTTGGGGATTTTACAAAAATCACGCACAGCGGGTGTGATTTTTCGTGCAAATATCATAAAAATATGTTACAATATACAGAGAGGGAGCATTATGCACGAAGGACACAGGCAGCGCATGTATGAGCGCCTTTCCCGGGCGGACGGATTGCAGGATCATGAACTTCTGGAGATCCTGCTCTTCAGCGCTGTCCCGCGGAAGAATACCAATCCCATCGCGCACGAGCTGCTCTCCGCGTTTTCCACGCTCGAGGGCGTGTTCCGCGCCGATATGGAGGAACTTCTCTCCGTCAGGGGCGTCGGAAAGGAGACGGCGGCGTATCTCAAGTGCGTCGGCGCGGTGTATGCCCGCATGAACAGAAAGGGGGAGGAGCTCCCCAGGTTTTTCAACGTGCGCACCTTTTCCGAATACGTCTCCGCGCGGCTCGGCGCGCTCGGGAGCGAGGCGGTGGAGCTCTATTGCATCGACGCAAACGAGCGCGTGCGCTGCAGCCGCCGTTTTGCCGTCGGCACGGCGGACAGGGCGGAGCTCGAGCCGGAGGAGGTCAGCCGTTTTCTCGCGCTGCAGCGCCCCGCGGGGCTGGTCGCGGCGCACAACCATCCCTCCGCGCCCGCGCGCCCTTCCGATGCAGACGACGCCTTCACCGCACAGCTCCAGCTTTTATGTTCCATGAACAACGTGCGCTTTTACGATCACATCATCGTCGGGACGGACGGCACGTACAGCTATTTTCTCGTCGGGCGCATGGAGGAGATACGGCGCAATTTCGACGTCGCGCACCTCATCGGAGGCAAACTATGCCCATAAAACACAAGGGCGAACGCTATCAGTTCGATATCGATACCATCGTGCGCGTCGGCAACGGCATGATCTTTTCCCTGCTCATCTTCGTGGGGCTGCTCATCGCCGTGGATAACTGGAACCTTCCGCCCGTGTTCGGGCAGGTCACGGCGTGGCACGCCTATCTGCCCGTGCTCTTTGTCCTTCTCGCCGAAAACGCCGTCAAGATCTGGGTGCTCAGAACCTTCCTGCAAAAAATAACCTGCTATGTGCTGGATATTCTGTGTCTCGTCGTGCTCACCATCTTCACGGACGGTCAGCTCATCTCCACGCTGTACATCGTCATCCTCTCGGAATTTTATCTCGGGCAGGAGAAGATCGGCGGGAGCATTGCGATGGGCGCGGCGAGCATCGTCATCTTTCTTATTTCGCGCGCGGTCTCGGGGCTCGTCAACGGCGACGCCGTCAATCTCGCCGGGCTCATCACCGGCGCGTTCAACGACCTGCTTCTGATGGCGCTGCACTTCTTCGTGTTCAATTTCGCCATCCAGATCTACCGCAAGAACAAAGAACTCGACACCATGCTCAAGGAACTGCGGGCGAGCAACGGAAAACTCAGCACGGCGTACGAGGAGCTGAACGACAGAAACGAGAAGCTGCGCGTCGCCTACGGGCATCTGCAGGAAGTCACCGTGCTCGAAGAACGCCAGCGCATCGCAAAGGATAT
The DNA here is from genome assembly GCA_944367465.1 of uncultured Clostridia bacterium. GTDB lineage: Bacteria > Bacillota > Clostridia > Christensenellales > Borkfalkiaceae > Gallimonas. The sequence goes on from CALVWO010000036.1 coordinate 3,080, forward strand.
CCACGATACGGCGGGGCACTCCATCACCACCATCGTCATGCAGACGGAGGCGGCGAAACTCCTCATCGACAGCGATCCCGCCGAGGCGAAGCGCCGCATCGCCGCAGCGAACATCCAGGCGAAGAACGCGCTCGAGGAGCTGCGCGAGAGCGTGCATCTGCTCTCCGGCGTTTCGGAGCAGCTCACGCTCAAAGAGTCCCTTCTCAATATCATCCACGAATCGACGGACGGCACGGGCATCGTCATCCGCGCCGACATCGAGGATATCGAGCTGTGCGACGCCAAACGCCGCTTTTTGCGCAACACGCTCAAAGAGGGCATCTCCAACGGTCTGCGCCACGGGAACGCCACGGCGTTCTATTTCGAACTCAGGCGCGAGGGGGATAAGATCTTGTTCCTGCTCTCCGATAACGGCTCGGGCATGTCGCTCACGCAGCTCAAAGAGGGGTTCGGCCTGCGCGGCATGAGCATGCGTGCGGAGGCGCTCGGCGGAAGCGTCCGGTTCGAGACGGAAACGGACGAAGGCTTTGAAATTCATATCACGCTGCCTGCGGACGGCGTGCGAAACGATAAAACGAGGTAACGGTTATGGAACCAGCGAAAAAAATACGCGTACTTCTTGCGGACGATCAGTCCATCCTTGCCGACGGCATCCGGAGCGTGCTCTCCTCCTGCCCCGAGATCGAGGTGGTCGGCATTGCGGCAGACGGGTTCGAGGCGCTCTCCATGCTCGAAAAGCAGAAACCCGACGTCATCCTCATGGATATCCGTATGCCCAACATGAACGGCGTTATCGCCACGCAGGAGGTCAAACGCCGTCATCCCGAGGTCAAGGTGCTTATTTTAACGACGTTCGACGACAGCGACTATATCCTCAACGCCATCAACAACGGCGCGAGCGGCTATCTTCTGAAGGATACCTCTTCCTCGGCGCTCATCGACGCCATCAAGAACGCCTACGCGGGCGATACCATCCTGCCCGCCAAGATCGCCCGCCGCATCGCCGACGCGGCGAAAATGGTCTCCACCGACCGCGAGATAAGGCTCAAGCGCGCGTTCGCGTTTTCCGACCGCGAAGTCGAGATCGCCGTCATGATCTACGAGGGGTTCACCAACAAGCAGATCGTCAGCGCGCTCAAGCTGACGGACGGCACCTCGCGCAACTATATTTCCGCGATCTACGTCAAGCTCGGCGTGTCTTCCCGCAGCGAAGCCGTGGCGAAGATGAAAGAGGCGATCAGCTGACGCGCGCGGCGGACTGTCCGGGAGGTCGTATATGAATCAGGTGCGTATCACGGTTCTTCGCAAAACGCTGCAAAAGGATCTTGCCGCGGAGTACGGCGCGGAGGGGCTCGGCGCCTGCCCGATGCTGAAAGAGGGGCAGGTGTTCTATGCCGATTACGCCAAGCCGGAGGGATTGTGCGACGAGGCGTGGAAGGCGATCTATCAGTACGTCTTTGCGCTCGCGCACGGCGTGAAAGAGCCGTTTTATTACTGCGACTGGATCAGGGAGGGCGGCGTTGCGATCTGTTCGTGCAACGACGGCCTGCGCCCCGTCATTTTCAAGCTGGAGGCGACGGATATCCCGAGCAGGATCGGGTATACGCCCGTCGCGGAAGAATGAGAACGCGCGGCGAATATCTTGCCATGGCGCTGGAGTTCGGCGACGCCTACACCGATACGCCCTTTCACGACGACAACTGGGTGCTCGTGCGCCATCGGCACAACAAAAAGACGTACGCCTTCACGTTCGAGCGGGAGGGGAACCTCTGGGTGAACCTCAAACTTCCCGCCGACTGGGGCGCCTTCTTCCGCAGCGTTTATCCTTCCGTCCTGCCGGCGTATCACATGAACAAGGAACATTGGAGCTCGGTCATTCTCGACGGCAGCATCCCCGACGGGGAGATCGTCCGCATGACGGAGATGAGCTTTCAGCTTACCGAATAAAACAGGGCGGCGGGACGCAGTTTTGCGTCCCGCCGCCCGTTTTTAAGGAACAGGCGGCGCCGCGCACAGGTCGTGCGCGGCGCCGCTCGGTTGTCGGAAAAAACGGGGCGGGATGATCCCCGCCCCGTTCCGTTAAATTCTCTTGTCCTCTTTGTAGGAGGTGTGCAGCACCTCGTGCGACTTGTGGCTGTTGGGGAAGATGAAGTAATCTTCGTACAGCATATCGATGACGGGGGAGCCGGAGGAGCGGCGCAGTTCGTTCTTCGTGTCGCTCATATAGAGCGCCTTGGCACGCGCCTCCTTGAGTTCGGTGGAGTTGCGCACGCTGTCCGAAAGCGTGGGCTGACCGCCGCCGTTGACGCATCCGCCCGGGCACGCCATGATTTCCACGAAGTCGTAGTGTTTCTCGCCCGACTTGATCTGTTCGAGCAGCACCGCCGCGTTTTCCAGTCCCGAAGCGACCGCCACGCGCAGGGTATGCCCCGCCACGAGGTAGGTCGCCTCCTTGATGGGATTGGAGCCGCGCACCGCGAAGAAGTCCAGAACTTCGAAGTTGCCGTCCAGCATGTGCGCCGCCGTTCTCAGCGCCGCCTCCATCACGCCGCCCGTCGCGCCGAAGATCGCGCCGCCGCCCGTCGCCGTGGCGAAGGGGTTGTCGAATTCCTCGTCGGGCAGTTCCGTGAACTTGATGCCCGCCGTCTTGATCATGCGCGCAAGCTCGCGCGTCGTGATCGCGGCGTTGACTTCGCCCTCCATCTCGGGGCGGTGGCACTCGTATTTTTTCGCCGTGCAGGGGATGACGGATACCGTGAAGAGATCCTCGGGGCGGATGTGGTGTTTTTCGCACCAGTACGTCTTGAGGAGCGCGCCGAACATCTGCTGGGGCGACTTGCACGAGGAGAGGTGGGGGATCATCTCGGGGTATTTCTGCTCCACGAACTTGATCCACGCGGGGCAGCACGAGGTGAACATGGGCATGGGTTTGCCCGTCTTGATGCGGTTGATGAGCTCGCTCGCCTCCTCCATGATGGTGAGGTCTGCGGTCACGTCCATATTGAACACTTCGCAGTTGCCGAGCCGTCTGATCGCGGCGACCATCTTGCCCTCGACGTTGGTGCCGATGGGCATATCGAACGCCTCGCCCAGCGTCGCGCGGATGGAGGGCGCGGTGAAGAACACCACCTTTTTGGTGGGATCGGCGAACGCCTTCCACACTTCGTCGATGGTGGAGCGCTCCGAAAGGGCGCCGACGGGGCAGGCGACGATGCACTGGCCGCAGCCTACGCACACCGATTCATAGAGGGGCATATCGAACGCGCTGCCGATGTGTACGTTGAACCCGCGCCCGATGGGGCCGATGGCGTTCACGCTCTGCTTGCGGCATGCCGCCACGCAGCGCATGCAGTTGATGCACTTGTCGTTGTCGCGCACCACGTATGGCGCGGAGGTATCGATGGGCAGAACGAAGTCCTCGCCCTTGAATCTGTCCTCGTCCACGCCGTACCCCAGGGAGAGTTTCTGCAGCTCGCAGTTGTGGTTGCGCTCGCAGGAGAGGCACTTTTTCTTGTGCTTGGAGAGAAGTAGCTCCAGCGTCATCTTGCGGCTCTCGCGGCACTTTTCGGTATTGGTGCGCACCTCCATGCCTTCTGCAACGGGGTACACGCACGCGGCGACGAGCCCTCTTGCGCCCGTGGCTTCCACCACGCACATACGGCAGGAGCCCACGCAGGAAACGTCCTTTAAATAGCACAGCGTGGGGATCTCGATGTGCGCTTTGCGCGCCGCCTGCAGGATCGTCGTCCCCTCGGGAACGGTGACGGAAATATTATTGATCTTTAACGTAACGTCTTTTGCCATGATGCTCACCTCACTGTCTCACGACTGCGCCGAACTTGCAGTTCGCCATACATACGCCGCACTTGATGCAGATATCCTTGTCGATGACGTGCACTTCCCGCACCTTGCCCGTAATGGCGTGGGTGGGGCAGTTGCGCGCGCAGAGCGTACATCCGCGGCACTTTGCAGGGTCGATGGAATAGGTCAGCAGCGCCTTGCACACGCCCGCGTCGCAGTGCTTCTTTTCGATGTGATCGACGTACTCCTGCCTGAAATAGCGGAGCGTGGAGAGGATGGGGTTGGGCGCGGACTGACCGAGCGCGCACAGCGAGGACTGTTTCATGTGCGAGGCGAGCTCCTCGATCTTCACAAGATCCTCCGGTTCGCCCTTGCCCTCCGTGATCTTCGTAAGGAGCTGCAAAAGGCGCTTGGTGCCGATGCGGCAGGGCGTACACTTGCCGCAGCTCTCGTCGGCGGTGAATTCGAGGTAGAATTTGGAGATGTCCACCATACAGGTATCCTCGTCGAGGATGATCATGCCGCCCGAACCCATCATCGAACCGATGGCGATGAGGCTGTCGTAGTCGATGGGGGTATCGATGCACTCCGCGGGGATACATCCGCCCGAGGGGCCGCCCGTCTGCGCCGCCTTGAACTTTTTCCCGTTGGGGATGCCGCCGCCGATCTCTTCGACGATCTCCCGCAGCGTCGTCCCCATGGGGACTTCCACAAGACCGACGTTGGTGATCTTGCCGCCCAGCGCGAACACCTTCGTGCCCGTCGAGGTCTGCGTGCCGATGCCCGCAAACCACGCCGCGCCGCGGGTGATGATGGGGTTGATGTTCGCCCACGTCTCCACGTTGTTCAGAATGGTGGGCTTGCCGAAGAGTCCCTTCACGGCGGGGAAGGGCGGGCGGGGACGGGGCTCGCCGCGGTGACCTTCGATGGAGGTCATGAGCGCGGTCTCCTCGCCGCAGACGAACGCGCCCGCGCCGAGACGGATCTCGATGTCGAAGTCAAAACTGCTCCCGAGGATGTTTTTGCCCAGCAGCCCGTATTCGCGCGCCTGCGCGATGGCGATCTTCAGGCGCTCGACCGCGACGGGGTACTCCGCGCGGACGTATATGTAGCCCTGGTGCGCGCCGATCGCATATCCCGCAATGGTCATTGCCTCGAGCACGCAGTGCGGGTCGCCTTCCAGAACGGAACGATCCATGAACGCGCCGGGGTCGCCCTCGTCGGCGTTGCAGCAAACGTATTTGATGTCGCCCGCCGACGCCTTTGCGAACGACCACTTTCTGCCGGTGGGGAATCCCGCGCCGCCTCTGCCGCGCAGGCCGGACGCCGAGATCTCGTTGATGACGTCGTCGGGCGTCATGCTCGTGAGCACCTTTTCGAGCGCCTCGTAGTCGCCCGCGGCGATCGCCTCTTCGATGTCCTCCGGCGCGATCACGCCGCAGTTTCTCAGCGCGATGCGCATCTGCTTTTTATAGAAGGGGGTCTCCGCAAAGGGGATGATGCTCCCGTCGGAGGCGACGGTGCCCTGGTAGAGCAGCTCTTTTACGATCTTGCCGCCCTTCACAAGGTGTTTTTCGGCGACCGCCTTGGCGTGCTCGGGGGTCATCTGCGCGTAGAACGCGCCCTCGGGGTACACGATCATGATGGGGCCGAGCGCGCAGAGCCCGAAGCAGCCCGTCTTGACGAGCAGAACGTCGTTGATCCCGAGCTCTTTGAGGCTCTCTTCGAGCTGGGCGATGACCTTCATGGAGTGCGAGGAGGTACAGCCTGTACCGCCGCACACGAGCACCTGTTTTCTGTAACCCGTCTGTTTTGCGAGTTTTTCGCCCTGTTCGCGGACGACGCGCCTCACATCTATGAGCGCCTTCTTTTTCTTGCGGATGGCTTCAAGTTCCTGAATGGTCATGCCTTTGCCTCCTCTCTGTATTTATCGAGGATGCCCTTCACCATTTCGGGGGTGAGCTTTCCGTGCACGTCCTCGTTGATCATGAGCACGGGGGCAAGCCCGCACGCGCCGACGCAGCGGCAGCTGTCGATGGAGAACAGCCCGTCCTCCGTACATTCGCCGCACTTGATGCCGAGTTCCTTTTCCACTTCCGCGAGGATCTTGTCCGATCCCTTCACGTAGCACGCCGTTCCGAGGCAAACGCTCACGCGGTATTTTCCCTTGGGCTTGAGCGAGAACTGCGAGTAGAAGGTGACGACGCCGTACACCTCCGCCAGAGAGATCCCGAGCCCCTCCGCGATCGTCTTCTGCACGGGAAGGGGCAGATAGCCGTAAATGCCCTGCGCCTCCTGCAGAATGTGCATGAGGCAGCCGGGCGTGGAGCGCGATTCTTCGATGACCGCTTTCAGCTTTTCAGCCTGCTCCGCCGTGCCGCATGCGGCTTCACATTCTTTCATAACAACCTCCTTATCATTGAAAACGGGATCTCCGCCTCTTCGTTGCGCGGGATCTCCGCTGTCACCTTCCGCAAATCGGGAATAATAAAATGACATTACCCCATTATAACATACGCGCGCGTATTTTTCAACCATATTTGGAAAAATGTAAAAAATTGTCTAAAATCCCAGCAAAATTTCACATGGTGCCGAAATACACGTTTGAACAAAAAAACAGTTTGACATCGCCGTATGCGTATGGTAAAATATGGAACAGTCGAAACTATAAGAAGATCTTTTGGATCACGGAGAGGGTCATGCAATTCGATAAAAAGAGATTTCTTGCGGAAACGGAGCGGGTGCTCCATGCGGATTATGCCTGCGATATCAAAACGGCGGGCAAAAAGGAACTTTACAACGCGGTCTCCAAAGCGGTCATGGAGAGCGTCTATCCCGATTGGGAGAAGGAAAAGGAGTCGGGCAGCCGCCGCTGCGGGTATTTCTCCGCAGAATTTCTGATGGGGCGCGCCATCTTTTCCAATCTTCTCAACCTCGGCATCCTCGACGACGCCGAAAAGGCGCTCGCCTCCGTGGGCGAAGACCTCAAACAGTTCGAGGAAGTGGAGGACGCCGCGCTCGGCAACGGGGGACTGGGGCGTCTTGCGGCGTGCTATCTCGAGAGCGCTGCAAGCAAACACATCCCGCTCGACGGCTACGGCATCCGCTATCGCTACGGGCTCTTCCGCCAGACGTTCGTGGACGGGTTCCAGCACGAGGAAGGGGACGACTGGCTCAAATGGGGGGATCCGTGGAGCGTACGCGTCGAGCGCGACGCGGTGCTCGTAAAGTTCGCCGATCAGACGGTGCGCGCCGTTCCCTACGATATGCCCATTTTCGGCTATAAAAACGGCGTCGTCAACACGCTCCGCCTGTGGCAGAGCGAGCCCGTGCAGGCGTTCGACTTTGCAAGTTTCAACGAGATGCGCGGCGAGGTCAAGGCGACGGAAAACTTCAACGCCACCAAGATCACCGACGTGCTCTATCCCAACGACAATACGATGGTGGGCAAGATCCTGCGTCTGCGCCAGCAGTACTTCATGGTGAGCGCAAGTTTGCAGGATATCGTCAGAAAGTTCAAAAAGAGCGGGAAAGATCTGCGCGCGCTCCCCGAGAAGTGGTGCTTCCAGCTCAACGATACGCACCCCGTCATCGCCATTCCCGAACTGCTGCGCATCCTGCAGTGCGAGGGACTCACCTTCGACGAGGCGTTCGGCGTCTGCGCCGGGTGTTTCAACTTCACCAACCACACCATCATGGCGGAGGCGCTCGAAAAGTGGGACGCGCTCGCACTCAGCGATATCCTTCCCGACGTGTATGAACAGATCGTCGCCTGCCAGCAGAAGCTCGAGCGCGACGGGCTGGATACCAATCTTTTCTACATCGTGCGCGATAACGTCGTGCACATGGCGAACCTCGCCATCTACGTCTCCGCGCACGTCAACGGCGTCGCCGAGATCCACACGAACATCCTCAAGACCGAGACGTTCAGGAACTGGTACGAGCGTTTCCCCGAGAAATTCGTCAACATCACGAACGGCATCACGCCCCGCCGCTGGATGCTTTTGAACAACCCCGAGATGGCGAAGCTCATCGATTCGAAGATCGGCACCGCATGGCATACCGATCTTCCCGAACTCCGCAAGCTCACCCCCTTCATCCCGGAGATCGTGGGCGATTTCAAGCGCATCAAGCAGGCGAACAAGAAAAAGCTCGCCGACTATATGGCGGAGCACGAGGGGATCGTTGTCCCGCCCGAGTTCATCTTCGACGTACAGGTCAAGCGCCTCCACGAGTACAAGCGCCAGATGCTCAATGCGCTCAGCGTGCTGTATTTCTACTTCGGCATCAAGGACGGCGAGATCACCGATTTCCCGCCCACGGCGTTCATCTTCGGCGCGAAGGCCGCTCCCGGTTACTATATGGCGAAGGCGGTCATCAAATTCATCAACGAGATCGCAAAGCTCGTCAACGGCGATCCTGCCGTGAACGATAAGATGAAGGTCGTGTTCGTGCAGAACTACAATGTGTCTTATGCCGAAAAGATCGTGTGCGCGGCGGATATCTCCGAGCAGATCTCCATGGCGGGCATGGAGGCGTCCGGCACGAGCAACATGAAGTTCATGCTCAACGGTACGGTCACGCTCGGCACGCTGGACGGCGCGAACGTCGAGATCTGCGAAGAGGCAGGGCGCGAGAACAACTACATTTTCGGCGCAACGGTCGAGGAAGTGGGCGCCATCAAACAGTTCTACTGCCCGCGCGAGCAGGTGGAGGGCAATCCCCGCCTCAAGCGCGCCATGGAAACGCTCATCAACGGCACGTTCGAGGACGGCTCCGGAATGCTGAGAAAACTTTACGAGAGCCTCATGACGGGATACCAGCCCGACAGATACCTCGTTCTGTACGACTTTGCCGACTATGTGCGCGTCAAGGAACAGCTCCTCCGCGATTACGGCACGAAGGAATTCGATACGAAGTGCCTCGTGAACCTCTGCTCCGTCGGCAAATTCTCCGCCGACCGTTCGGTGACGGACTATAAGGAACTCATCTGGAAACTGTAAAAAGATTCACGAATTTCTTTTTGAACTGACAAAAAGAAATTCCATGAGTTTCAGAGACACCCAACAGTCGCCGCCGCAAGGCGGCGGCTTTGTGTTTGGATGGTTTCTCTCGCTCACGTGCAGTTCGCAACAGTCAAACGCACGCGAGCTCACTCTTCCGCGGAAGCGCAGGTATGCGCAAATTGAGTACCGCAGCGGAAGGTAACCTTCCTCGCGGACGCTATTTATAGCAGATTCACGGATTTTCCGCGAACTGACATAAAAACGCTTTACTTGCATAAACGCGCCCCCGCGGGCAGATTGCCCGCGGGGGCGCGTTTATGGAAAATAAAATGTCCGTCCGCCCTTCTTTTTCAGAACGGCGGACGGTAAATCTCCGTACGGGACCGACTTTTACAGGAAATTTTTCCGCATTTGGCGGCGAAGGGGCTGAGTGATTAAATATTGCTATTAAATCACAGATACAAGCAAAATCGCTATTTTGCGCAGTATGCCCCTAATTGTTGCGCAAGCAACTTTCAGGTAGGTGTGAATGCGGGCGAACTATAATTGTAAGCCCCTAAGGTTCGCCCGCAGAGCGGGAGGTGCTGTCAGGCACAAAGTGCCGTGTCAGCAACTTCCTGCTCCAATCACGGAATACTCATACCGCAACACTCGCAAAAAAGATTTTGCAGAAAGATTTTTTGCGAAGAGGAGCGGCGAGCATTTCTGGCGTACTGTTCGGTAAAGCCGAACAGTCGCAAACTGTGCTCCGCCGCGACGAGCCTTTGGGCGAGAAAATTCGTGAATTTATTCCGTTGCGATCGCCTCCACTTCGGCGAGCACGTTTTTGGGGAGCGTTTTCACCGCCACGCAGCTGCGCGCGGGCTTTTCGGTGAAATACTGCCCGTAAACCTCGTTGAAGGCGGCAAAGTCGTTCATGTCCGCAAGGAAACACGTCGTCTTTACGACTTTATCGAGCGAGCTCCCCGCCGCCTCGAGCACGGCTTTGAGGTTTTCGCAGATGCGCTTCGTCTGCCCGGCGATGCCGCCTTCCGCGACTGCGCCCGTCGCGGGGTCGAGGGCGATCTGCCCCGAGGTGAACACGAAACCGTTGGCTCTGATCGCCTGCGAATAGGGGCCGATCGCCGCGGGTGCGTTTTCCGTATGGATCTTCTGCATCTTTTTCCTCCTCAGCAAAGTTTGAATCCGGCGTCCGTGAGCGCCTTTTTGATCTGGGCGATGTGATCGAAGTTGCGCGTTTCCATGTCGATGCGCAGGTAGCACCCGATGACCTCGCTGCCCGCGTTTGCGTGTTCGTGGTGTACGCCCACGACGTTCGCGCCGCATCCGGCAATGATCTGCGAGACGGCGACGAGCTGTCCGGGCTTATCCAGAAGTTCGATGTTGAGGGTGCACTGTCTGCCGCTCATCACGAGCCCTCGGGTGATCACGCGGCTTAAAATGGTGACGTCGATGTTGCCGCCCGAGACGACGCAGCACACCTTTTTGCCCTTGAGCTGGGGGAGTTTGCCCGCCATGATCGCCGCGATGGGCGTCGCGCCCGCGCCTTCCGCGATCATCTTGCGCTTTTCGATGAGCGCGAGGATGGCGGCGCAGATCTCTTCGTCCGTCACCGTCACGATGTCGTCTACATATCTGCTGCAATATTCGAAGGTGAGCGGCCCCGGCTGCTTGACGGCGATGCCGTCCGCGATCGTCGAAACGGAGGGGAGGCACTCGATCTTGTGGTCGTGCAGCGAAGTCACCATGCTCGCCGCGCCCGAGGCCTGTACGCCGTACACCTGCACTTTGGGGTTCATGCTCTTCACGGCGAACGCCACGCCCGAGATGAGCCCGCCGCCGCCCACGGGAACGACGACGGCGTCGACGTCCTTCACCTGCTGCAGGATCTCGAGCCCGATGGTGCCCTGCCCCGCGATGACGTCCTCGTCGTCGAAGGGGTGAATGAAGGTGAGCCCGCGCTCTTCTTTGAGTTCGATAGCGCGGTTATAGGCGTCGTCGTACACGCCCGGCACGAGGCAGAGCTCCGCGCCGTAGCTGCGGGTCGCCTCCACCTTGGAGATGGGCGCGCCTTCGGGCAGGCAGATGAGCGCCGGAATGCCGTTTTTCTGCGCGGCGAGCGCAACGCCCTGCGCATGGTTGCCCGCCGAGCAGGCGATCACGCCGCGTTTTTTCTCCTCGTCGGAGAGGCGGCTGATCTTGTAGTACGCGCCGCGGATCTTGAACGAGCCCGTCTTTTGCAGGTTTTCCGCCTTCAGGTACAGTTCGTATCCGTCGATGAAGTTGCTTGTGCGTACGACGTCCGTTTTGAAGATCGCCTCTTCGAGGACGCGCTGTGCGTGAATGATCTTTTCGATAGTCAACATAAGCGGCTTGCCTTTTGTGTCTTTTCAAAAAATTATACGCCTTTTTCCGCGGTTTGTCAATAAATCAAAAGATCGCGGCGCGGGGGTTGGTATGAATAAATATAATCGCCGCAATTATTTTCGCAGATTTTACGCGGCTGCGAAGGGCGCGGCGCTGCCGATGCGCCCGCCTCACGGAGCGGGGCGGAAATTTTCGAAGATAATGTTGTCCGCATACGCCCTTACGCGCGCCGCCTCCTCTTCGGAGCGCACCGTCCATGCAAGTTTTGCGCCGCGGAAGGCGCTCACCTTTCTGAAGGGGAGATCCTCCGCGCGGTAGCTCACGAAGTCGGGCTTTACGGAGCCGTTCAGGCTCATATATTTGAGGACGTGCGCCTTTATGCGCCAGAAGGGGGAACCGTTGAAATCCGCCTTCGTGAATTTCTGCCCCGTTGCGAGAACGCCGCACGCGACGTCGGGGCGCAGGGCTTTATACGCCTTCACGTATGCGGGCTGAAAGGACTGCACCGCGTATACGAGCGGCGCGTTCCCGATCTCCCGCGCGATCGCTTCGGCGATCTCCTCGCCGCGCACGCCCTCCATGTCTTTGATCTCGAGGAGCACGGGCGCCTTTCCCGCGACTTCCTCCAAAAATTCGCCGAAGAGGGGAACGCGCTCCTGCGTTCCGCCCAGGCGCAGGGTAACGAGGTCGGCGGCGGTGAACGAGGAGACGTTGCCCGAGGCGTCCGTCATGCGGTCGACCGTGCCGTCGTGAAAGACGGCGAGCTTTTTATCTTTGGTAAAGCGTACGTCCGTCTCGATGGCGTAGCCGCACGCGATCGCCGCGCGGAAGGCGGCAATGCTGTTCTCGGGGCGCTCGGCGTCGTGCAGCCCGCGGTGTGCGATGGGGGTACTTGTCAAAAAAGAGGGAATATCCATATAATTCATTATAGCAACTTCGCCGCGGGATTGCAATAGCGGTTGCAAATTTTTCGCGTTTTCAGTATAATATACGCAAAGGAAAACAAAGGGATATGGCAAAGGCAAGCAAATTTTTACGCAATTTCTGCATCATCGCGCACATCGATCACGGCAAGAGCACCATTGCCGACCGCATCATGGAGCTCACCGGTCAGGTGAGCCAGCGCGACATGGAGGAACAGCTCCTCGACTCCATGGACATCGAGCGCGAAAGGGGCATCACCATCAAGCTCACGCCCGTCAGAATGTTCTATAACGCGCTCGACGGCAACGAGTACGAGTTCAACCTCATCGATACGCCCGGGCATGTCGACTTCACCTACGAAGTCAGCCGTTCCCTCGCCGCGTGCGAGGGCGCGCTCGTCGTGGTGGACGCCACGCAGGGCGTGGAGGCGCAGACGCTGGCAAACGTCTACCTTGCGCTCGAAAACAACCTCGAGCTCGTGCCCGTCATCAACAAGATCGACCTGCAGTCCGCGCGCGTCGAGGAGACGAAACAGGAAATCGAGGAGGTCATCGGGCTGGACGCCTCCGAGGCGCCCTGCGTCTCCGCCAAGGAGGGGACGAATATCCGCGATATTCTCGAAGCGGTGGTCAGGTTCGTTCCTCCGCCCGAAGGGGATACCGAGGCGCCCCTCAAGGCACTCATCTTCGACAGCTATTACGATAACTACAAGGGCGTCATTCTCTTCGTGCGCATCAAGGACGGCGCCGTAAAGGTGGGGGATAAGATCAGGACGTTCCTCTCCGAACGGACGTACGACGTGACGGAAGTGGGCGCGTTCGCGCCCCGCCTTCAGCCCAAGGGCGAACTTCTGGCGGGCGAGGTCGGCTACATCGCGGCGAGCATCAAGTCCATCGAGGATGTGGAGGTGGGCGATACCGTCATCAGCGCGGAAAACCCCGCCGCCGAGCCGCTCCCCGGGTACAAAAAGGTACAGCCCGTCGTGTTCTGCGGCATCTATCCGCTGGACGGCAGCAAGTTTATCGACCTCAAAGAGGCGATCTTAAAACTCAAACTCAACGACGCGGCGCTCACCTTCGAGCCCGATAACTCCGTGGCGCTCGGGTTCGGGTTCCGCTGCGGCTTTCTGGGGCTGCTGCACATGGAGATCGTGCAGGAGCGCATCGAGCGGGAGTTCAACCTCGACATCATCACCACCGCGCCTTCGGTGAGCTATCTCGTCCACAAGACGAACGGCGAGAGCTTTTATGTGGACAATCCTTCCCATCTCCCGCCGCCCACCGATATCGAGTACATGGAGGAGCCCATCGTCAGGGCGGAGGTGTATTCCCCGCCCGAGTATCTCGGCGCGATCATGGAACTTTGCCAGGATAAGCGCGGCGTGTTCAAGGATATGACGTATCTCGACGCCCGCCGCGTCCGCCTCGAATACCGCCTGCCCCTCAACGAGATCGTGTACGACTTCTTCGACGAGCTCAAGAGCCGCACCAAGGGCTATGCGAGTTTCGATTACGAGATCGCGGGCTACGAACGGAGTAAGCTCGTAAAACTGGATATCCTTTTGAACGGCGAGGTGTGCGACGCGCTCTCGACCATCGTGCACGAGGATCACGCCTACAAGCGCGGCAGAATGCTCGCCGAAAATCTCAAAGACGCCATTCCCCGCCAGCTCTTCGAGATCCCCATTCAGGCGGCGGTCGGCGGCAAGATCATCGCCCGCGAGACGGTGAAGGCGGTTCGCAAGGACGTGCTTGCCAAGTGCTACGGCGGCGACATCACGCGCAAGAAGAAGCTCCTCGAAAAGCAGAAAGAGGGGAAAAAGCGCATGCGTCAGGTGGGCACGGTGGAGGTTCCCTCCGAGGTGTTCATGGAGATCCTCAAAACGAATAAAGACAGAAAATAGGCATACCATGTACGAAGTCAGGGTTGCGTCGATGG
>CALVWO010000037.1 GCA_944367465.1 uncultured Clostridia bacterium
CTTTCCGTCGACCTTTTTGGAGATGGACTTGGTCTGCGCGACTGCCGCGTCGACTGCCTTCTCAATGCCCTTTCTCAAAATGATGGGGTTTGCGCCCGCCGCGAGGTTTTTGAGCCCTTCGCGGATGATCGCCTGCGCAAGGAGGACGGCAGTGGTGGTGCCGTCGCCCGCAACGTCGTTCGTCTTGGTGGAAACTTCCTTCACGAGCTGCGCGCCCATGTTTTCGAAGGGATCGGGAAGTTCGATCTCTTTTGCGATCGTCACGCCGTCATTGGTGATGAGGGGAGCGCCGTATTTTTTATCGAGCACAACATTTCTGCCCTTGGGGCCGAGCGTGATTTTGACCGTATCGGCAAGTACGTTCACGCCCGTCTCGAGCGCCTTTCTTGCCTCGTCTCCGTATTTGATCTGCTTTGCCATAATTTTTAACTCCTTAAAACTGATTTGAAAGATTTATCGGTTTGTCCCGAAAAGTTTGGCTTATTCAACGATGGCGAGGATGTCGCTCTGCTTGATGATGGTGAATTCCTTGCCGTCCACTTTGAAGTCGGTGCCCGCATACTTGGAGCAGAGGACTTTATCGCCGACTTTTACCTGCATTTTAACTTCCTTGCCGTCTACGATCCCGCCGGGGCCGACTGCAACGACGACGCAGGTCTGCGGTTTTTCCTGTGCGGAAGAGGGAAGGATGAATCCGCTCTTCGTCTTTTCTTCGACGGTGACCGCTTCAACGACCACTTTATCGAACAAGGGTTTGATGTTCATAATTACCTCCGAAAACTTTGGTTTTTTCTATCGTACTTATTATAAACGCACGGGCGCGTAAATCAAACACCTTTTTTGCATTTTTTTGGAAAAATAATGTGAGAGACGGCGGATTTTACGGGCTTTCGTTGACAGTTCCTGAAAAATTGTGTATAATATCCCGAGAGGTGGCTTATGGAGAAATGGGATAAACGGTTTATGGATCTTACCGTACAGGTCGGAACGTGGTCGAGCTGTTTCCGCAGGAAGGTGGGTGCCGTTATCGTGCGCGACAAGCGCGTAATGACGACGGGTTACAACGGTGCGCCCGCGGGGATCGCCTCGTGCATCGAGCGTGGGGAATGTCTCAGAGAGAAACTCAATATCCCGAGCGGCACGCGTGCAGAGCTGTGCTACGGCGTGCACGCCGAGCAGAACGCCATCATCCAGGCGGCGCGTTACGGCATCAACATCCAGGGCGCTACGCTCTACTGCACGCATCAGCCCTGCGTCATCTGTGCAAAGATGATCATCAACGCAGGCATCGCGCGCGTGGTGTATAAAGAGGGGTATCCCGATGATTTCTCGCTCGAACTTTTTAAGGAAGCGGGAACCAAGATCGAAAAATACGAGGAATAAGGAGTATTATATGGCAAATCCTATCGTAACGTTTGAGATGGAGGACGGCAAGGTATTTAAAGCCGAGCTCTATCCCGAAGTCGCGCCCAACACGGTGAACAACTTTTTATCGCTTGTGAAAAAGGGCTTTTATGACGGCGTCATTTTCCACCGCGTCATTGCGGGATTCATGATCCAGGGGGGAGACCCTAAGGGCATCGGCGTTGGCGGCCCCGGATACTGTATCAAGGGTGAATTTTCAGCAAACGGCGTGAAAAATGACCTGAAACATCAGCGCGGCGTACTCTCGATGGCGCGCACGCAGGTTCCCGATTCGGCGGGATCGCAGTTCTTTGTCATGCATGCGGACGCGGACTATCTCGACGGACAGTACGCGGCGTTCGGCAAAGTCATCGAGGGGATGGACGTTATCGACGCGATCGCCTCGGTGCGCACCGATTTCCGCGATAAACCGCTCAAAGAGCAGAAGATGAAAAAGGTCACGGCGGAGACGTTCGGCGTGGAGTATCCCGAACCCGTTATTATCAGATAAAATAAGGATAAAGACATGGCAGACAAGCGTATTTATGAAAATCCTTTGAACACCCGTTATGCGAGCCGCGAGATGCAGGAAAACTTCGGCGACGAAAAGCGTTTCCGTCTGTGGAGAAAGCTCTGGATCGCCCTTGCCGAATCGGAAATGGAGCTCGGGCTTCCCGTCACGCAGGAGCAGGTCGACGAACTCAAGGCGCATGCCGGGGATATCGACTATGCGAAGGCGGAAGAATATGAACGCCTGGTGCGGCACGATGTCATGGCGCACGTCAAGGCGTACGGCGACGTTGCGCCCAAGGCGGCGCCCATTATTCATTTGGGGGCGACGAGCTGCTTTGTGGACTGCAACTCCGAGGTGATGATCATGCGCGACGCGCTGGATATCGTCACCCGCAAGCTCGTGAACGTCATGGAAAAGCTCAAGAAGTTTGCGCTGAAGTACAAGGACGTTCCCACCCTCGGGTTTACGCACCTTCAGCCGGCGCAGCTCACCACTGTTGGTAAGCGCGCCACGCTCTGGCTGCAGGATCTTATGCTCGATTACGAAAGCGTCGAAAATCTTTACGCGCACTTCCGTCTGCGCGGCGTGAAGGGTACGACGGGTACGCAGGCGAGTTTTCTGGAGCTCTTTGACGGCGATACGGAGCGCGTCAAGGAGCTGGAACGCCGCGTCGTAAAAAAGCTCGGCTGGGACAAGGTCTACGGCGTGACCGGGCAGACGTACCCCAGAAAATTCGACTATAACGTGCTGTGCGTGCTCTCGCAGATCGCGCAGAGCGCCTACAAATTCTCCAACGACATCCGCATCCTTCAGAACATGAAAGAGATCGAGGAACCGTTCGAAAAGAGCCAGATCGGATCGTCCGCCATGGCATACAAGCGCAATCCGATGCGCTCGGAGCGCATGGGGTCTCTGGCGCGCTATATGATCTCGCTGCCTATGAATACGGCGGTCACGGCTTCCACGCAGTGGTTTGAACGCACGCTCGACGACTCGGCAAACCGCCGCATCGTGCTCGCGCAGGCATTCCTCACGGTGGACGCGATCCTCAATATCTATCTGAACGTGGCGGAAAATCTCGTCGTCTATGAAAAAGTCATCGCAAAGCATATTGCGGCGGAACTTCCGTTCATGGCGACGGAGAATATCATGATGGAGTGTGTGAAGGCGGGCGGGAACCGCCAGGAACTTCACGAACGCATCCGCGTGCTTTCCATGGAGGCAGGGCGGAACGTCAAAGTGGAGGGCGGCGAAAACGACCTCATCGACCGCATCAGAAAGGACGATATGTTCCGCGCCGTTTGGGATCGTCTCGACGAGATCCTCGACGCGAAGAAGTTCGTCGGGCGCGCCCCGCAGCAGACGGTCGAGTTCATCGAGACGGAGATCGATCCGATCCTCGCAAAGCATGCTGCCTCGCTCGGTGAGCAGGGTGAAGTCCGCGTCTGATTTCGAAATATCAATAAATGTCCGAAATCGGACAAAATTTTACTTGCCTTTTCATATTTTATAGAGTATTCTTTGCTGGAAAAGGATAAGGAGGCGTGAAATGAAAGTCTTGGTAACGGGCGGCGCGGGCTTTATCGGTTCGCATACCGTCGTAGAATTGCTGGATGCGGGTTATGAGGTCGTCGTCGTCGATAATCTGAGCAACGCAAGCGAAGAGAGCATGCGCCGCGTCAAGGAGATCACCGGAAAGTCATTTGATTTCTATGTCGCAGATGTGCGCGACCGCGCGAAACTCGAAGAAATTTTCTCTGCGCACAACGTCGATTGGGTCATCCACTTTGCGGGGCTCAAGGCGGTGGGCGAGAGCGTGCAGAAACCCGTCCTCTACTACGATAACAATCTGATCTCGACGCTTGTGCTTCTGGAGACGATGGAAAAGTTCGGCGTGCGCAATTTCGTCTTCTCTTCCTCGGCAACGGTGTACGGCGAGCCCGAGCGGCTCCCGCTCGATGAGGATTGCCGCCTGATGACGACCAATCCTTACGGGACGACAAAACTCATGCAGGAACAGATGCTCAAAGATCTCTATCGTGCAGATAACCGCTGGAACATTGCGCTCCTGCGCTATTTCAATCCCGTCGGCGCACATCCGAGCGGTCGGATCGGAGAGGATCCGAAGGGGATCCCGAACAATCTTATGCCCTATGTTGCGCAGGTCGCCAGCGGGAAACTTCAGAAGATCGGGGTGTTCGGAAACGATTATCCTACGCCCGACGGTACGGGCGTGCGCGACTATATCCACGTCGTCGACCTTGCGAGAGGGCACGTTGCGGCGATCGCAAAGCTCAGGGAGCCGGGCGTACACATCTATAATCTCGGCACGGGAAACGGGTACAGCGTGCTCGATATGATCCACGCCTTCGAGAAGGCGTGCGGTAAAAAACTCCCTTACGAGATCAAGCCGCGCCGCGCGGGGGATGTTCCCGCTTGCTACGCATCGAGCAAAAAGGCGGAGGAGGAGCTCGGCTGGAAAGCGCAGTATGACCTCGAGGATATGTGCCGCGATCAGTGGAATTGGCAGAAAAACAATCCAAACGGTTACGAAAACTGATATTTTGATATTTTACGCAGTACTATGCGAAACATAGTACTGCTTTTTTTATTTCATTTTAATGTCCGAAAGTGCTCTTTCTGGACGAACCGACGGGTGCGCTTGACGAAGACACGGGAAGGAATGTTCTCGACCTGCTGCTGCGTCTGAGGCGGGAACGGAAATTTGCCATGATCACAGTCACGCACAACGCGAACATTGCCGAGACGGCGGACTGCGTCTTGCGGTTGGCGAGCGGAAGGCTCGTCAGCACGCAGCGGAACGCGTCTCCGAAGACGGCTTTTGAGATCGGGTGGTGATATGATCGTTTCTCTCAAAGACGGGCTCAGGCTGTTCGGCGTGGCGCTCGTATCCTGCTGTCTTGCGTTCGTCTGTACGCTCTTTTTCAGTTATTATGCCGATGCGTCCGCGTTCGGTGCTGTTCCTGCGGAGCTGAGCGCCCTCTACGAGGCGCAGATGAGCATGGCGGTGATGGTGTGCGTGATATCGGGCTGCGGACTGGGACTCATTGCTGCAGGCGTTCTGATATTCTACATAAAACTTTTTCTTGACGGACACGTTAAGGAGCTCGGAATCCTCAAAGCGATGGGATATTCCGACGCGCGCATTGCGCTCGGTTTCCTCGTGTTCGGCGCGAGTACATTTCTCGGGAGCGCTGCGGGGTACGGACTGTCCTGGGCGTGTATGCCGTATGTGTATGCGCAGATGGATATCGGTCTGGGCGTGGAGATCTCCTTTCATGTTCTCCCGCTGCTGTTGTTTGTTGTCGCATTTCCTGCGGCGGTCTGTGTGCTTGCCGTTTTGTTTGCGCGTCTGCTGCTCTGCCGTACCGTTTCCGCAATGCTGCGCGGGCAGGATCTCTCCGGGCATGTCCGGGTGAAGGAAATGAAAGAGCGGAAGAACTTCATGCATGAACTCATGCGGTGCAACGTTTCGCGGAAAAAATCGATCGCGTTTTTTGTTGCCCGCGGCGCGTGGTGCTTCTCTTCGATGATGCAGATGGGGCTTTCGAGGCACGATCTCTCGTCCGATTCGATGGGGGCGATGATCCTGATCATCGGGATCGTCCTGCCCGGAGCGATCCTGGCGATGCCGCTTTCCACGCTCGTCAAGCGCTGTGGAAAAGATATTGCCGTCATGAAATCGCTCGGCTATTCTTATCATCGGAGAACGGAGAGCGTGTTCGGCGGATATCGGCTGTATGCGCTTATCGGGTTTGCCGTGGGGACGCTCTATCAGTGGGGGCTTCTCAAGGGGATGGTCGATCTCCTGTTCCGCAGTGCCTATGGGATCGAATATCATTTCAGTGTGCCCGTCTTTTTCATTGTCCTTGCGGTCTTCATCGCATGCTATGAGGGGTTTGTCTTGTTCATGTCGCGCCGTCTCGACCGTGTTTCCGTCAAGGCGATCATGGCAGAATGAATCAGGTTACGCATATTATTCATTTTCTTCACACGCCCGTCATTGACTTTTTCTGCGCCATCTGTTATAGTAATTTTCGAAAGAGATGGTACGGAAAACGCTTTTATGGCTGCAAGGTGTGATTCCGCGTCGAAAAAGTGAGAATTTTTGCCCGTTTGGCGTTGTAAAAACTTGACGAAATAGTTTTTATCGTATATAATACAATGCGCACAGGGGAGTGGCTCAACGGTAGAGTAGCGGTCTCCAAAACCGTAGGTTGCGTGTTCGAATCGCGTCTCCCCTGCCAAACGGAAGGATGTCGGAAATCGAGCGGTGCGATTCGCGCCGGAAGGTATTCGGCGTCCTTTGTTTTTTTGAAAAAATACGGCGGATCGCCGCCCGGAGGCGGTTGTTTCCGGTCTGCCGTCTGAGAGGTGCATATTATGGAAAAAAAGGCAAAACTTGGCGTGATCGGCGGGGGATTCATGGCACAGGCGATCGTAAGGGGCGCCATAAAGAAGGGCTTCCTTGCGGCGGAAGAGATCCTCGTCAGCGAACCGGACGAATCCCGCCGTCGTATTTTTTCTGACCTCGGCGTACGTCTTGCCGAGGGGAACCGGGAAACGGCTGCCTCGTGCGAATATTTGCTGATCTCCGTCAAGCCGCAGGTTTTTCCCGCAGTGGCTGAGGAGCTGAGCGGGTCGCGCGCCGTATTCATTTCCATCATGGCGGGCAAAACAAAGGAGTCCGTCAAACGTGCGACGGGAGCGGAAAAGGTGGCGCGCATCATGCCGAATCTTCCCTGTTCGGTTGGGGCAGGAATGGCGGGAACGGATTGCTCCGACCTCACAGAGCGGGAGAAGGCGTTTGTTCACGGGCTGTTTGAGGCGGTCGGCGAGGCGGAGGAAGTTCCGGAATCGCTGCTCGATGCCGTTACGGGCGTTTCGGGGAGCGGCCCCGCCTATGTGTATCTGTTTCTGCTCTCGCTCATCCGTGCGGGCGTTGCACAGGGGATGACGGAGCCGCAGGCGAAAAAATTTGCGCTCCAGACGTTGGAGGGCGGTGTTACAATGGCAAAATCCTCCGAGAAATCGCTCGAAGAACTCATCGCGGCGGTCTCCTCCAAGGGCGGCACGACGGTCGCGGCGCTCGACAGTTTCCGCAAAGACGACTTTGAAGGCAGCGTCTTAAGGGCAGTGGATGCCGCGGTCAGGCGGGCAAAGGAACTTTCGGAATGAAACGCGTGACGCTGTATACGGACGGAGCCTGTTCCGGAAACCCGGGCCCCGGAGGATGGGGCGTTGTGCTGTTATACGGTGACCACCGCAAGGAGCTGAACGGCGGGGATCTCGAAACGACGAATAACCGCATGGAGATCACGGCGGTCATCGAGGGGCTGAAAGCGCTGAAATTTCCCTGCGAGGTGGATATTTACAGCGATTCCGCCTATACCGTCAATGCGTTCCGCGAGCATTGGGTAGACGGTTGGGCGCGTTCCGGTTGGAAGAAGGCAGATAAAAAGCCTGTTCTGAATGCAGATTTGTGGCAGGAACTCCTGGAGCTGACGCACAAACACAAGGTCATCTTTCATAAAGTTAAGGGGCATGCGGATAACGAACTCAATAATCGCTGCGACGAACTTGCGCGCGGCGGTATTCCCGCGGCAGACTAAATATTCTGTTTGCGGGATATAATATAATGGTATGAGAAGGGCTGGTATGGCGACAAGAAAAAAACGTTCCTGCCGGAACGATGTGGCGCATGTTTTAAGTATGGCATTGCTCGCGGCGTTGTTCGAGTGTTTTTTTGTTCTGTCGCTCGCGTATTTTCGCAGCAGCTGGGCGGTGCACTGGTATTTTCTCGCCCTGATCGGCGGTACCGTTCTGAACGCCGCAGTCCTGACGACCGACTGTATATGCTGTTTTCTGCGCAAGCAGCTTATTTCCAGGAGCTGTCTTGTCCTGTACGTTCTGCTCATCTTTATTGCGGTCGTTGCATATATCCTTCTGAAAACGGGTTTCGCGGAAGTGATCCGCGACGAAGAGAGGTTCAAGGAATACCTGGAACAGTCGGGCGGCTGGATGACCGTACTGTTCATTACATTGCAGTTTTTGCAGGTCGTTCTTCTGCCTATACCGAGCACTGTGACCGTTGTGGCGGGCAGCGCGCTCTTCGGGCCGCTCTACGGAAGTCTGTACAGTCTTTTGGGGATCCTCATCGGCTCCGTCGTGGCGTTTCTGATCGGAAGATATGCGGGATTTCGCGTTGTCGCGTGGATCGTCGGAGAGGATACTCTGAAAAAATGGCTCGAAAAGATCAAAGGGAAGGATAAACTCTTCCTTTCCGCAATGTTTCTTCTGCCTGTTTTTCCGGACGACGTTCTCTGCTTTGTTGCCGGGATCTCCACGATGTCGCTTCCGTTTTTTATCGTGGTCATACTCATTTCGCGTATTTTTGCGATATTTACGACGAGCTATTCCATTACGCTGATCCCGTTCGATACGTGGTGGGGGCTGATGATCTGGGGGATCCTGTTTGCGCTCGTTGTCGCTCTGTTCGTTGTGCTGTATAAAAAGTCGGACGCGATTCTCGCCTGGTGCGAGAAAATATTCCACAGGGAGACGCGCGTCGAAAAGAAGATCCGAAAAGATGAGTTTTCGGTGGAGATCGTTGATACAGACGGTTCTGTCGTAAAGAAGGGCGTCAAAAAGGAGGGCGATGAACAAGAGCCGCCCGCCCCGCCCGAAGGATAAGCCGAAAAATTGCCGATGCTTCCGATTTTATGCGAGATGTTCTTGCAATTTGACGATAATTCGGCTATAATTTTAGAAACGGGTCAATAGATCGGACGAAAAAAGTCGAAAACGAGGGCGCCGCGCCCTCGTTTTTCAAGAGGAAATATGCAGAAGGTCATTGTTGTCGGAGGCGGCGCGGCGGGGCTAATGGCGGCGTATACCGCCGCCCGCCGCGGAAATTCCGTCGTTCTTCTCGAAAAGAACGAAAAGCTCGGAAAAAAAATATATATTACCGGGAAGGGCAGGTGCAATCTCACGAACGATTGCCTGCCTGACGATTTTTTGGCAAACGTCGTGCACGGCAGAAAGTTTCTGACACGCGCCGCCTACGCCTTTCCGCCTGCGAGCACGATGTCTTTTTTTGAAGAACAGGGGCTTGCGCTCAAAGTGGAGCGGGGAAATCGCGTGTTTCCCGTCACGGATCACGCGAGCGACGTGACCAGAACGCTGGAGCGCGCCTGCCGCAGCGCCGGAGTCGGGATCTGTCTCGGCGAGACGGTGCGGGAGATCGCGGTGCGGGACGGGTCGGTGTGCGCCGTCCGCACGGATAAGGCGTCGTATGCGTGTTCGTCGGTCATTGTGGCAACCGGAGGGCTCTCGTATCCCTCGACGGGATCGACGGGAGACGGCTATTCCTTTGCGGAGAAACTCGGGCACAGCTGCGTTCCGTGCAGACCCTCGCTTGTTGGGCTTGAGGTGCGGGAGGATGTGTCGGCGGCGCAGGGCGTTTCGCTCAAAAATGTGACGCTCTCCGCAAAGCGCGGAAAAAAGGTGATCTATTCTGAGATGGGCGAACTGCTCTTTACGCATTATGGGATCAGCGGACCGCTCACGCTTACACTTTCGGCGCTTATCAACGATCTGCCTCTCCCTGAGATCGCGGTCGCGCTCGATTTCAAGCCGGCGCTCGATGAAAAAAAACTTGACGAACGGCTCATCCGCGATTTTACGGAGCGGAAGAACGAATCGATGAAAAATGTGATGCGCGGACTTCTGCCCGCGGGCGCAGTTCAGATCGTTCTGCGCGCGGCGCATGTTTCGTTCGAAAAGCAGGCGAATGCGGTCACGAAAGAGGAGCGCCGTTCGGTGCTTGCTGCGCTCAAGGCATTGCCGCTCACGATCACGGGACTGCGCGGGTTTTCCGAGGCGGTCATTACGGCGGGAGGGGTCGCGTTGAACGAGATCGATCCCGCGACGATGGAGAGTAAGTTCGTAAAGGGGCTTTTCTTCTGCGGCGAAGTCCTCGACTGCGATGCCTTTACGGGAGGGTTCAACCTTCAGATCGCCTTTTCTACGGGGTATCTGGCAGGCGAAAACGCCAAATAATTGAATTTACATAGTAATATGTCTGACATACTATTATCTTGATTCAAATTATTGCTACGGTCTGTTGACAATTTTATAAATTTCATGTACGATAGATTTATCACAGGAGGCAACAAATGACGGTAATTCGCGGAGCGACGACGATCGCAGAGGACAGCCCCGAAGAGATACGCGCGGCGGTCAGGGAACTTTTGGAACAGATCGAGAGCCGCAATTTTCTCAAGCGTGAGGAAGTCGTGAGCATTGTTTTTTCGAGTACTTCCGATATTCATTCCTTTTATCCCGCCAAGGCGGCACGAGAGGCGGGGTTTGAGGGCTGTTCGCTCTTTTCGGCTCAGGAGCCCGATATCGAAGGCGGGCTCAGGCTCTGCATCCGCGTGATGCTCTTTGTCGAAAAGAACGACGCGCCGCATCACGTCTATCTGCGCGGTGCACGCGTCCTTCGCAAAGACGTCGCACAGAAGTTCAATGTTGCGATCGACGGTCCTGCGGGAAGCGGAAAGTCCACGATCGCAAGGCTCCTTGCGCGCGATTACCATATTCTGTATCTCGATACGGGCGCAATGTACCGCGCCTGTGCGCTTGCAGCCCTCCGGGCGGGGATCGATGTGGCGGACGAGGCGCAGGTCTGCGTTCTGATGCGCGATATCCCGCTCAATGTTGTTTACCGAGACGGCGAGCAGCATACGATGCTGGACGGAGAGGATGTTTCCGGCCAGATCCGGACGCCCGAAGTTTCGATGGCTGCGTCTACGGTCTCCAGGCACATGAGCGTGCGCATGAAGATGGTCGAAAAACAGCGTGAGATTGCGGGGAAAATGTCGTGCGTGCTTGACGGAAGGGATATCGGTACGTTTGTGCTTCCCGACGCCGATTTCAAGTTCTTTCTTACCGCCAGCGCGGAGGTGCGCGCAAAGCGCCGCGCCGACGAGATGACGGCGAAGGGTTATCAGGTCGACTTTGAAAAACTCAAGCAGGAGATCGCCGCCCGCGACGAGCAGGATTCCACGCGTGAGTTCGCGCCTTTGAAGAGGGCGGACGACGCGGTGCTCATCGATACTTCGGATATGACGATAGAAGAAGTCCTCCGCACGATCAAAAGTAAAATGCAGGAGAAGATCTGATGGAAGAGACGAACATTTCCGAAAAGGACGGCAAAAAGGCGGCGCGCGCTGCCAAAAAAGAACAGAAACGTCTTGAAAAAGAGCAGAAAAAACGCAAAAAGCAGGAAAAACAGCGCCGTCTCCTGTTTCCAGCCGATAAAAAGGGACGCCATGTCATGCACTTCATGAATGTGCTCCGCGTCATTTTTTATCCGATCCACGCGCTGATCTTTCCGTTCAAACTTCACGGCTATAAAAAAGTCGGAAAAGGCGCTTATATTTACGTATGCAACCATTACGGCCTGCTCGACGTCTTTTTCCCTGCGCACACGACGTGGGAAGGCGTGCATTTTATCGCCAAGGAAGAGGTGATGCATGCGCCCGTTTTGGGATATGTGGCTCGCCGCGTCGGGGTGATCGGCGCCGCGCGCGACGGTTCGGACGTCCGCAGCATCATGGATTCGCTCAAGGTTCTGAAAAACGGCGAGAAGATCGTCATTTTTCCGGAGGGGACGCGCAACAGAAAGCCGGGAGATGAATTTCTGCCCTTCCACGGGGGCGCCGCGATGCTGGCGATCAAATCCAGAACGCCCGTTATCCCGCTTGTCATCTGCGACCGTCCGCGCCCGTTCCGCAGGGTGCACGTCATGATCGGCGAGCCGATGGAACTTTCCGACTATTACGGCAGAAAACTCACTCCGGAAGAGTACGGCGAGGCAGATAAACTTCTGGAAAACAGGCTGTATGAACTGCGCGACGAATTCCGAGCGAGCCGCAGGGAAAAGGGAGCTGAAAAACGTTGAAAATTCTGGTTGCCGAGCATTGCGGTTTTTGCTCCGGGGTAAAGAAGGCGGTCGATACGGCGCTCTCCGTTCCGCCGGAAAATACCTATGTTCTCGGAGAGCTCATCCACAACGAGGACGTCACCTCGCGTATACGCGCGCGCGGACTTATTGTAGTGGAACGCCTCGATGAGGTTCCGGACGGCGCCACGCTGCTCATCCGTTCGCACGGCGTCGGCAAGGCGGTTTATGCCGCCTGCGAGGCGCGGGGGATCCGTGTTGTGGACTGCACCTGTTCTTTTGTGCGGCACACGCAAAAACTCGTCGAGGAGGCGTCCGCCTCGGGCAGGACGGTCGTGATCGCGGGGCACAGGGAACATCCCGAAGTCGTCGGGCTCGTCGGCTGGTGCTCGGGCGAGGCGCTTGTTTTTGACTCTGCGCAGGAGGATTTCTCGGTTTTAGAGGGCAAAGACATCGTCCTGGTCTCCCAAACCACCTTTTCTGTGCAAAGATTTTCGAAAATTGCGGAAAATCTTCAAAAAGTACGTCCAAAAACAGTTGAGATTTTCCAAACAATTTGCTATACTACTGTTTGCAGGCAAAAGGAGACCGAGCGGATCGCAAAGCAGTCGGATGCGATGCTTGTCATCGGCGGTCTCAACAGCAGCAATACCAACAAATTAGGCGAAATTGCGTCTCTGTACTGCGGGCGGGTATTCCGCTTGAAGAACGCGGACGATTTCGAATATGAAAAAATCAAAAATTTTAAGAGGGTCGGCGTCGTAGCGGGGGCGAGCACTCCCGATTGGCTGACCTCGGAGGTTCTCAGCAAAATGGCAGAAAACAACACGGAAGTACAGAACGAGACGGTCGCTGAAGCTCAGGCGCCCGTCGCAGAGGAAACGGTGAAGGCAGAAGTCGAAGCAGCTCCTCAGGCGGAAGCGATCGCAGAAGCTGCAGACGAAAAGCCCACGATGGCAAAAGTCATCGAGAACATCGACCGCGAAACGCCTTACAAGCGCGGTCAGCTCCTTACCGTAAAGATCGTCTCTGCGAAGGACGAGGGCGTTTACGTCTCCGTTTCGGGCAAGGGAGAAATTCTCGTCGAAAAGTCCGAGCTCGACTGCGAGGAGTACGACCGTGCGGCTTATGCGGAAAAGGTCGGCGAGAGCATCGACGTCATGGTCGTCGATACCAAGCCCGTCAAGCTTTCCGAAAAGGCAGTTAAAAAGGTCAAGGAAGAGGAAGCTCTTCTGAAAGACATCGAAGAGGGCAAAGAGTTCTCCGTTGTCTGCACGGGCTTCAACAAGGGCGGTCTTACCGCCGAGCTCGGCACCTATGCGGTGTTCGTCCCTGCACGCGAGATCCGCGCAGGCTATGTGAAAGAGCTCGATAAAATGGTCGGCAAAAAGCTCCGTCTCAAGATGCTTGAGATCCGCAAGGAGCGCAGAAAGGAGATCATCGCTTCCCAGCGCGTCATCCTCGAGGCTGAGAAGGCTGCGAGAGAGGCTGCGAAGGCAGAGAAAGAGGCGGCGTTCTTCGACTCCATCAACGTCGGCGACGTTGTCGAGGGCAAGGTCGAAAGAGTTACCTCCTTTGGTGCGTTCGTTTCTGTAAAGGGTTTTGACTGTCTCGCACACATCTCCGATCTTTCCTGGACGGGCGTCAAGGAAGTTACGGATGTGCTTGAGATCGGCAAGACCTATCAGTTCAAAGTTCTCAAGATCGACCGCGAGAACAAGAAAGTCTCCATCGGCTACAAGCAGCTCCAGCCCCGTCCCTGGGACACTGCAGCAGAACGCTATGCCGAGGGCGATATCGTGCATGGAAAGGTCGTCCGCATCGTTCCTTTCGGAGCGTTCGTGGAGCTTGAAAAGGGCATCGACGGGCTCGTGCACGTCTCCCAGATCTCCCATGAATGGCTTGAGAATCCCACCTCCGTGCTGACCATCGGCGAGGAAGTCGACGCAAAGGTTCTTGCGTTCGATCCCGAGGCGCACAAGATCACGCTTTCCATCAAGGCGCTCCAGCCTCGTCCCTGGCAGGAGTCCCGTGAGCGCGGCGACCGCGACGAACAGCGCGAGGGCGGCGAGAGAAGACGTTCCCGCAAGCAGAACCGCCGCACCGCGAGCGATTATGCCGATGAGGAAGAGTACAGAGAGTGGAGCGACGGCGGATTCAGCGGCGCATCCATCGCCGATCTCCTCGGCAACGACGATAACAACAAGTAAATTTACCTGAAAAGGTATGAAAAAAATCCGCTTATACGGCGGATTTTTTGTTTATTTGCAGATTTTAATGGTTATATATTTTAGGAAAGCAAAAACAAGGAGCACAGGTTATGGAAAAACAGGGCAACATTCGCATCGCAAGCGAAAATATGATGCCGATCATTAAAAAGTGGCTGTATTCGGAGAAGGACATCTTCCTCCGCGAGATCGTCTCCAATGCGCAGGATGCGATCACGAAACATAAAAAACTTGTCGACCTCGGCGAGGCTTCTGCAGAAGAAAACTACCGCGTCACCGTGACGACGGATCCCAAAGCCGGGACGCTGACCGTTGAGGATAACGGTATCGGCATGACGGAAGAGGAAGTGGAAAATTACATCACGCAGATCGCTTTCTCAGGCGCCGCCGACTTCGTCGATAAATACGAAAAGGCGGGCGGCGACGGCATCATCGGGCATTTCGGACTCGGATTTTACTCCGCGTACATGGTTTCCGAGGATATCGAGATCTTTACAAGATCGTATAAGGACGATGCGACAGGCGTCCATTGGGAGTCGGACGGCAACGCCACATATACGATCGGCGACTGCGACAAAGAGACGCGCGGCACAAAGATCGTCATGCACCTTGCAAAGGAAGAGAAGGAATTCCTTCAGGAAAATGTTGTGCGCGATCTCCTGCGCAAATATTGTTCCTTTATGCCGTACGAGATCTATCTCAATCCGAAAGGCAAGGACGATAAGCCCGTCAACGATACGCACCCGCTCTATCTCAAACAGCCCAAGGAATGCACGGAGGAAGAGTACAAGACTTTCTACCGCGATACCTTCATGGACTTCAATGAACCGCTCTTCTGGATCCATCTGAATATGGAATATCCGTTCCGTCTGAAAGGGATCCTCTATTTCCCCAAGGTAAAAAAACAGGTGGAGCTTGAGCGCGGAAAAGTCAAGCTGTACTGCAATCAGGTATATATCGCCGATAACATCAAAGAGGTCATTCCGGAGTTCCTGATGCTGCTGAACGGCGTGATTGATTGTCCGGATATCCCGCTCAACGTATCCCGTTCCTTCCTGCAAAACGACAAGCAGGTGCAGAAGATCGCAAAGCACATCACGAAAAAAGTTGCCGACAAACTCATCGAGCTCTATAAAAACGATAAGGAAAAATATGAAAAGTGTTGGCCCGACATTGCGACCTTCATCAAGTTCGGCTGCATCAAGGACGAAGAGTTCTACAAAAAGGTCGAGGATATCATCATCTATAAAAATCTTGCGGGCGAGTACCGTCCCGTGACGTCGTTCTTCGGGGAAGAGGTCTCCGAAGAGGACGCGAAGAACGGAAAGGAACCGCAGGCTGTATACTATGTTTCGGACGAGAACAAGCAGGCGCAGTATATCAAGATGTTCAAAGACGCGGCGCTCGACGCGATCTATTGCGATACCTATATCGACCCGCATTTCCTGAGCTATCTCGAATATAAAAATCCCACCCGCGTCCGTTTCATGCGGATCGACGCCGATGTGGACGGTGCGCTGAAAGAGGAAGGCGGCGAGGACGAAGAGCTCAGAAAGCTGTTCGAAAAGGCGCTCGAAGGCAAGCGCGTTACCGTGAAGACGGAAAAACTCAAAGACGCCGGCGTGCCCGCCGTCGTGAATGTTTCCGAGTTCGTCCGCAGGATGAGCGAGATGCACAGCTTCTACGGGATGGGAGAATCTCCCGTGGACGTGACGCTCGTCGTCAACACGGCAAACCCCGCGGTTCAGGCACTCAAGTCTGCGGAAGAGGGAGAGCAGGCGAAGGCGGCAGAACAGATCTACTATCTCGCGCTCATGAATTACCGCCAGCTTACACCGGAAGAGTTGACTTCGTTCGTTGCAACGAGCGCGCTTCTGCTCGAGAAATATTTGAAAAAATAACCAATATTTGAAAAATGGGTCTTGACAATGCCATTTTCGGCGCGTATAATAAAAAAGGCGTGGGAAGGCATGACTCGTGACGCATCGGTGCGCACGTTTTACGACTGCGCGCCGAGGAGGAAATCAATATGAACGGAACTGTGAAATGGTTCAACGACGGAAAGGGCTATGGGTTCATTGCCAACGACGAAGGGGGAGACGATGTGTTCGTCCACTTCTCCGCGATCCAGACGGAGGGGTTCCGCACGTTGAAAGAAGGGCAGAAGGTGACGTTTGAAACGGAACCCGATCCCAAAGACGCGGGAAAACTCCGTGCGATCAACGTCGTACCTGTTTCCTGAGAAGTAAAAAAAAGAAGCGCCGCAGCGCTTCTTTTTGAAGTGAACCCCAAAGTTTGGACAAAAAATATTAGATTGTATGGGAATGAGTTCGGTACCCAACCGGGCTCATT
>CALVWO010000038.1 GCA_944367465.1 uncultured Clostridia bacterium
TTGTTTGAAATCTTTTTCCGTTTGACATAAAAATATGCACCCCCTAAAGTCTGTCCAACTTTTGGGGTGCATATCAATCCCCGCGCGGACGGCGCAAAATGCAGCGGCACAGCGCCGGTATCCTGCCGGCGATCCGCGCCCCCGCGCACGCGGAAAGAAACCGGACGAGGCTCGCCCGCACCGCAAAAAACGCCCCGCAGCCGATCGCTGCGGGGCGCTCATACATTATTTTTTATCGTTCTTTTTTCTGCCCTTGAGCTTTTCGAGATCGACTTCCTTCACGTTCTTATCGGAAGGCTTGACCACGAAGAGAATGACGATGATGACCGCGAGCAACGCCGAGATGGAGAAGAGCACCACGGAAGTGATGTTGTTCTCGAGCCAGTACGACTGCCCGGGGATAATATCGACGGGATTGCGCACCTCGATCGCCATGTACTGCGTTGCCGTCATGCCCGAGAGGTTGGGGTCTGTGACCAGCAGTTCGACGAAGTAGATGCCCGAACGCTGCGGCACGAAGGAGAGCGAGGAATCGGGATTCCACTCATACGCATTGTCGGTATCGTCCCAGTTTTCGTCGTCTTCCGTCACGTCACTGTTGTAGGTATTGATGACGACCATGCTGTCTTTATAGGTGTTCGTGACATAGTCCTCGGCATTCTCGACGCACGCGTCGTAGGTGGGCATGGTCTGGCCTTCGCCGAGCAAGGAAGAATTGAAGTAGTAGAGCGTGTAGTCCTCGATATATCCGTCGAGCGCGATGACCTCGAAGTCTTCGATGGAGTAGGTGCGGTCGCGGTAGCCGTAATCCTGAGCGCCCGGATCCTCGATGCTCGCGCCCGTGTAACCGATCTCGACCGTGAACTCGGGGATCTCGTCGATCTCCCACACGTTTTCGCTCGAGAGCGTTACAAGCTCGCCGTCTTTGTTGTAGTACTCCATTCCGTTGGAGGAGGCGTCCGACGCGATGATGCGGATGCGGTACGTTCCGCTCTCGTCCACCTCGATGCGCAGGTCGTTATAGTCGAGCCCGCTCGCCGAGGAGGAGGATTCATCTGCGGACTGGGATTCCTTATAATAGAATACCGTGAACTGCAGGTTGCGGTAATCGGCGTAATCGCTGTAAATGAGTCCGCGGAGCGAAGGCAGGTAGAGGTATGCGCCGGAACCCGCGCTCGTTGCCGCCGCGGCGTCGTCGAGCGCGCGCTGGTATGCCTCGCACTCGTTTTTGAATGCGGTCTCGTCCGAATAGACGTTCTCCTGATCCACATCGTTCGTCGTGAGCCCGACGTAGGCAGGCCCCTCTTCGTTGCGGTCGACGCGGATATAGTCGCAGCCGTTCAGCGTTTCGACGATGGGTTTTTCCTGATCGATGCTCTCGGCGGCATACCATGTAAGATACACGCGTTCCGCAGTTCTCTCGTCGTCGCTGCGCGTTCTGCCGTCATCGAGATTGAAGTAGATGCTCACATGCTCCACTTCGCCGTTCGTGACGGGCATGAAGTAGGTAGAAGTCGTCAGCGTGCTGTATTCGTAGTCGTCGTCCGCCGAGGCGTCGGGCGCGACGTAGTTGCCGTTGTCGTCCTGCGCCGCCATATAGTAGGAACGCGTGACGGATACGGTGTCGTCGCAGACGTCGATCGCCTCATAGGAGAGGGAGAAACGCTGCCCGAGCGTGAAGGCGTACACCTCCTCGTTGAGCACGAGCACGGGTGCGGTATCGTCGTGCACCTTGCCTTCCTCCGTGAGCACAAAGGACTGACCGTTGAGTTCCTTGACGAGGACTTTCTGCGTTGCGCCCTCCGCCGCGCCCTCGGGAAGTTCCGCCGTAAAGGTCATGGGCGTGTTGGGCGACGTTGCCGCAGAGGAGCGGTACTCCATGAAGTTCCCGCCGATGTTGGTGAATTCGCTGCTTAAAACGGTCTCGCCGCAGGTGAGTTCGACCGCATAATCGCCCGCGACGGCGCTCTCGGCCGTCGGATCCTTGAGTTCGACCGTGATGTCTCCCGTTGCGGAAGCGGCGGGGATGGTGACGGAGTCGAGCCCTTCGGCGTTGTTCTCCATATCCTGCTGGGAGGCGTTTTTCACAACGGCGGTGAGAGAACCGTCATCGTTTTTGATAAAGACGATGCTGTTGACCGCCTGTCCGTCTTTGGAGATATTCTCTTCGTCGCCCGAGAATTCCAGCGTGAGCGTTTCGAAATCGAGGGACGGGAAAGAAAAGACCAGCTTGAAATGTCTTGCGATGCCGGGGGTCGCGGCGTCGGGATCGCCTTCCTCCCCTTCCTGCGCCGCGCTGTACCATTTGAGCGCGAGATCGCGCCTGAAATGCACTTTGCCGCCGTCGGAGAGCGAGAACTCGACGTAGGAGGAGTCACCCTCGCCCGCCTCGGACGCGCCCACGGTGCCGCCGACGCCCGCGGCAAATACCGCGCCGGGATCATAATCGACCGCCGTGACCGCCTGCGCAAACTTTCCGGGAAGCACAGAACCGACCGCCAGCGCGAACGTGACGATCAGAAGAGCGATGAGCGATATCAATGTAAAAAAGCGTACTTTAACTTTGTTCATGAAAACGGACTCCGCAATCGGAGATATCCCCGACTTGTTTTAAACTGTCTTGTATATTCTACACAAATTTTTTTCGTTCGTCAAGCGGTATCGGCACCGACGGGGGCGAAAAATGCAAATTTCGCGCAATTTACACGGGACGGATATATTTTTCCGTCTCGAAAAACCTCCACGGCGTTTCTTCGGCAGGCGGTTCTCCGATGAACCGCATGCGCTCTTTGGTGACGGGATGCGTGAAGGTGAGCGAATACGCCCACAGCGCAAGTTTTCCCTTCTGCGCGTATTCCCCGCCGTAGCGCATATCGCCGAACACGGGGTGCGCGATGCCGGCAAACTGGACGCGGATCTGGTGGCTCCTGCCCGTGTGCAGCTTGATATCGGTGAGCGCGAGCGAGCCCTTCTTTTCGAGCACGCGGTAGTCGAGCGCGGCGTACTTCGCCCCGTCCGTTCCCTCCGTGGAGAGATACACCATGTTGTTGACGGTGTTCTTTTTCAGCCAGTTGGTGAGCTTTCCGCTCTCGGGCACGGGCGCGCCGTTGAGGACGGCGAGGTAGCGCTTTTCAAAATCGCCGGAGCGCATCTGCTCGGAGAGCCTGCCCGCCGCCTTGCTCGTTTTGGCGAACACCATCACGCCGCCCGTGGGGCGGTCGAGCCGGTGCACGAGCCCGATGTACACGTTCCCCTGCTTGCCGTAGGTGCGCTTAACGTACTCTTTGAGCAGGTCGAGAAGGTTGTTATCGCCGCTCTCATCGGGACAGGAGGCGAGGTTCTGCTCCTTCAGAACGACGAGGAGATGGTTGTCCTCGTACAGAATGGTGGGTTCATAGACTTCATTCATGGATGTAAATACCTCCCGCGCCGCAGGGAAGAGGGATCCCCTCCTCGGTGGGCAGCCCCACCTCGTACGCCTCGACGCGACCTTTGCGCCCCGCAAGGCAGAGCGATAAAATATTGCTTAAAACCGTGGGCTGCAGCCCCGTGGTATAACTGTTGATGAGGAAAAAGAGCGGATCGTCGGCGAGGAGCTCCGCACACAGCCGCACGAAGGGAAAGAGCTCGGATTCGATCTTCCACATCTCGCCGTTCGGCCCGCGGCCGTAGGAGGGCGGATCCATGACGACGGCGTCGTAGCGGTTGCCCCGCCTGATCTCCCGCTGAACGAATTTTTTGCAGTCGTCCACGATGTAGCGGATGCCCTGCGCGATGCCGGAAAGGCGCGCATTTTCGCCCGCGCGCTCCACCATGCCCTTCGCCGCGTCGACGTGCGTGACCTCGGCGCCCGCCTTTGCGAGGGCGACGGACGCACCGCCCGTGTAGGCGAAGAGGTTGAGCACTTTTACCTTTCTGCCCGCGGCGACGGCGCCCCTGACGAGCGCGCCCGTCTTCTCCCAGTTGACCGCCTGCTCGGGGAACAGCCCGGTGTGCTTGAACCCCATGGGCATGATCTTGAAGGTGAGATCCTTATAGCCGATGTTCCAGCTCGCGGGGAGAGGTTTCCTGTACTCCCATGCGCCGCCGCCCTTTTCGCTGCGGCGGTAGACGGCGGAGAGCCCGGGATAGGCGAACATATCCTGCTGCGCGCGCCAGATGACCTGCGGATCGGGACGGAGCAGAACGTGCTCCCCCCAGCGCTCGAGTTTATAGCCGTCCCCCGTGGCGAGGACGGAGTAATCTTTCCAACCGTCGGCAATGTGGATCATATAGAGTTATTATAGTAGAAACGGCGCGGTTTGTAAAGGAAAATGCGCCGCCAACGCGATTTTTGCACAGAAAAATCCCCGCCGCGCGGCGGGGATGACGGTGCGTTATCTGCGGAACACGAGCACCTGGAAACTGCGGGGCGGGAGCTCCACCGTGGCGGGCGCCGAGGGCGCGATCTCCGCGGGCGCGAGTTTTGCGGGCTCCTCCATCGTGTTGTAATCGGTAAGTTCGCCCTGCATGCGCACGATGCGCAGCAGTTCGCCGAAGTTGAAATCCGCCTCTATGTCTGCGGTCAGCGTTTCCTCGCCGGCATTGACGACCTTGACGAACGTGAGATCGTCGCGCGAGGTCGCCGAGGCATAGGTGCGGGGCGCGTCCGTTCTGACCTTGTAGGAGACGTCGCCCGTGTAGAGGCTGTACAGCTTCTGCACATAGTAGCTCGCCGAGCCGTAAGCGGACTTGCCGTCGAACCAGATGAGGTCGGGGCTCCACTGGGTGTAGCCGAGGCGCGCGAGCAGCGGCGCATACGACTTCATCACGACCACGTCGGCATTGCGCTCCATGCCCGTCATGAACGCGGCTTCGGCGAGCGCGCCCTCCCATACGTTGGACTCCGGCGCGTTCATCCTGCCTGCGCCCGCCTCCATGACGTGCGCGGCATATTCGCCCGCATATACGAGCCCTTTGCGGGGATATCCGTCGTATACGTCGGCATTGTCGTACAGCCACTTGGGCGGAACATAGAAATGCTCGTCGCAGGCGTACACGAAATCGGGATTTTCTTCGAGGTTTTTGCGCGTCCATTCCCACGCGCTCTTGTGCGAAGGGGAATCCACCGTGGGACCCGCGGTGCCGATGATCCTGATATCGGGATACTTTTCGTGAATGCGGCGTTCAAACAGCTCGAAACGCTTGTAAAACTCGTTCCCGTCCGCTTCCCACTGCTCGTTGCCGATGCCGAGGTATTCGAGCGCGAAGGGTTCGGGATGCCCCATCTCGATGCGCACCCTGCCCCAGACGGTATCCTTTCCGCCGCGCGCGAACTCGACGAGGTCGAGCGCCTCCTGGATGTACGTTTCCAGCGCGGGATCGCCGAGCGGGACGACCTCGGACGACATGTACTGGCAGGCGATGCCCACCGAGAGCACGGGCAGCGGCTTGGCGCCGAGATATTCGCTGAGGAGGAAGTACTCGTAGTACCCTACGCCCAGCGTCTGCCCGTAGTGAGAAAAGTCTGTGCGGAAGCCGTTTTCCTCGCAGGCGCCGTGTACCGCCCAGCGGCTCCAGTTGTGCCTGCGGCGTTCCGTCTGCCCGACGGAATTTTTCCAGAGATACCGGTTCGCAAGCGTGTTCCCCTCCACGATGCACCCGCCCGGGAAGCGCAGGAATCCGGGTTTGAGTTCCCGGAGCATCTCCGCAAGGTCGCGGCGGAAAATGCCGAGCACCGCGTCCTCCGGCATGAGCGAGAACCAGTCGACGTGCAGCGTTCCCGCCGCGGAGAGCGTAAAGCGGAACTGCGCGCGTTCGCAGCTCTTTCCGGTGCGCACGCCGAACTCGTATTTGTGCCACTTCCCGTCTGCCCGCGGCTTTGCCTTGACCTCGAAGATCTTCTCTCCGCCGGCATAGACGCCCGCGAACACGGGCGCGCGGTAGTCGTAAGAGCGCATCCAGAACGAGAGCTTATAGCGCATGCCCGCCTTGCAGTACACGCCGTCGTACGCCTTGTTGACGATGCCG
Organism: uncultured Clostridia bacterium; assembly: GCA_944367465.1. Taxonomy (GTDB): domain Bacteria; phylum Bacillota; class Clostridia; order Christensenellales; family Borkfalkiaceae; genus Gallimonas. The sequence goes on from CALVWO010000038.1 coordinate 6,010, forward strand.
GCGCCCGCCTTTTTTGCCTCGATGCGCAGATAGTGCGGGTTTTCGACGAACAGGGGGCGGTCGTCCTTGACCTTGATCGCCGCGGCGTCCTCCGCGGGAAAGACGCTCCACGCGTATTTCCCGTCGGGCGTGACGGTGAAGTTATCCTTGTCGCCGCAGACGTCCTTTGCCTCGAAATTTCGGTTTTCCAGCATCTGCGCATACAGTCCGCCGTCCAGAGAATAGTTGATATCCTCAAAGAACAGCCCGAAGCTGCCCGCTCTGACGGGGACCTTCCCCGCGTCCGTCATCGTGATCTTCATATTTTTCTCCTTGCGCGCGCCTTTGCGCTGCATGCCGATAAGTATACCATATTCTTTTTTTCAGTCAAACATTTCGCGGGAAGATTTTCAAATTTTATGATTATTTTTTTTCTTCGGCAGGCAAAAAGCCGATGCGGAAGGTACTTCCCTTGCCCGGTTCGCTCTCCACCGTGAGCTGCCAGTTCTGTTTGCCGCAGAGTTTTTTGACGACGGAGAGCCCCAGCCCGAACCCGCCGTTCTTTCCGTTGTGCGACTTATCCACCGTAAAGAATCTGTCGAAAATGCGCCCCAGATCCTCCTTTGCGATGCCGATGCCCGTATCCGAGACGGTGAATTCCTCACGGGTGAGCAGGACGGAGATGCTCCCGCCCTCGCGGTTATAGCGGATGGCGTTGCGGATGATGTTGCCGAAGATCTCCGTGACCCGCTCGTAGCGGCTCATCAGCATGACGCCGTCGCAGATCTCGGAGAGGAGGACGATCTTCCGCTCGGCGATCTCGGGCGAGAGCGCCGCGAGCGTTTCGCGGGCGATGCGGGAGGCGTCCACCTCGTAGAGAGGCAGATCGTCGCTGTCGATCTCGCTGTAATTGATGATGGAGGCGACGAGGTTCTGCAGCCGCTCGCTCTGTGCGAGGATGGTTGCGGACGCCTTGCGGGCGCGCTCGCCGTCCAGCGCGCCGGAGGCGAGGAGTTCGGCAAAGCCGCGGATGGAAGTGAGCGGCGTGTTCATCTCGTGCGTGACGTTGGCGATGAATTCATCTTTGGACTGCTGCGCGCGGACGACCTGTTCGCGCTCCGCCTTGCTCTCGAGCACGCGGTTCTCCGCCTCGGCGTTCATGCGGTTGATGAGCTCCGCCACGGGCTCCAGCTCGCCGCATGCGGGCTCGACGCGCTCCCCCTTCGCCGCGCTGCGGACGAGGTCTTCCATGGGTTTGAGCATAAATCCCGCCGTAAGGTAGGTGATGAGCAGGCAGACGAGCGCGTCTGCCGCGAGAAAACATGCGACCGCGGGCAGAGAATCGACGTAGATCCCCCACACGGAATCGGTGCGCACCGCGATCCGCACGAGGCAGGTCTCGTACCGCCTGCAATAATAGGCGAAATTTTCGTCCATCGTGGCGGAGGAGCGCGCGTCGAAACCCTCCCCCGTCTCGATCGCCTCGCGCACCTCGGGGCGCATCGCGCGCGACGCGTCGTCCGCATCCTCCGAATCGGCGATGAACCCCCCGTCCGGGGTGAGGAAGGTGACCCGCGCGCCGTCCAGCTTTTCGGAGAGCTCCTCGGCATACGCCGCGTCGAGCGTGCGCGTCTCGTCGAACGCGTTCATATAGGCGCGCAGATACGTTTCGGCGTGCGCGATGCTGTTCCTGTAATATACGTCCGTGGAAATGACGGAAAAGACGATGAGCGCGACTGCCGTAATGGCAAAACACAGCCACATGATACGCTTTTTCATACCCTGTTCCCTCGCGGTTGACAAAATCCGATGATAAAAAGAGGGGCGCGCGCCCCTCTTCAGTCTGCAATAAATTTATAGCCGACGCCGAAAACCGTTTCAAAATTCAGCCCCGCCTTTCTGAGACGGGCGATGTGATTGTCGAGCGTGCGCGTTTCGCCGCCGTCGTAGCCCCACACGTCGGAGAGAATGACCTCGCGCGAGAGGACGCGCCCCTCGTTCTGCATGAAATATTTGAGGAGCTGGAACTCCTTGTTGCTCAGGTCGAGCTCCTTGCCGTGATAGGTGACGGACATGTTCTCCGTATTCATGACGACCTGCCCCGCGCGGATGACGCTGGACTTATGCGCGCGGCGGAGCGCCGCGTTGACGCGCGCGATGAGTTCGAGCACGCCGAAGGGCTTGGCGATATAGTCGTCCGCCCCCGCGTTCAGCCCCTTCACCTTATCCGTCTCCTTGCCGAGCGCCGACAGCATGATGACGAACAGCGACGGATAGCGCGCCTTGATGCGGGCGAGCACGTCCAGCCCGTTGCCGTCGGCGAGCATGATGTCGAGCAGAACGACGTCGGGCAGAGCGGCGTCCAGCGCGGCGTTGAACGCGCGGATGGTCGTGAACGTCTCGCAGGAGATGCTGTGCATATCCAGCGTGCATTTGACGAGCTCGCAGATGCTCTCGTCGTCTTCAAGCAGGTAAACGGTGTTGCTCATATAAATATCCTGTTTCTTCGTATGTTACACGCAGCCGCGGCGCTCACTCGATGGAGTGGGCAATGTAGGTGATGTGATCCGCCGCGCGCTCCATGTTCCCGACGAGGTTGATGAACACGCTCGAATTTTCGGGCTGGCACTTGCCTTCGTTGAGGCGCCTGATGTGCTGGCTGACGAGGCGGCGGCGATCCTGATCGATCCCCTCCTCCATCTCGTCCACCACCCTGAGCTTGGCAAAGTCGTGTTCGAGGAAGGTCTCGTACGCGACCGCGGAGAGCTCCTTGATGCGCTCGTACATCTCTTCGAGCATGGTGAGGAACTCGCCCGAGAACACGAGGGAATCCTTTTCGTAATGGTCGGTATATTTGGTCACGTTGTCGGCAAGTTCGCCGATACGCACGATGTCGTTGAGCACATAGTGCATTTTGGAAATGGTCTTCTCATCCTCGTAGACGGGCGCGCTCGCGGAGAGCTTGACGAGGTACTGCACCGCCTCGCGGTTTGCCTCGTTGAGTTTTTCGTTGCGGCTGACGACGTCCTCCTTGACGGAGAGATCCTTTTTGAGGAAGGCGGCGACCGCCTCGTCGAGCGTGCCGACGGCATAGGCGAACATCTTGCCCGCGCTCTGATAGACGTGCTCCACCGCAACGGAGGGCTGGAGCAGCAGACGTTCGTCGAGATCGCCCACGACCTCGTTCTCCGTCTTTTCGGGCGCGGCTTTCTCGCGCACGAGGATATTCGCCAGCTTGACGAATCCCTTCGCGAAAGGAAGGAACAGACAGGTGCAGGTCACGTTGAAGAGCGTATGGAAGAACGCGATCTGGAACTGATAGTCTCCGGGGAAGATCCTGTTGAGCGCCGTCTCGGCAAAGGAGGTGCCGAAGGGCTGCCAGCACAGCAGGAATACGGTAAAGATGACCGCGCCGAAGCAGTTGAACAGCAGGTGGATGATCGCCGCGCGGCGGGCGTTGGGGCTTGCGCCGATGGAAGAGAGCAGCGCCGTGACGCAGGTGCCGATGTTGGAGCCGATGATGACGTAATACACGCCGTCGCCCGTGCCGCCGATGAGCACGCCGCTCGTTGCGAGCACGACGACGATACTCGTGACCGCCGAGGAGGACTGCACGATTCCCGTTGCAACGATGCCGATGAGCAGCAGCAGGAAAGGATTCTTGACGACCGCGAGCGCGTTTTTGATGGCATCCATGATCTCGGGATGCAGTTCGGGATCCATCGAATCGGACATGAACGCCAGTCCGACGAAGATGAGGCCGAGCCCGGCGAGGACGTTGCCGATCACCTTGACTTTTTCGCTCCTGGAGAGCATGGTCATGAATACGCCGATGACCGTGAGAATGAGCAGGAACGCCGAGATATCGAGGCTGCCGAGCGAGGCGATCCAGGCGGTGATCGTGGTGCCGATGTTGGCGCCCATGATGATGGACGTCGCCTGGAAAAGCGTCATGATGCCCGCGTTGACGAGGCCGACGACCATGACGGTGGTTGCCGAAGAGCTCTGAATGATGACGGTGGACGCGGCGCCGATGCCGACGCCCGCGATACGGTTGTTCGCCGTTTTGTTGAGCATCGTCCTCAGCCTGCCGTGCGCCAGACGCGACATGCTGTCCGACATCATCTCCATGCCGATCAGGAACGCCCCCAGCCCTCCCAAAAGCTGAAGGATGAGATACACTACTTCCATAAACACTTCCCTCTTGCGTATAATTGCAAACAGACAAATTCATTATAGCAAGAAAGAAAGGGCTTTGTCACGCGTTTTTCACTATGTTGAAAAATTTTGTATACGCAAAGGAGAGGGCGGTATTTCCGTCCCCTGCTTTGCGCGGTATTTTTTCTGTCGGGAAAGCGTTACTGATATTCCTTGTGCACGCCCGTGACGAGGTATTTCGCCCACTCGCCCACGTTGACGGCATAGTCGCCGATCTTTTCGAGATACTTTGCGACCATAAGGAGCTGCACCGCCTGATCTGCGACGAGCGCGTCGCCGCGGATCTTTTCGATGAGTTCCGCCTTGACCTCGTTGAAGAGCGCGTCCATCTCGTCGTCGGCGTGGATGACCATATCCGCGCCGCCCACGCTCTCGTTGAGGAACGCCTCGACGCTCTGATGGATCATTGCCACTGCCAGATCGCCCATGCGGGTGATGTGCTCGGGCTCCTTGAAGAGCTTGTCGTCGGGATAGGAGCGCACGATCTCGCCGATATCCGCCGCCTGATCGCCGATGCGCTCTACGTCGGTGATGACCTTGAGCGCCGTGGTGACCTTTACGAGATCCTTCGCAACGGGCTGCTGTTTGAGCAGGATGCGCATGCACTTCTTTTCGATGGCGATCTCAAGATCGTCCACCTCTCTGTCCGTCTCCGCGACGGACGCGCCGAGCGTTCTGTCGAGCGTTTTCAGCGACGCAACGGCGTCCTTGATCATATTCTCCGTGATCGAGCACATGCGGCCGAGCGTGGAATGCAGGTCGTCGAGCTCTTCGTCAAAATATTTTCTTGCTGCCATGAAATTTCTCCTGATATCTCTCTTATCGCTGTCAATCGTGGGAAAAGCCGTCGCTGTGTTATGGCTTTTCCGCTCGGCGACACCAAGGTAGTGTGCCGCCTGCGGTACTTCGCGCGTAGCGCTCGTGCGCCACTTCGTCGAAATTCTTTTGCAAGGAAGACTTTCTCCTCGTGTCGGACACAAATTGCCGCTGAAATGGCAATTTCTTAGTTCGCGGCGCGCGCACACCGCACTGCGGTGCTGCGCATAACGCGCCGCTCACCTACATTTGCCGCTCACGCGGCTTGCGCGGAAAGATGAAGCCGCCGCGTGCTATACTGTTGCGAAAACAGCGGCGGCGAAGAAAAACGCGCACAAAGCGAGAGCGACTGCGGGGTTTTCTTAAACCTCACGGAATTTCTTTTTGTCAGTAAAAAAAGAAATTCGTGAATTGTTTTAACCGAATCTGCCCGTGATGTAGCGCTCCGTCTCGGGATGAGAGGGCGCGGAGAACACCTGTTCGGTATCCCCCATTTCGATCATCTCGCCGAGGAGGAAGAACGCCGTTTTATCCGAGATACGCGCCGCCTGCTGCATGTTGTGCGTGACCATGACGATGGTGACGTCGTTTTTGAGCTCTTCGCACAGCTCCTCGATCTTGCCCGTGGAGATGGGGTCGAGCGCCGAAGTCGGCTCGTCCATCAGAAGGATCTGCGGACCGACGGCGAGCGCGCGCGCGATGCACAGACGCTGCTGCTGCCCGCCCGAGAGCCCGAGCGCGGACTTGTTGAGGCGGTCTTTGAGTTCGTCCCACATGGCAGCCTGTTTTAAGGAGCGCTCCACGATCTCGTCGAGCGTGGACTTCTTCTTGATGCCGAAGGTACGCGGCCCGTAAGCGATGTTGTCGTACACGCTCATGGGGAACGGATTGGGCTTCTGGAACACCATGCCCACGTTCTTTCTCAGTGCGGAAAGGTCGACGCGCTTATCGTAAATATTGATGCCGCCGATGGTGATCTCGCCCTCGACGCGGCACCCCTCCACCAGATCATTCATGCGGTTGAGCGTTTTGATGAGGGTGGACTTGCCGCAGCCCGAGGGGCCGATCATCGCCGTGATCTTATATTTGGGCATCTCCATATTGATCTTTTTGAGCGCCTGGAACTCCCCGTAATAGAGATCGACGTCCTTGATCGTGATCGCGTTCTCGCCCGAAAAATCAAAGATATCGAGCGGGCTTTTTTTCTCTGCGGTCTCGTCCGCAGCCGTTTCTTTTTTCTTTTTCAAATTGAACATAGCAACCTCACATCTCCCAGATCATCTCTTCTTTTTTACGTGGCGCTGGATCAGATAAACGCACAGATTGAGAAGCGCCGTCAGGATGAGCAAGACGACCGCCGTTGCGTAAGCCTGATCGTAGCCAAGGTAATTGGTAGGTTCCGCCCAGCACATATAAAGGAATACGGTGAGCGTAGGCGCCATATTGCCCGGATTCGCCGCCGCGCCCGCGGATGTGATGAGCATACCCGACGTATAGATGAGCGCAGCCGATTCACCGATGATACGTCCCATCGCCAGAATGGCTGCCGTCGCAATGCCGGGGAACGCGGAAGGAAGGACGACCTTGAAGATCGTACGGACTTTGCTCGCGCCGAGACCGTAACTTGCCTCTCTGAGCGATACGGGAACCGCGAGCAGAGATTCCTCCGTGGAACGGATGATCGTGGGGAGGACGACAAGCACCATTGTGAAAGAACCTGCCCATACCGAATATCCAAACGCAGAAACGAACAGCAGATTACCGAAGAGACCGAATACGATGGACGGCACGCCGGAGAGCGTATCGACAAAGGTGCGCAGCACCTTGACGACCTTGCTGCCGGGCTTTGCGTATTCCACAAGATAGATCGCCGCGCCGATCCCGAGCGGAAGTGAGATCGCAAGCGTTATGAGGATCGTATATCCGGTAGCTATAAACGAAGGGACAAGCGAAGGATGTTGATGCGTCGATTCACCAAACAGGAAATCCCATTTCAGATTGGGAATGCCGTTGATGAGGATAAACAGGATGAGCATCGCCAAAATGACGACAATGACTGCCGCAAAAAACATTGCGACATACTTCAGGATCTCCGGAACAAGCCCCTTCTTCTGATAAATGATCTCCGCACTCTCACCGTGGAGTTCCTTCTTTCCGCGCTTCCCCTTGAACTCTTTGGGAACGAGGTTGACGGAAAGGTTAATGAGAAGGACGATCACAAGCAGGATGAATCCCGTTGCAAACAACGCTGCGAACAATATCGAGCCCTGCGATGCATCCGCAAATTCCAGCGCAATGTTTGTCGTCAGCGTACGGATAGGCGTAAACAGTCCGTCCGGAAAGTATACGCGTCCGCCCGATACCATGTTGACCGCCATCGTCTCTCCGACAGCTCTGCCGATGCCGAGGATGAGCGCCGAAATGATACCCGAACGTGCCGCAGGGAACACAACGCGAAACACCGCCTGCGCTTTCGTGTTGCCCATTGCAAGCGCCCCTTCGTAATAGTGCTCCGGCACCGCCTCGAGCGCATTCTTAGAGAGCGAAGTCACCGTAGGAATGATCATGATCGCAAGCACGAGCGCGCTGGAAAGCGCACCCTTTCCGATCCCGTACACATCAAATCCCGCGAAGGCTCCCACAATAAAGGTGAGCCCGAAATAACCGAAGATGACGGACGGAATCCCTGCCAGCAGTTTAATGACCTGATCAAACACAGCGCGCAGATTGATCTTATTGATCCACGCGGTGAAGTTTTTAAGGAACTTATTCTCCCCTTCATAACGAAGATGGAACTTATCGGGACACCAGAACACCAGGAAAATCGCCGTAAACACGCCGATCGTTCCGCCGACGAGGATCGCTCCCAGCGTTACGACGAGCGTACTTACGATCATCGGAAGTACGCCGTAAATGCCTGCGTCATGGTTCCAGTTCGTACCGAATACGAACTGGAAGAAACCGACGTCGCGGAAAGCAGGAATCCCTGCATAGAGGATATAGCCGATAATACCGAACACGGCAAGCACGGAAAGCGACGCACAGACGAAGAACAGATACTTCGCCATCGTATTCTTCACTTTTCCGGCATTTATGGTATTCCCCTGTTTACTTTCTACTTTTGCTGCTTCCATAATTTTAATAAAATAACCGTGAAATTCCGCCGAGGCGCCTATCTGCTCCCCAGCGGAATTATTATTTGCTTATGTGAGGGTTACTCTGCGTCAAAGGGGATCGCCGTGCCGTTGATGTAGAGGTTGTAAAGCTGATCGAACGTGACGTTCGAAAGATTGACGTCCTTCTGCACGATAACAGCGATACCGTCAAGCGCGATGGTGTAAGCGGTCAATGTATCAGCATAATCGGAACCAAGCTCACGGGAGATCATACCAAGATTGTTCTTGCCTGCAACCGCATCGGTCTCGCCCTGACCGGAACCGGTACCGGAGCAGTTGACCGTGATCCCGGGATTGAGTTTGAGGAAGGCAGGGATGATGAACTCATTCATGAGCGGCTGAACAGAAGTGGAACCGGTGAGCGTGAGCACCTTCTCGGTTCCGGCATACGGCGTATAGTTTTTCACCGTCTCAGCCTGCCCGATGTAATCCTCGTTGACGAGCTCCTGACCGTCGGCGCTCTCGATGAAATCGATGAAGTTCTGCGCGAGATCGGTGAGTCCTTCCGACGTACGATAGACAAAATTGAACGGACGGGAAAGCTTGTACGTACCCGCTTCGATGTTCGCGACCGTAGCCTCGACCCCGTTCACTTTGACGGCTTTGATCTTATCGGTGTTTGCCGCAACCGAACCGAGGGAAATATAGCCGAGCCCGTTGCTCGTAGCCGCGACATCCGCGATGACGTTACCCGTCTCCTGAGAAGTCTGCACATTGCGCGCAAAGCTGCCGCCGTCCTTAATGAAATCGTCGATCGTCACGCCGTCGCTGTTTACAACAAGTTCATTGAATGCGCCATAGGTGCCGGACGTAGACGGACGGCTGAACGCAACAGTGATTCCTTCTGCGCTCCCGTCGCCGCAGCCCGCCATAAGGCCGACTGCCGTCACGGACATCGCTGCTGCCAAACCGATTGCAAAAATCTTCTTTTTC
>CALVWO010000039.1 GCA_944367465.1 uncultured Clostridia bacterium
GATGGTGCGCGCCTGATCGGCGATGGCGCGGGTAATGGACTGACGGATCCACCACGTCGCGTATGTGGAGAATTTGAAGCCCTTCTGGTAGTCAAATTTTTCGACCGCCTTCATGAGCCCGAGGTTGCCCTCCTGGATGAGATCCAGAAAGAGCATGCCGCGCCCGACGTAGCGCTTTGCGATGGAGACGACGAGCCTTAAATTCGCCTCGGAAAGGCGGCGTTTCGCCTCTTCGTTGCCATCCTGCATCTTGCGGGCAAGTTCGATCTCGTCGTCGCTCGACAAAAGCGGCACGCGGCCGATATCTTTGAGGTACATTTTGACCGGGTCATCCAGCCCGATATCGGAGAGCGCCTGCTCGAAGAGCTCCTTGTCGCGTTCGTCCTCGTCGAAAATGGAGACGCCTTTTTCGGGCAGTTCCTTATAGATCTGCTCGATCTGCTGCGGCGCAAGATCGTATTTTTCCAGAATATCGCACAGGGCATTCGTGGAGATGCTCCCCTTCATGCGGTAATCGGATGCGATATTCCCGATCAGTTCGTTCAGCTTTTCTTCCGTTACGTTCATATTCTTCCTCCTGCCGAAAGGCTTTTGAGTTGTTTTGTATATTCGTCGATCGCCCTGAGAAGTTCGCGTCGTTCCTCGTCGGAGGCGTCCGCGTAGCGCACGCGCGCCGCGGCGATCTTCTCGGAAAGCGATTTTTCCCTGAGCGTTCTCACGCAGTCCTGAAAATATTTTTCGGCGGCGGGAGAATCGAGATTGTCACCGTAGTCGAGGTTGAGGATCTCGGCGAGCTCGCCGTCGGCGGGCATGAGATCGAAGATCCCGCTCGCCCGCACGCGCCCCGCCTTCCTTCCGGAAATGATGTACAGCGCGATGGTGCGGTGCGCGGGGTCGTCGAAATCGACGGAGGAGAGGTCGAAACTCTCCGCATACGGCTTGCCCAGAAGGCACGCCGCAAGCAAGAACCGCGCCGCCTTTTTTTCTCTGTTAGCGTCGTCCTCTTTCGGACGGACGGGTTCCGCCGCCTTCGGCACGACGGGCGCGTTCTCAAGATCGCGCTGGAGCGCGCCGACGCTGATGCGCGTCTCCTCCGAGATGCGCCTTAAAAGCTCCTCCCGTTCCGCCGCGCTCTCCGCCTCGCGCACGATGGACAGCGCCTCCGAAACATAGTCGCGCCGTTCCTCCGTCTTGGTCAGATCGTACTTGCGCTTTGCCGCGAACAGGCGGAAATCGATGAGGGGCATCGCCTTGCCGAGGCACTCCCGGTACCCTTCGGCGCCGAGTTTCTGCACCACGTCGTCGGGATCCATGCCGTCGGGCATGGGCACGACGCGCACCTTCAGCCCCTCCTGTTTGAGGATCTCGAGCCCGCGCAGATTTGCCTTCTGCCCCGCGAAGTCGCCGTCGTAACTGATGAACACATTTTCGGTATAGCGTTTGGCAAGGCGCGCCTGCTCCTTGGTGAGCGACGTCCCCATGCTCGCGACGACGCCGCGGAACCCAGCCTCGTAGAGGGAGATCGCGTCCATGTACCCCTCCACCATGATGAGCGAGGCGAGCCCGCCCGCGCGCTTTTCCTTTTTGACGAGGTTGATATTGTAAAGCGTCTTGCTCTTGTTGAAGAGCATGGTCTCGCGCGTGTTCTTGTACTTTGCGCGGTCGGCGTTTTTCAGCAGCCGCCCGCCGAACGCCACCACCTCGTCCATGTGGTTGATGATGGGGATGATGAGCCGCTCCCCCTCCGAATCGATGAGCCTGCCCTCGTCGGTACGGGCGCAGGCGCCGCTCTCCACGCACTCCTCCGGCGTGTACCCCTGCGCGAGCAGATAGGACGGCAGGGAATGATAATCGAGCGAGGCGCCGATGCCGAATTTTTTGACGGTGGAGGGCGAAAACCCGCGCTTGTGAAGATAGGCGATGTGCGCCTCCGCGCGCCCCGAATAGAGATTTTTGAAGTAAAAACGCGCGGTATCGCGCATGAGCGCAGACAGCCTGTCCCGCTTCTTTTTCTTGGCGGCGGCCTCCTCGGCGGAACGGTCGTCGTAGGCGGGCACCTCCAGATGGGCGCGCGCCGCCAGGATCTGCACTGCCTGCATGAAATCGACGTTCTCGTACCCCTTCACGAATCCGATGACGTCGCCCGAAACGCCGCACCCGAAACAGTGATAGTAGCCGTCGGCAGCGTTCACGGAAAAGGAGGGCGTCTTTTCGTGGTGGAACGGACAGCACGCCCAGTAATTATATCCCCTTCTCTCGAGCGGGATATAACTTCCGATGACCTCCACGATGTCGTTTTTTTCTTTGAGTTCGCGGATAAACGCCTGAAAATCCTTCATACGCTCCCCTCCCGCGGCACAAACAGACGCTTGAACACATTGATCGCATAGCGGTCGGACATGGAGGAGAGATAATCGCATATCGCGCGGGGGACGTCCGTCTCCGCCGTCGTGCGGTAGAGCGGCGGAAGTTCCCCGGGGCGCTCGGAAAAGTATGCGTACAGCGCGCGGAGCATGCGTTCGGCGCTCTCCTGGATGAGGCGGTTGGCGTGCTCGTACACGTTTTCGAACATGAACGTGCGCAGGTTGTCCAGCGCCCTGCCCTTTTCCTCCGACATGCGCACATAGGGCTTGTCTTTGGAGGTCTTGTAAATATCCAGGATCGCGGCATTGATGCGCTCGGAGGTATCCCGTCCGAACACCTTCACGGCGTCGGCGGGCAGATCTTCCTCGCGGATGATGCCCGCGCGGATGGCGTCGTCGATATCGTGATTGATATAAGCGATGCGGTCGGCGAGAGACACCGCCGCCCCCTCGAGCGTGGCGGGATGCCCGCTCTTGGTGTGGTTGACGATGCCGTTGCGCACCTCGAAGGTGAGATTGAGCCCTTTTCCGTCCTTTTCGAGCACGTCCACCACGCGCAGCGACTGCTCGCTGTGGCGGAATCCCGCGGGATTGAGGGAGGCGAGCACGCGTTCGCCGACGTGTCCGAAGGGCGTATGCCCCAGATCGTGCCCCAGCGCGATCGCCTCGGCGAGATCCTCGTTGAGCGAAAGACAGCGTGCGAGCGAACGGGCGATCTGCGAGACGTCGAGCGTGTGCGTAAGGCGCGACATGTAGTGATCGCCGTCGGGCGCGAAAAAGACCTGCGTCTTATTTTTCAGCCGCAGGAACGCCTTGGAATAGATGATGCGGTCGCGGTCGCGCTGGAAGTCGGTTCGCATGGGGCAGGCGGGTTCCTCCCGCAGCCGCCCCTTGCTCTCGTACGACTTTGTGGCATACTGCGAGAGAAACGCGCGTTCTTTTTCGTAGGTCTTTTCCTTCATCACACGTTATTTCGTAAAAAAAGCGAAAACTCCTTGTTTTTTGGAAAAATTTTCAAAAATTTTCACATCAGAGCGAAAACCCGCCGTCCGCGCCCACGATCTGCCCCGTAACGTATTTCGCCGTTGCGAGGTAATATACGCATTCGGCGACTTCCTCGGGCGTGCCGAACCTGCCGAGCGGGATCTCCTCCGCGAGCGCGCAGCGCTCCGCGGCGTTCAGCCTGCCGTTCATGGCGGTGTCGATCACCCCCGGCGCCACGCAGTTGACGGTGATGCGCGAGGGCGCAAGCTCCTTGGCGAGCGCCTTCGTAAAGGCGATGACCGCCCCCTTCGAGGCTGAATACGCGCTCTCGCAGCTGCCGCCCGTCACGCCCCACACGGAGGAGACGTTGACGATGGCGCCGCCGCGGGCGAGCATCTTTTTTACGGCGTATTTGCAGGCAAGGAACACCCCGCCCATGTTCACGTCCATCAGGCGCGCGTAGTCCGCCCACGCGGTATCCTGCACCTGCGCGAAGAGCGCCCTGCCCGCGTTGTTGACGAGCACGTCGAGACTGCCGAAGGAGGCAAAGAGCGCGGAGACGGCGGTCTCGTCCGAGACGTCCGCGCGCACGAACGCGACTTCGGGAAGTTCCGCCCGCGCCGCCTCCGCCGCACGTTCGTCGGCGGAATAGGTCGCCGTCACGCGGTACCCCATGCGGGAAAAAAGGCGGCAGCAGGCAAGCCCGATGCCGCGCGTTCCGCCCGTGACGAGCGCGTTCACGCCTCCTCCCCCGCAAGGCGGACGATCTCTTTCGCCACCTCGTCGATGGATTTTCCGTCGGTATCCACGATGTAATCGGCAACGTGTTCATAGACGGGCGTGCGCTGCGCAAGCAGCTTGCCGAGCGACTCCGCCGTCTTGCCCGTGTTTTTGAGGAGCGGACGCGTCTCGTCCGCGCGCACGCGTTTGAGAAGGGTCTCGAAAGAGGCGCGCATGAAAAAGATCTTGCCGTTCTGCTTGAGCAGTTCGCTGTTTTCGGGCTTCAGGACGAGTCCGCCGCCCGTGGAGATGACGAGCCCGTCCCGCCCCGAAAGTTCGCGGACGACCTCCGTCTCGAGCGAGCGGAAATGCGCCTCGCCGTAATATTCGAAGATATCGGATATCCTGCCGTGGCGGTCGGTGATCACCACGTCGGTATCGTACCACATGCGCCCCGTAAGTTCCGCGATGCGCACCCCGACCGTCGATTTCCCGACGCCCATCATGCCGCAAAGTATGATGTTCATAATAAGAAACTCTCCAATGCAAGAATATAGCTGTTCTTTCCGAATCCGAGCACCTCGCCACGGCAGACGGGCGTGAGCACGGAATTGCGGCGGAACTCTTCGCGCGCGTGCACGTTGCTTATATGCACCTCCACCACGGGAACCGAAACGGAGGCGATCGCGTCGCGGATGGCGTAGGAATAGTGCGTGAAGGCGCCCGCGTTGAGCACGATGCCGTCGTACTTGTCCTCCGCCTGCTGGATCGCCGTACAGATCTCGCCCTCGAGATTGCTCTGGAAAAACGCCGCCTCCGCGCCGCGCGCCTTTGCGTACGCGGCGATCTCCTTGTTGATGTCTTCCAGCGTCTCGCTGCCGTAGACGCCCTTCTCGCGCCGCCCCGTGAGATTGAGGTTGACGCCGTTGAGCACAAGTATTTTCATGATATCACCCCCTGTATCCTTCGTAGAGCGCCTTCGCTTCGGCGGCATCGGGCGTGCGCCCGAGATAGATGCAGTCTGCGTAGTACGCCTGATAGAAGAGCATCGGCGCGCCGTTCACCGTCTTTTTGCCGAGCGACGCCGCGATGCGCAGAAATTCGGACTGCGCGGGCACATAGATGAGATCGACCGCCGTGCCGCACAGCGAAAGGAGCTGTCCGCCGACGGGTTCCGCCGTGCCGCCGCTGAAGACGACCGCCGGCGTTTTTCCGACCGTATCGTGCATGCCGATCCCCGTACAGTTGACGACGATGTCGAAGGGCGCGACAGGTACCTCTGTGAGCGGGGAAAAGCCGCCGAGCTCGCGGTATACGCCGTAAAGCCGCTCTTCGTCGCGCTCATAGACGGAAACGGCCGCGCCGCCGTCCGCAAGTTTTTTGCAGCAGCTCCTGCCCGCGCCGCCCGCGCCGAGCACGAGCGCCGTTTTCCCGGCGATCTCCACGCCCGCGTTTTTCAGCATGAGCGAAAATCCCTCGCCGTCCGTGTTGTACCCCGTGCGCGGCGCCGAAACGACGGTATTCACCGCGCCGAACACGCGGGCGTCCCCCTCCGTGCGCTTGAGAAAGGGGATAATCTCCCCCTTGAAAGGGATGGTCACGTTGAAGGCGTCGAAACGGGAGAAGAGCTCCTCCGCCCGTTCCGTAAACTGCGCGGGCGGGACGGAGACCGTCTCGTACGAGCACTTTGCGCCGAGGTTTCTGAGGATATATGTGTGCATGGAAGGGCTCTGCGACTGCGAGACGTCCTTCCCCACCACGGCAAGTTTCAGCATTGCACCCCTCCTGCCGTAAATTTATTCCGGATCTCTTCGAGCCCGGCGGCGTATTCGTCGTAGCCGAGCGTGAGCAGCCTGTACTCCCCCTTCCGCACGGGCACGGTGAGCACGACCTCGTCGGGCGAGGCGTTCTTTTTATCCAGCCGCGCGAGGCGAGCGGCGTCCTTTGCGGGAGGAAGCGCAGGCATCCCGCCGAGCGCGGTCAGGCAGAGCTCCTCGAGCTTTGCAAGATATTCCGCGTCGCCGTCCGCGTATCGTTTGGCAAATTCCGCCTCGAACACGATGCCCGCAAGCACATACTCCCCGTGCGAGAGCTTTCCGTCCGTCAGTTCGAAGGCGTGCGCCGTGGTATGCCCGAGATTGAGACACTTGCGCAGCCCCTTTTCCGTTGCGTCGCGGCGTACGACTTCCGCCTTGAAAGCGATGTTTTCGGGTACGACCGCCGCGAGGAACTCCCCGTCCGCAAGGCGGCTGCGGTGCGCCCACAGAAGATCGAAGAGCTCCGCGGAGAGCGCGCCGTGTTTGATGATCTCGCCCAGTCCGCAGCGCACTTCGCGTGGCGGGAGCGTGGCGAAAAAGGTAGGATCGGCGAACACATACCTGGGCTGACGGAAGGCTCCGATGAGGTTTTTCACCCCCGCGAAATCCACCGCGGTCTTGCCGCCCACGGAGGAATCCACCTGCGCGAGCAGCGTCGTGGGGATCTGGATACAGTCGATGCCCCGCATATAGAGGGCGGCGGCAAGCCCGCCGATATCCCCCACCACGCCGCCGCCGAGCGCGACGAGGCAGGCGCCGCGGTGCAGCTGCGCCTCCGCCATGGCGGCGAGAAGTTTCAGGAGCGTTTCGGGCGTCTTGTTCGCCTCTCCCGCGGGCATGATATGTACGGGCGCGTCGCGGTACGCCCGCCCGATCTTTCTGCCGTACAGTTCCCAGACGTTTCTGTCGGAAAAGAAAAACACCTCTTTATAGTCCCCGAGCGCGCGGACGAGCGCCGTACGCAGCACCCCCGCCCGGCAGACGATGCGGCTCTCTTCCGCCGTCTTTGTCCGTATAACAAAGGATTTCATGATACCCCTACCTCCTTCAGTCTGCAAGCTGCGCATAGCGCGCGGCGACTTCGTCCATGCGATCCCCGCCGAGCCGTTCGAGCACCGCCTCCGCAAGCTCCGTGCAGAGCGCGCTCTCCGCAATAATCTCGCATGCAAGGATCGCGCACACATCGCTGCGCTCGGTGGCGGCGCGCACCGCCTCGTGCGTGCGGTAATCCACCGTGGCGAGCCCGCGCATGAGCGTGGGAATGGGCTTCATGGCGGCGCGGAGCACGATCTCCCCGCCGTTGGACATGCCGCCCTCGATCCCACCTGCGCGGTTGGTCTTGCGCGCAAAGCCCTCTTCGCCGAAAAAAATCTCGTCGTGAACGGCGCTCCCGCGGCGGGCGGCGGTTGCGAACCCCAGTCCGACCTCCACGCCCTTGACCGCCTGTATGCTCATGAGCGCCGCGGCAAGGCGGCCGTCGAGTTTTTCCGCGTACGTCA
The DNA here is from genome assembly GCA_944367465.1 of uncultured Clostridia bacterium. Classification (GTDB taxonomy): domain Bacteria; phylum Bacillota; class Clostridia; order Christensenellales; family Borkfalkiaceae; genus Gallimonas. The sequence continues at coordinate 7,384 of CALVWO010000039.1, forward strand.
TACAGCTCCCGAATCCGCATTTGAGCCCGCGCACCCGCAGTTCGACGACGCCGCCGCAGGTATCTCCCTCCGCCGCGCAGACGTCGATGACCTGTTTCGCGCGCGCCTGTATGCCGCGATCCATCATGAAGAGTTCAGGCGAGCGCTCCCCGAGCTGCTCAAAGGTATATTCGTTTTCGTCGGAGACGCCGCCGACGGCGCGCACATAGCCCGCGACCTCCACGCCGAGCGCGCGGAGCAGCTGGCGGCACACCGTTCCTGCCGCCACGCGGATCGCCGTCTCGCGGGCGGAGGCGCGTTCCAGAATGTTGCGCGCGTCCTCGCCGCCGTACTTTTTCAGCCCCGTGAGATCCGCATGCCCGGGGCGCACTTTCGTGAGCGCGCGGGCGGCGGTATCGCACCCTTCGGGCGCCATGTACGCCTTCCAGTTCTCGTAGTCGCGGTTCCACACCGCGATGGCGACGGGACTGCCGAGCGTGACGCCGTTGCGCACCCCCGATAAAAATTCAGCTCTGTCCTTTTCGATCTTCTGCCGGGCGCCCCGCCCGTAGCCGCTCTGGCGCAGGGCGAGGTATTCGTCCACTTCCCGCATATCGATGGCAAGTCCCGCGGGGAGCCCTTCGATGATGCAGAAGAGTCCCTTTCCGTGCGATTCGCCCGCCGTTGTCACTTTCATGTCCGTTCTCCGTAATCGATGGTATATGTGCCGTCCGAGATGACGGCGACGATGGTTCCGAGTTCGTCCGTGCGGTATATTTCCGCGCCCGCGTCGGAGAGCCGCGCGAGCGTTTCGGCGGCAGGATGCCCGTAGGGATTCCCCGCCCCGCACGAAATGACCGCCGCGGACGGCTGCAGCAGCCCGAGCCACGGCGCGGACGTCGCGCCGGCAGACCCGTGATGCCCCGTTTTCAGTATATCCACGCCGCTGAGATCGACGCGCAGCATGCCATTATCGAAAATATTCCCGCAGAGCGCATATTCCGCAAGCAGAGCCTCCTCCCGCGCGGCGGAAATATCCGAGGAAAATACGACGCGCACGCCCTCGTATTCGAGGTAAAAGACCGCGGCGGATTCGTTCTCGTCCGTCTCGCCCGCAAAGTGCGGCGAAAGGCATACCATGTACGCGCCCGAGCCGTCGAGAACGGACATGTACCGCACCGCCGTTTCCGTTGCGCAGCCCTCGCGTTCCACCGCGGCGAGTAGCCGCCTGTACGCCTCCGTCCCGGCACCGACGGCGGGGAGGATCATCTTTTCCACGTCGAACACGCGGAGGATCTCCGCAAAGCCGCCGAAGTGGTCGGCGTCCGCATGCGTTGCCGCCAGCGTGACAGAACGGGGCGCAAGCCCCTTGAGATACCGTATCACATAGCCGTCGTTCGCAAAGGAACCGTCGCCCGCGTCGACGACGACCACGGCGCCGCTCGGAAACTCGACGAGCGTGCAGTCTCCCTGCCCCACGCTGAGAAAATGGATGCGCAATTCCCCCTCCGCACGCGCGGGAACGGGGACGGCGGGCAGGAGCAGGCGGTACGGCACAAGTGCGGCGCCGACGGCAAGCGCCGCCACGATCAGCACGGCGAGCGCGGCTTTCAGCGCACGGAACAGAGCGGCGCGGCTGCGCGGATCCGTTCGCATCAGCGTTTTTTGCGCTTGCCCGCTTCCCTGATCGCAGCTTCGATCTCGGGGATCCGCGCCTTCGCCTCCTCGTACCCGATCTCGAACATCGCGTCCGTTGCGGCGCGGGAGACGTCCGTCGGCTTGAAGTCGTAAAGATTGGGGCGGAGCATCACGTCCGCCGCGTCGTACCCGCGCGACTTGGCGTTTTCCAGCGTTTTGACGGGTACGAAATAGTTGATCGCGGAGCCGAGCAGGCGGGCGATGCGCCCCTTCTCCTCCTCCGGCTTGACGTATGCGGAGAGATCGGCAGCCACGACGACGTCCGCCCCCATCCCGCGGCAGACATCCGCAGGGATGGCGTTGGTATAGGCGCCGTCGTAAAGTTTTTTTCCGTCGATCTCCACGCCGCGGAAAAAGGGCGGGATCGCCGCCGACGCCGTGAGCGCCTTCGCCGTTTTCCCCGTATTGAGGAGCACGCCCTCGTTGCTCTCCGCGTCCGTCGCCCATGCTGCGAACGGAAGGGGCAGATCGGAGATCTCCCCTTCGAGAAACTGTTCCAGAAAGTCCTCTATGGGCGCCATATCCGCAAACGGACGGATATTTTTGGCAAATTCCTTTTTATTGAGATTATCGACGATGCCGACCATATCCGCCCAGGTATATCCCTTGCAGTACAGCGCTCCGACGATGGAGCCGATGGACGTACCCGTGACGACCGAAAAGGAGAGCCCCGCCTCCGCAAACGCCTTGAGCGCCCCGAGGTGCGCCATCCCCTTTGCCCCGCCGCTGCCGAGCGCCAGCCCGAGCGTGACCTTGGGCGCCTTGCGGACAAACAGCGATTTGAGTTTTGCGAAAAATCCCATTGTTTACGGCTCCGATGTATTTTCGGCTTTTATTGTACACTTTTTTTTGAAAAAAGTAAACTACTTGGCGCACATTTCGTACTATTTGCACAATTTTCACGCAAATTTTCTCGCCAAAGCAGTGCTTTTTGCTATTTTCTGAACATCAAAATGCGCGCTGCCGCGCCGCGGCTCTCATCCGTGCGCATAAAACGGCACCGACGGGACTTCTCTTCCAAAGCGATCGTTTTTCCGACGTCTCCCGTACAGACAGGAAAAAATGGGAGTGGCGAGAAGAAAAAAACAACACGGGAATACCGCAATACGAGATGTATTCGCTTTTCGTCCTCTGGTTGTATGAGAACGGAAAGAAGATCGGCGGCAGGACTTGCAAAATCTATCCCGTTTTCGTTTAAGTTTTCCAATGAGATATGCCGCCGCGTTTCTTTCCAATGGTTGCGCTTTTCCTGTTGCACCAGTTCGGCGTATAGCGTGTAAAATTCGTCCGTTACCTCGATTTCGCTTGTCGTGCCGTCCGCAAATATGTACTTGATTGTCTGCAAAAAAATTGTCCTCCCGATTGAATTTTGAAAACGATAAAATTTTCAAAATACGCGCGGGAGGACTTCGGGCTTTTATAATGCGACTTTTTTCGCAAGGCATAAAAAAAGCGCTCACGCTTTTGTGCGTGAACGCCTTAATTTTGCTATTTAGTTGTTTTCGTTTTTCTCTTTGTCTTTTGCCTACACTCGGCGGCTCAATCCGTTGTTACCGAGCTGCCATTTTCGGACATATCAGCTTTTAGAAGCGCGCCTGTAAATTTCCCGCTTGTTGCAGTACCTATAACTTTATAATCGCCCTCGTTTAAGTTTTCTATCAGTTTTGTATCGTCATTGTCGGTTTGCGCTTCTTGAATTATTATGGCAATTTCTTCATAGCCGTTCTCCGTTAAATTCATAACCACTATTCGTCTTGCCTTCCCTAATGTTGTATCTTCGGTAGCTTTATCATCTCTTATAATAAATGAGCGGCTATTCTCGCCAACCGCAGAGATAATGCCGTCATTCGCAAGCTTCTTATTGACCGCATTTAACAATCCCTTCCTCATCTCCTGTATTGTAGGGTTATAACCAAAAGCATATTCAGTAGAATATTTGGCGCCGTTGGCATAAGGAGTCCCTCTGTCGAATGCTTCGTCAAGTTTTGCGGCGTCAGGGTTTTCGGTTAACAAATCCTGTAAAGTTATTTCCGTTTTAGGTTCAACGCAAGATATTCTGTAAAGCGTCGAAATTAATGCGTTATCGTAGAAGAAATGTAGTTTTATGCAATCGATAATACCGTTTTTATCGCTATCAACGACTTCCCATTGCTCGATTTCAACGCAATTTACATCGTAATTATTACTAAGTGTATTATACAGCATATCTTCGAGCAAATGGTCGTTCAATGTTTTAACGACGACTGCCCGATACTTTTCGTTTCCCTCTTGCATAAGCTCATTCAACGTAGTAGGGAGAGTTTCTTCGGGTATAGTCTTATAACCGCACACGCATACGCCGTCCGCACTATACGAATGTTCCGCTTTGCCGCTTATTTCATTGCAGTTTTCGCACTTGTGCCAATGATAAGCTTCGTTTTTTTCCCACTCGTCCGAAAAGGTGTGTTCGGTTGTTGTATTTTCTTCAGTTTTCGTCGCGCTGCATACCGTACAAGTATAGGTCTTTTCGCCCTTTGCCGTGCAGGTCGGCTCAGCGATAATCGTGCCGTTATCCCAAGTATGCGCGGCTTTGTCCTTTACCTCGTCGCACTCCGCGCCCGTGCAGGCGTGCCAATGGTCGGTATCGTTATACGCCCATTGCTCCGAATAGGTATGTGTATGCGTGCCGTTCCCGCCCGTAGTTTCGTCGCCGCCGTTGCAAGCCGAGAGCGCAAAAACAAGGCTCATTGCCGCCGTGATGAATGCAAGCAGTTTCTTTTTCATGACGAAACCTCCCTCGACCTTGCAGTTTATGTGTACTTTTACCGCAATGCCAAAAAGTTAAAAATTTAACGGTAAATTTATAAAATTCTCCCATTTAATTATATCATAACCGCATAAACAAGGCAAGCGATTCAATACAGTAAAAGTACTACAAATGGATACTGTACGACGATAAAATGAAAGTGTTGTTCCACCTAAAAGGCGGGCAACAGGGCGAACTGCTCTTAAACCTGCTTTTCCCCGATTATCCCGACGGACACGGCGACGACGGCGAGAGCGCCCAAAAAATGCCCGAAAATGAAAAAGAAACCGACAAAGCGGTTTCTTTTTCTGACATAAACGCAGAGTGTGCGTATACGTCGCGTTTGGTGGAGCGTTAGTAACGTAAATCGAATTCTAATTGTTATAACGAATAAACAATTTTTATCCAAGTTTTTACAATAGGCTCTGTATAGTAAAACTTTCCGCTTTGGTGCATAATGCCATTTCTTGCTTTTCTTAAATTGTGAAGCATTTTACACTCAAAATCACTAATTGTATTCAAATTGTGGGCTTTATCAATCATATCAATTAAGTCCATATTTTGTTCTGCAAATTTTTCTTTTAATTTGCGTTCCAAAACCATTGTCAAGTTGACAATTACATACTCTAACTTTCCTTCTTCCAAACTCTTTAGCAGAATATCTTTTGAAACATTATTATCAATCTCAACATTTGAATTTGCGGTTTCTTTACTGCTAAAATATAATGCAACGTTTTGTTTCAATATATTGGTAAAGGCTACGTTGTCGTCTATTGTTGCTCCTGCTGATAGCAATGTATCTAAAATATCGTATCTATCGGGGTGCTTTTCTAATATGGCTTTTAATGCGGTATTTAGATTTTGTATATTATCGTCTACGTTTAAGGCGTGAATATAAAATCTAATATCACTGCAATCCGCATTAACAACGTCCAATAATGTTACAGAATTTGTTTGCTCTTCTGGAAACTTTGCAAACAAATCATAATCATCAGCACAAATCACGTCAGAAATTGATAACGCATTTTCTGCAAACAATTGTTCTCTACGTTGTTTATCGGAAATTGTTGCATTGTCTTTTATTTTACTTATACGTTTTTGTCGCTTTGCCTCATCATATAATGCGTTCAATTCTTGAGTGTCAGGAGCAAATACGACTTTGCTTTCGTAATTTAATATACCTTTTGTTGAATCTTTAACGATTCCACGGTTGTAATTGACAAATATATTAGTCCAATTGTCATCAAGATTGGAAATAGCCAACTCAACTATCTTTTTATCAATCGTAATTAGTTTTCCAATAATTGTAGTTCTTCCATAACTTCCAGCATCATTTCTTAACAAATAACCATTTTGAAGTTTATAGAAAACTTGACTTTCATATGTTAACTCGTTATATATTTTTATCGTTTTTGCTGTATCTAAGTTAATTTGCTGTATAAAATCTGACAATAATTCAAATCGTTTCGTTTTGTAAAGTTGTTCGATTATATTTTGTTCTAAAAAGTAAAATGTTCCGTTTATAGTTCCCCAATCAGCGACACTCGAACCGTAATTTATAGAATTCGATTGAAATGCTCTATAGGTAGAGATATATTCGACTATCCTATTTGAAACTGCAGGGCAGTTAAATATATACTCAAATATATCAGGCGATACTAAATATGCTGTTTTAGGGTCATATGTATGCCTATAACTGGTATGAATAATTCGTACTGAACCATTTGACTTTAATTGCTGTGTTTTATCTCCAACAGCAAAACTTAAAAAATCGATAGTCTTAAAAAACTCGAGACAATCCGAATCACACGCCATTTTGATTAGAGTATCGATATGCTCATATATTGACCCAACTAATGTGCAACAGTTATAATGCGAGGGTTTTAGTTTAATACCACTTCTAACACAAGCATTAAAAATTTTTGCGCTTTTATTTTCGATAATACTGGCAATGGCAGAATTATCACTGTTAAAGTCATCGAAATATGTTTTTGACGGGTAATCATACTTGATATAGTTTTCTACATCATCTTTTTTGATTAGGTAAAACATACGCTTGTTTGAATCCATGTCATTAAGAGAAATTGTCTCGTCAATTTTACCCATCATTAAATAATCAATGCTTACATCAAATAATTTTGCAAGCGTAGGAAACTGTGATATTTCAGGTAAACCTGATTCGTTTTCCCATTTGCTAACGGCTTTGTCGCTAACATTCAATTTTTCAGCGAGTTCAACCTGTGTCCAACCTTTTGATTTGCGCAGACTGGCAATTGTTTTTCCGATACTATGTTCGTCCATATTTCAACTCCTGTTTTTTATGATTCTATTTTAGCAAAGTTGCCACAAAAAGTAAACCTACTTATAATCTACACGCAAAGTGAATGATTAAACTCAAACAACAAAACTCTACGCTACGTAGAATTATACAGCATTTATTATAGAAAGTCAATATTACAATGCTTAAAACTTTAAATGGCACTGTGGCGGGTGCTTGAATAAACGAGCGGCTCGGCTGCGCCTCGCCGTTCAAGCACCCGCCATATGGGCAGACGGAATAAGGCGAAACTCAAAAGCGCACGGGAACGGGCGTTCGCCGCTGAACCGCTTGGCGATCCGCCCTTATACTCCGTGCGGCAAGCCCTGAATTTATCGATGTTATGCGCCGTATTTATTTATAATTGACAGTATTTTCGACGCTTTGAAAATAAAACGGTGAAATGAGAAAAGAGAAAAGAAAAAACCTAAAACGACTTGCACTCAAAGTGGTTCGTTTTAGGTTTCGTATGGTGGAGATAACGAGATTCGAACTCGTGGCCTGTACGTTGCGAACGTACCGCTCTACCAACTGAGCCATATCCCCA
>CALVWO010000040.1 GCA_944367465.1 uncultured Clostridia bacterium
GCGATCCCTGCGATCGCGGCGGTCGCAATGAGCGCAACGCCGACAAACGCACAGACCGCTATGATGACGATCTGCGTTGCGGTGAGCGCCAATAACGCGTAATTCATGACCGCGTATCCTCCTTATCTGTCTATCGTGTGATATTATAGCATGAAACACCCCCGTTTTGTCAACCCCCAAGCCGAAATTTTTATGCTATTTCCTGCGTTTTCCTCAAAACGATGCGCGATATGACAGAGCGCCGCGTTCAGACGCGGCGCTTTTACGGCAGACATGTTGTTCACAGCAGAATGCAGATCACCCCGCCCTTTCCCTCGTTGACGATGCGCGTGACGGTGCGCCGCATCTTGCGCTGAACGCCCTCTCCCATGGCGCGGTTCTTGACGGTGAGCTCCTCGCCGAGCATCTCCCGGAGGGTGCGCCCGAACATGTTGGTATCCCACGCGCGGTCGGGCTCGCGCTCCATGTTTTCGGAGAGCTGCTTCACGAACGCCGAGCTCTGCTCCTCGTTGCCGACGGCGGGATGCACCTCGCCGCTGACGTCGACGCGGATGACGTGATAGCTCGGCGCGTCCGCTCTGAGGTTGACGTCCACCCGTCCGCTCCGTCTGACGAGCGTAGGTTCGGCGAGGCTCATCTCGTCCGCCTCCGGCGGAACGATGCCGTAGCCGTACTCGCGCGCATCCTCGAACGCCTGCCCGACGCGCTCGTACAGTTTTTTCGCGTTTGCAAGGCGGGAACAGTAGCGCATGAGCGCAAGATCGTTTTGTATGGGCTCCCCGCACTGCTCGCCGAGAACCTCGTAAAACGCCCCCTCCCGCGCCTCGACGCGGCACTTCGCATGCCCCGTTGCAGCGTCCAGCTCGGTGGAAACGGGCGGTGTAAGGCGCTCGCTCGACGCATACAGCGTATCCAGAAGCGCGCAGTCGCTCATTTTGCAGATCTTCGGAGCGACGGATCGGATGCCGTCGAGCACTTCGGAGATGAGCGGGCTGTCCGTATCGAGCACGCGCATCCAGTCCGGCAGGTCGATATCCACCGACATCACGGGGAATTCATAGAGGACGCGTTCCAATACGATGGCGAGCGCCTTTGCGTCCGCCTCCTCCGCATTCAGCGCGAGCACGGGCGCGCCGTATTTTTCTTCGAGCGCGGCGCGGAGTTCCTCCGCCGCGGCAGGGGCGCGGCAGTTGAGCACGATCACGTAGGGCTTGCCGATCTCTTTGAGTTCCTCGACGGCGCGCTCCTCCGCAGGCTCGTAGGCGATGCGCGGGATATCGGCGATCGAGCCGTCCGTCGTCATGAGCACGCCGATGGTGGCGTGATCGCGGATGACGCGCCGCGTTCCCTCCTCCGCCGCCTGCTGGAAGGGCACGGGCGTTTCGCTCCACGGCGTTTTTACGAGGCGGGGCGCGCCTTCCTCCTCAAACCCGCTCGCCCCCTCCACGGGAAAGCCCACGCAGTCGATGAGCCGCACGCGGGCAACCGCCTCTTTCACCCTGATCTCCGCGCCCTCTTCGGGGACGAATTTGGGTTCCGTCGTCATGACCGTGCGCCCGCTTGCCGACTGCGGGAGTTCATCGGTATACCGCTTGCGCTTTGCCCCCGCGACCTGCGGCAGAACGAGCTCCTGCATGAATTTTTTGATGAACGTGGACTTGCCCGTGCGCACGGGTCCTACCACGCCGATGTAGATCTCGCCGCCCGTGCGGGAGGCGATGTCCTCATAAACGCCGAAATTTTTCATGGTTTTCCTCCGCCAATTTGCTCTACGCTACTCTATGACGAAGACGGGCGGAATATGACAAAAACGGCGACGCCGGGGCGCGCTGCTTTTTTCCGGAAAGCCCCACGCAAAAAGCCGCGCCAAAGGCACGGCTTTTCCGTTCTCCCGCATAATGCGGTTTTGATTTTTCAAATCACTCCAGCTCGAACGCGCCCGTGTAGAGCTGATAATACTTGCCCTTCTGCTCGATGAGCTGATCGTGCGTGCCGCGCTCAATGATGCGGCCGTGTTCGAGCACCATGATGACGTTGGAATTCTTGACGGTGGAGAGACGGTGCGCAATGACGAATACCGTTCTGCCCTCCATCAGTTTATCCATACCGTACTGCACGATTGCCTCCGTACGCGTATCGATGGAGCTCGTCGCCTCGTCGAGGATCATGACGGGCGGATCCGCGACCGCCGCACGGGCGATCGAGAGGAGCTGACGCTGCCCCTGCGAGAGGTTCGCGCCGTTCTGATAGAGCATCGTGTTGTAGCCTTCGGGCAGGCGGGTGATGAAGTCGTCCGCACCGACGAGCTTCGCCGCCGCAATGCACTCTTCGTCCGTCGCGTCGAGCTTGCCGTAACGGATATTGCCCATGACGGTATCGGTGAACAGGTTGGTATCCTGCAATACCATGCCCAGAGAGCGGCGGAGATCCGCCTTGCAGATCTTGTTGATGTTGATGCCGTCGTAGCGGATCTTGCCGTCCGCGATGTCGTAGAAGCGGGTCAGAAGATTGGTAATGGTCGTCTTGCCTGCGCCCGTCGCGCCGACGAACGCCACCTTCTGCCCGGGACGGGCGTACAGGCTGATATCGTGCAGGACGATCTTTTCGGGCACATAGCCGAAATCCACGTTGAAGAGGCGCACGTCGCCTTCGAGCTTGGTGTAGGTGACGGAGCCGTCCGCCGCGTGCGGGTGTTTCCACGCCCAGATGCCCGTGCGCTCCTCGCATTCGACGAGCTTGCCGTCCACCTCTTTTGCATTGACGAGGGTGACGTAGCCTTCGTCCGCCTCGGGCTTTTCATCGATGAGCGCGATGATGCGCTGTGCACCCGCAAGCCCCATGACGACGGAGTTGATCTGGTTGGAGACCTGACCGATGTTGTTGGAGAACTGGCGCGTCGTCTGCAGGAAGGAGACGATGAGCGCGGGCGAGAATGCCACAAACCCGATGAGACTGAGATTCTGCAATTCGGTAGCGGCGAGCACGGCGCCGATGAGCGCGACGACGACATACATGACGTTCCCGATATTCGCAATGATGGGCATGAGCATGTTGGCGTAGCGGTTCGCCTTATCCGTCTGTTCGAAGTGATAGCCGTTCACCTTGTCGAAATCGGCTTTCGTCTCTTCCTCGTGGCAGAACACCTTGATGACCTTCTGCCCCTGCATCATCTCTTCCACAAAGCCCTCCGTCCGCGCAACGGCGCGCTGAGTGGCGAGGAAGAATCTGCTCGCGCCGCCGCCGACGACCTTCGTGACGAACACGATGGCAATGATGCCGACAACGATGATGAGCGTGAGGTAGAGGCTGAAATACAGCATGATCACGAAGAGCGTGAGGCACATGATCCCCGAGATCATGAGCTGCGGGATGGACTGCGCGATCATCTGACGGAGCGTATCGATATCGTTGGTATAGTAACTCATGATATCGCCGTGGTTGTGCGTATCGAAATAGCGGATGGGAAGATCCTGCATTTCGTTGAACATCTGCTCGCGCATATCGCGCAGATAGCCCTGCGTGATGATCGCCATGAGCTGGTTATACACCGCGCCCGCGATGAGCGAGACGGCATACATGCCGATGAGCAGCCCCATGATCCCGGCGACCTGAGCGGAGACATCCGACCAGCCGAGCCCCTGCTGGAGCGCGTCGCCGAGGAGTTCGTACAGATTGTTCATGAACAGCGCCGGAACGGACGAGATCGCCGCGTTGATGACGATACATACGAGCGCGATCGGCAGCATGCGCGGATAGTAGCGGAACAGAGACTTCAGAAGTCGTTTTACGATCCCCTTCTGCATGGGCGGGCGCTTGGGCATCTGATTCTTACTCATGCCTGTTCACCCCCTTTGCCGTTGTCGTTTTCATCTTTTTTGAGCTCGTTGACGGCGCTGAGCGTTGCCTCGAGGCTCTCTTTGAGCGCTGCGTTGTTTGCCGCGTCCGTTTCTTTGTCGCCGCTGCCCTTGACCTGGGAATAATACACTTCGGCATAGATGCGGTTGCTCTTCAGAAGTTCCTCGTGCGTGCCGATGCCGTTGATCTTCCCGCCTTCCAGAACGATGATGCGATCCGCATCCTCCACCGAGGAGATGCGCTGCGCGATGATGATCTTGGTCGTGGTGGGAATAAACTCGCGGAACGCCTTGCGGATGAGCGCGTCGGTATGCGTATCGACCGCGCTCGTCGAGTCGTCGAGGATGAGCACCTTCGGTTTTTTGAGGAGGGCGCGTGCAATGCAGAGGCGCTGTTTCTGCCCGCCCGAGACGTTGGTGCCGCCCTGTTCGATATATGTATCGTACTTATCGGGGAAGCCCTGAATGAACTCGTCAGCCTGCGCGAGCTTGCACGCCTCGACGAGCTCTTCATCCGTCGCCTCTTTGTTCCCCCAGCGGAGATTTTCCTTGATGGTGCCGGAGAACAGCACGTTCTTTTGCAATACGACCGCGACCTGATTGCGCAGCGCTTCCAGATCGTACTCCTTGACGTTCCTTCCGCCGACGCGTACCTCGCCTTCCGTCACGTCGTACAGACGGGAAATGAGGTTGACGAGCGACGTTTTGGACGAGCCCGTGCCGCCGATGATGCCGATGGTTTCGCCCGAACGGATGTGCAGGTCGATATCTTCCAGCACGTTCCGCTCGGCATTCGCCGCATATTTGAAGGAGACGTTCTCGAAGTCGACGGAGCCGTCTTTGACGTCGTACACGGGATCCGCGGGATTTTCAAGCGTGCTCTTTTCGTTGAGGATCTCGCAGATACGGTGCATGCTCTCCAACGACATGACGATCATGGCGAACACCATGGAGAACATCATGAGCGAAGCAAGGATCTGCATGCCGTAGACGATGAGCTGAGAGACCTCGCCCGTCGTCGTCGCGCCGTGCGAATCCATGATGATATACGAACCGATATAGAGGACTGCACAGATGACGCCGTAGAAACAGAACTGCATGATCGGGTTGTTCCACGCAAGCAGACGCTCCGCATGCGTGAACTCCTTGCACAGCCCGCCGGAAGTTTTGGCAAACTTCTGCTTTTCGTAATCTTCGCGCACATACGACTTGACGACGCGGATCCCCTTGATGTTTTCCTGAACGGATTCGTTCATTTCGTCGTACTTGGGGAAGAGCTTTCTGAAAAGCGGCAGCGCCTTCCACATGATGAACATGAGCGCAATGACGAGCACGGGAATGACGGCAAGGAAGATCCATGCCAGATTGCCGCCGAGCACGAATGCCATGACCGCAGCAAAGACGATCATGACGGGGCATCTTACCGCAATGCGGACGATCATCATGTACGACATCTGCAAATTCCAGACGTCCGTCGTCATACGGGTGACGAGCGAGGGCGTCGAGAACTTATCGATATTCTCGAAAGAGAACGTCTGGATATTGTAGAACATATCCTTGCGGACGTTCTTTGCAAACCCCGCGGAAGCGCGCGCACAGAACGCGCCCGCGAGCGCGCCCGTCGCAAGAGACACGACCGCCATTGCGATCAGGGTCCCGCCGTACATCCACACCTGCCCCATATCGATCTCAGTCGGCACGTTTACATCGATAACATTGATGAGCTTTGCGATCACAAACGGGATGAGGCATTCGAGAACAACTTCGATCGTGACGAAAATGGGCGACAGAATCGAAGCGAGCTTGTATTCCCGAATACATTTTGCCAAAGTTTTAAGCAAGAAAACAACCTCCTCTCTCCAAGTAATCTTGCGCGCGGCGTCCCGTCGTTACGGTACCTGACAGTTTCCGCAGCGATCAGTGATTTTTACTTAACAAAATCGCTGACGATAAAAAGAACGCCAAAATCGCGCGCAATTTCAACGTTCTCTTTATCCTACCATTTTGCAATTAAAATGTCAAATATTCGGAAAGAGATTTTTTGCCTCTTTCACACAAAAAACACATTCTTAATATGCAACTGTTTCATTCGGAAAACTGATCGATTTATTCCTGATCGAGCAATTCGTTCATAAAATTGATAATATCGGAGCGGTTTTCGCGGATGTAGCGGATGGCGCTCGAAGGATGGCGGTTGAAGATCCCCGTGAGCAGGTACGGGAGATCGTACCCCCAAACGGCGCCCGCCTCGCGGAGCTTCTGCATGTGCCCGCCTTCGAGGAATTTAAGGATATGGAAGAGCTTGTACTTGGGATTTTTGAGGAACCCGAGCAGCAATTCGAGCGCGCAGTTGCCCGCGCCGCGCCCCATGCCGTTCACCGTGGCATCGAGATAATTGACGCCCGCCGCGACGCACTCGATGGTGTTCGCAAAGGCGAGGTTCTGGTTGTTGTGGGCGTGGATACCGATCTGCTTGCCGTACTTATCCCCCACCTCGAGGTACTTTGCGGCGAGCACACGCATCTCTTCGGGGTAGAGCGCGCCGTAGCTGTCGACGATGTAAATGGCTTTTGCAGGGCTGTGTCCGAGCATTTCCAGCGCGAGATCGGTCTCTTTTTCCGTCTCCTTGGAGATCGCCATCACGTTGACCGTCGTTTCATACCCGAGTTTATCGCAGTATTCGAGCATCTCGATGGCGGCGGGGATGGAATTGATGTAAGTCGCAACGCGGTACATATCGATGAGCGAATTGCCCTTTTCGCAGATATCCCGCCTGAAATTGCAGCGGCCGACATCCGCCATGCAGGCGAGTTTCATCTCCGTCTCGTTCCCGCCGAGCACCTTTTCGATATCCGCCTCGCGGCAGAACTTCCACTTGCCGAACGCCGCAGGATCGAACATATCACTGTCCGCCTTATAGCCGAGCTCCATGTAATCCACGCCCGCCGCGGCGTTTGCCGCAAACAGCGCGCGGACGAAATCGTCCGAAAAACGAAAATCGTTGACGAGACCTCCGTCGCGGAGAGTCGCGTCGATCACCTTGATCGCGGGACGGCAGGAAAGCAGCGTCCCGGGGGCTTCTCTTGTCATAGTTGTTTCTCCCGAAAAAAAATCAAACGGATATCCGGCGGGCGCAGACGTGACGTGCCGCCCCCGCGCAGATATGAATTGCGTTCCGCGCCCCCTGCGGGGGAGCGGATCACTTATGGCGCTTTTTCAGCTCCGTGCAGACGTCCGCAAGCGAAACGCCCTTCTCCTCCATGAGCACGAGGAGATGATATGTAAGATCGGCGATCTCGCGGGTGAGATCCTCTTTATCGTCGTTTTTGGAGGCAATGACGACCTCGACCGCCTCTTCGCCCATTTTTTTGGCGATCTTGTCCACGCCTCTGCCGAAAAGATACGCGGTATACGAACCCTCGACGGGATTGTTCTTTCTGTCCTCCACGACGCGCACAAGCTCGCCGAGGAAGGTGAGCCCGCCCTGCGCGCTCGTGACGACGGGGTCGTGGAAACAGCTACGCTCCCCCGTATGGCAGGCGGCGCCCGTCTGCTCGATCTGGAGCAGGATGCAGTCGCGGTCGCAGTCGAACGCAGCGGAGACGACCTTCTGCGTGTGGCCGCTCTCCTCGCCCTTTTTCCAGAGTTTCTGGCGGGAACGGCTGTAATAGTGCGCATAGCCCGTTTTGAGCGTCGCGTCGAGCGCCTCGGCGTTCATGTACGCCTGCATGAGCACTTCGCCCGTCTCATAGTCCTGCGCGATGGCGCAGATGAGCCCGTTCTTGTCGAATTTTACGTTTTCCATATCAGTTGCCCTCCATGCGGACGGGAATCCCCCGCTCCGCGAGATATTTCTTTAAGTCGCGCATGTTGATGATGCCGAAGTGAAAGAGCGACGCGGCGAGCGCTGCGTCCGCCTTGCCTTCGGTGAGCACGTCGTAAAAATGGCTCATTTTGCCCGCCCCGCCCGAGGCGACGACGGGAACGTTGACAGCCTCCGCGGCAAGCCGCGTGAGCTCGAGGTCATACCCCTCCCTGGTGCCGTCCCGATCCATGCTCGTGAGCAGGATCTCGCCCGCGCCGCGTCTGACGCCTTCACAGATCCACTCGATCGCGTCCAGCCCCGTGTTCACCCTGCCGCCGTTGAGGTAGACGTCGTACCTGCCTTCGCCGTTGCGCTTTGCGTCCACGGCGAGCACGACGCACTGCCGACCGAACTTCAACGCCGCCTCGGTAATGAGATCGGGATTGCGGACGGCTGCGGAATTGACGGCGATCTTATCCGCCCCGCACGCGAGCATGCGGCGGAAATCTTCGACGGAGCGCATGCCGCCGCCCACCGTGAGCGGCAGGAACACCTGCTCGCTTGCCCGCGAGATGACGTCCCACATCGGGCTCTCGCCGCGGTAGCTCGCCGTGATATCCAGAAAGACGATCTCGTCCGCGCCGAACGCATTGTAAAGTTTCGCCGTCTCGACGGGGTCGCCCGCATCAATGAGCGAGACGAAATTCACGCCCTTGACGACGCGTCCGTCCTTCAGATCCAGACATGGTATAAGCCTTTTGCGTACCATCAGCTCACCTCGAACGCGTCTTTGAAGGTGAGCGCGCCCGTATAGAGCGCGCGTCCCAGAATGACGCCGTAAACGCCCTGTTCCTTCAGAGCGCGGATATCGTTGAGATCGCGCACGCCGCCCGAGGCGATGATGTTCAGCCCCGTTTCGCCCATGCGCACCGTTTCGGCGACGTTGACGCCCGCAAGCGCGCCGTCCCTTCCGATGTCGGTGAACACGGCGTCGGCAATGCCGAGCGCCTTCGCCTCGCAGCCGAATTCAAAGGCATCTTTATCGGCAAGCTGCGTCCATCCGCGCACGGCGAGAAAGCCGTCTTTGGCGTCGATCCCCGCGACGATCTTCTCTTTATACCGCCCGACCGCCTCGTAGAGCACTTCGGGATGTTCCACGCAGACGGTGCCGAGCACGACGCGGTCGGCGCCCGCGCGGAAACGGCGGTGGATATCCGCCATCGACCTGAGCCCCCCGCCCGATTGCACGGGGACGCCCACCCTGGCGATGCGTTCGAGCACCTTTTCAAATCCGCCCGCCTCGCCGAACGCGCCGGAAAGATCGACGACGTGCAGGATCTCCGCGCCCTCGTCCGCCCAGCGTTTGGCAAATTCGACGGGATCGCCGTAGTCGGTGACCTGATCGCGCTTGCCGTACAGAAGGCGCACGGCGCGCCCGTCCAAAACATCGATCGCAGGATAGAGTTTCATCTATAACCTCATATAATTGCGCAGAAGCTGCAGCCCCGCAGCCCCGCTCTTTTCGGGGTGGAACTGCACGCCGAACACGTTGTTTTTTCCGACGGCAGAGGCAAACGTGCGATAATACTCCGTTTTGCCCAGCGTGTACTCCTCCGCCGTATCGGCAAAGTAGCTGTGTACAAAGTAAAACTGCGTGCCGGAAGGGATCCCGTCGAAGAGCGGCCCGCGCATATCCTCTACGGCGTTCCAGCCCATGTGCGGGATCTTGCCCTCCGTGAAGGGTACGACGCGCCCTTTGACCAGTCCGAGCCCCTGAAAGAGCCCCTCTTCCTCGCTCTCTTCGAGCAGAAACTGCATGCCGAGGCAGATCCCGAGAAGGGGCGTACCCTCCGCCGCGCGGCGTCTGACGTACTCGTCCAATCCGCCGCGGCGAAGGTTTTCCATGCCTGCGCCGAAACTTCCGACGCCCGGAAGGATGAGTTTTTCGCATGCGTCGAGCTCTTCCGCCCGCGCAGTCACCCTGCCTTCGCCGCCCAGAAATTCGATGGCTTTGAGCACCGAACGCAGGTTCCCCATACCGTAGTCGATGATCCCGATCATTCGAGCATCCCCTTGGAGGAAGGAATTTCGTCCGATACGACCTTCACCGCGTCGCGCACGCACAGGGCGAGCGCCTTGAACACCGCCTCCGCCTCGTGATGGCGGTTACCGCGGCTGAGCAGTTTTACATAGAGATTGCATCCGGCATGCACGGTGAACGCGCGCAGGAATTCCTCGACGAGTTCCATATCGAACCCGCCGGCACTGCCCGCGATCTTATCCGGGAAAATGAGCGCAGGCCTGCCGCTGAAATCGACGGCGACCTGCGCGGCGACGTCGTCCATGGGCACGACGTGATCGGCAAAACGGGCAATGCCGCGTTTATCGCCGAGCGCCGCTTTCACGCAGCCGCCGAGCGCGATGCCGACATCCTCTACCGTGTGGTGCGCGTCCACCTGAAGATCGCCCCTGCATACAAGTTTTACATTGAGCTTTCCGTGCACCGTGAGCAGCTCGAGCATGTGGTCGAAAAAGCCGACGCCCGTCCCGATCTCCGCCCTGCCTGCGCCGTCCAGCTCAAGAGAGAGGGAGATATCCGTCTCCTTTGTCCTGCGCGAAACTTCAGCTTTCCTCATTTGTTCTCCTCCATATCTTTCAGACGGATCGCCACGGCGTTTGCGTGCGCGTCGAGCCCCTCGCTCTTCGCAAGGCGGATGATGTCCGCCCCGTCCGCGCGGAGCGCCTCCCTTGTGTAGGAGATCACGCTCATTTTGCGCGTGAACACGTCTTCGTTGAGCACCTGGAAAAACTTTGCGCTGCCCGAGGTGGGAAGAATATGATCGGGCCCCGCGAAATAATCGCCCACGGGCTCGGGCGTGTATCCGCCCATGAACACCGCGCCGGCGTTCCTGATCAAAGGCAGCAGCGCTGCGGGATCGGCAACGTACAGTTCGAGATGCTCGGGCGCGATCGCGTTGGCGATGTCGCACGCCTGTTCCGGAGTATCTGCGACAATGATGCCGCCGCCGTTTTCGACGGAACTGCGCGCGATGCGCTCGCGCGGAAGTTTTTTAAGCTGCGTTTCCACCTCCGCCGCGATCTTTCCTGCGAGGGACGCGTCCGTCGTGACGACGATGGCACGGGCAAGCACGTCGTGTTCCGCCTGCGAAAGGACGTCCGCCGCCACATAGGCGGGATCCGCGGTACCGTCTGCAATGATAAGGATCTCGCTGGGGCCGGCGAGCATGTCGATCCCGACCTGCCCGTACACTTCCTTTTTGGCGAGCGTGACGTAGATGTTCCCGGGACCCGCGATGACGTCTGCCTTCGGCACGCTCTCCGTGCCGTATGCGAGCGCCGCGATCGCCTGCGCGCCGCCGCATTTATACACTTCCGTTACGCCGCACACCTTTGCCGCCGCCAGCGTATACGGGGATACCTTCCCCTCCTTGGCGGGCGTAACGACGACGATATGCTGCACGCCCGCCGCCTTGGCGGGGAGCACGCCCATGAGCACGGAAGAGGAGAGCGGCGCCGTGCCGCCCGGCACATAGATGCCCGCGCGATCCACTGCGCGCACGACGTAACCCGTCGTTCTGCCATCCTTCGTCTCCACCGTGTCTCTGCGTCCGACGCGGACATGGTAGGCATAAATGTTGTCGATCGCCTTTTTCAGGCTGACGAGGAACTCCGGCTCGACCGCACGTTCCGCCGCGGCAAATTCCTCTTCCGTGACGCGGAAAGTCTCCCTGGTGAGCACCGTTCGGTCGAACTTCTCCTCATAGGCAAACACCGCTTCGTCGCCGCGTTCGCGCACGGCGGCGAGGATCTCCTTGACAGCCGCAAGTTCTTTGGCGCGCTCGTTGAAGGTGCGCGCGATGAGCCCCGCGCAGTTTCCGGCGCTGTATATCTTCATGCAAGTACCTCCCTGAGCCTGCCGATGAGGGGCAGGATATCCGCCGCCTTCGTCTTTAAGCTCACTTTATTGGCAACAAGGCGCGCCGTGATCCCGGTAAAGACCTCTTCGAGCACGACGAGCCCGTTCGCCCTGAGCGTGGAACCCGTCTGCACCACGTCGAAGATGACGTCCGCGAGCCCCGTGACGGGCGCGAGTTCGATGGAGCCGTGCAGCGGGATGATCTCGATCTCTTCGCCGCGCTCCGAAAACACCTTTTTTGCCGTGTTCACATACTTGGTAGCCACCCGCAGATGCGCGTTGGTGAGCGCGTCTTTGCGCTCGGGATACCCTGCGATGCAAAGACTGCACTCGCCCATCTTCAGATCGAGCATCTCGTAAAGATCGCGCCCCTCTTCGATGAGCGTATCCTTGCCGACGATGCCGAGATCGGCGACGCCGGACTCCACATACACGGGAACGTCAGCGGGTTTTACGAGGAAAAATCCGTACTTCTTATCGGCGCTTTCCAGAACGAGCCTGCGGGTATCCTCCGCGAGCACCGCCGTATCGACGCCGCACGCCGAGAGCAGCTCCGCGCTCTTTTCGGCGAGCCTGCCCTTGGGGAGAGCAAACGTGATCATATTTTGCGTACCCCCTTTGCCGTGACATAATATTTCTCGTCGGCGGAGGCGGATCTGAGCGCCTCTTCGCCGTACTCCGCGAGGAGCGTTACGCGGCTGCCGCCTGCGGAAAGTTTCCGGCACAGCTCGCCGGCGGCGCGTTCGGCGCCCTTTTCGCACGCGACGGCGCAGCCTGCCGCGGGCGCGGGAGGCAGATTGCCCTGGCGCTCGAGCGCGACGAGCACGCGTTTGAGCCCCATCGCAAATCCGACGGCGGGGATATGCTTCCCGAAATCGTCGGCAAGAGTATCGTATCTGCCGCCCGAGAGCACGGGCACGCCGAGTTCCTTGACGAATCCGGAAAAGACGACGCCCGAATAATAGGAGAGCCGCTTGACGGTGCCGAGATCGAAACAGATGTTTTTTTCGTACCCCATATCGACGAGGATGCGCCCGACCTCGCGGAGATGCGCCAGCGCCGAAAGCGCCTCGCGGTTCTCCGTGAGCGCCTCCGCGCGGTCGAACACCTCCGTTCCGCCGAACAGCGTGGGCAGCGTGCGCACGGCGTCCAGCGTGGCGCCGCCCGCCCCCGCCGCTCTGAGCACGCGCTCGGCATTGAGCCCGTCTTTGGCGTTGATGAGACCGCGGATCTCCTCCGCCTGCGCGGACGTGAGCCCGCACGCCTCGAGGATCCCCTTGAAGTAGCCGACGTGACCGATCTCGACGATGGGATCGGCAAGCCCCGCGGCACGGGTGCAGTCCACGGCAAAGGCGATGGTCTGCGCATCGGAAAACGCGCCGCTCTCGCCGAGGCGCTCCACGCCCGCCTGGATGATCTCGCGGCTCTTCAGTCCGCCCGCGTTTTGCGCGTCCCACTTGTTTGCAAAATAGCAAAGCCTCGCGCTCCCGCGCTCGAGCTTGGTCGCCGCGATGCGCGAAATGGAGAGCGTGGCGTCGGGACGCAGCACGAGGAGCTTCCCGTCGCCGTCGGTGAACTTGAACATGCGCTCTTCGGGGAGCGCGTTTGCGATCTGCGAATATGTATCGTAATAATCCACGGCGGCGGAGAGCACGGGTTCGTACCCGCTGCGTTCGAACAGCGCCGAAAGCGCCTCTCTGACGTGATTGAGGATCCTGCACTCGGAGGGCAGGATATCCTGCATGCCCGTGGGTAGTTTGCGGAAGGTCATGTTCCTTCTCCCGGATTGTAATATTTCAGCTTGTATTATACCATTACTTTGCATAAAATGTCAATGAAATGCAGAGAAAAAAGCATATTGTGCATAAACGGCAAAATTTCACACGACGGTCACACGGGGCGGACAGTTCCGGCGCGCAATCCCTTGACATTGCGCCGAAAAAACAGTATGATTCTGATTGTATTCTCATAAATAAAGGTGCGTGAACGACGATGAAACTCAAAAAATTCTTCTCGGTGCCGCGGAATCTGACGGCGCTGATCGTATGGGCGGCGCTGATCGCGGTGACGCTCGGCGGTTTTATATGGCGCACCGCGGAATTTGCGGCGCAGGGGCTTGAAACGAGCTGGTACATCCACAAAGTTCAGCACACCGTTTTCGGACTTCTGGGCATTTCCGCGATCTTTGCGGCGGAATTCGTGTTCCGTTTCCGCGCGCCCCTGCCCGTGGAGATCGGCATTTCGCTGTTCGCGTGCTCGGCAAACGTGCTCGGGAACGTATACGGGCTGTACGGACTGCTCGACGCGTGGGACTGGATCCTGCACTCCCTCTCGGGCGTTATTTTCTCGGCAGCGGGACTGGGTCTGGCGCTCCTGCTTTTGAGAAATCAGCCTGCGGGTACGAGAAAGACGATATGCGTGCTTCTCTTCGCCCTGCTCATCACGCTGGCGCTCGGATACCTTTGGGAGCTGTTCGAATTTACGGTGGACACCGTTTCCCCCGCTTCCAGCGCGCAGGAATGGGATAAAGGAGTGATCGAAGCGCTCCCTGACGGCACATACATCGTGACCGACAAGCGCGGCACGGCGCTCATCGATACAATGATGGACATGTTCCTGATGCTCTGCGGCGCGATCGTGCTGCTCGTTCCCATGGCTGTGCTCTTTTTCAGAAAGCCCGCCGCCATGGAGGCGTTCGACTTCCGCCCCCTCCCGCCCTTCCGTAAAAAGGCAAAGGCAGCCGGAAACGACGATCCCGACGGCAGTACGGAGACCGCCGGAAACAACGGCGCAGAAAACGTGGAAAACCCGGAATAAAGCGAAGATAAAAAAGCCGCCTCCCTTTGTGAAGTGAACCCCAAAGTTTGGACAAAAAATATTAGATTGTATGGGAATGAGTTCGGTACCCA
>CALVWO010000041.1 GCA_944367465.1 uncultured Clostridia bacterium
GGGCAAGGGGTTCAACAATGTATGAGCGCACAGTTTCCGCTTTTGATCGGGTTCGTATTACTCCCTTACAGTATACCGCGGATAACCGTTTATTCTGCGATAAAGAGCACGCCCAGGGTATTCCTGCCGCAGTGCCCCGTGATGACGGAACCCGCCACCGTTTCGAGTACTTCGTCGAAGGCAAAGAGCTCTTTCACCTTCTTCCGGGCGACCTCCACGACGGACTCGTCGGCGCAGCTGTGCGTGATGAAACAGCGCGTTTTATCGTAAGAAGGATACTTCGCAGCGAGATCATCGATATATTGCGCAATGCACTTTTCCATGCTGCCGCGGTATTTTTTACCCGCCACGAGCTGTCCGTCTTCCATCTCGATGAGCGGATGGATCTTGAGAAGGTTTGCCCCGTACAGCGCCATGCGCGAGCATCTGCCGCCCTTATAGAGGTAGTCGAGACGGTCGGGCACGAAGGAAGTATTGACCTTTGCGCGGACGGAATTGACTTTTTCGACGATCTCCTCCGCGGAGGCGCCCCGATCGCGCATATCCGCGGCGAGCATGATGACGAGTCCCTGCCCCGTGGAGAGCGCCTTCGTATCGACGGCGAACACCTTCCCGCCGAACGATTTTGCCGCCTCCGCCGCATAGGAATGAGAGGAGGACGCCTTGGAAGAGATGTTGAAATGGATGACCGTATCCCCCGCCTCCACATACGGACGAAAAAAGTCCTCGTAATCGGCGATGCTCGGGGCAGCCGTCTTGGGGAGCTGCCCCGTCTTTTCAACATAGTTGAAAATATCCTGCGGGACGATATCCACGCCGTCCGAATAGGCGGTGTCGCCGAGAATGACGGAGAGCGGCTTGATGCCGATGCCGCGCTTTTGGATATTCTCGCCGAGGTCGCATGTGCTGTCTGCCGTAAGTCTGATCATTTTTTCCTCCTGATGAAAAATCGATATTCTCCGCGCAGGCGCGGAAACAAGATACCTGTAAAAATAATGCCTTTGCCGGCGTTCCTGGCGCGCGTTTAAGAAAACAGTTGCTGCACGGCGGCGCGGAACGTTTCCCAGCCGGTAGTAAACCCTTTTATGGAGACCGCCCAGTCCGGCACGACGCCGATGATATCCGAATAGGAGACCGTTCCGACTTCCGTCGAATCGTGGCTGACGTTGCGGTGATCGCCAAGGAAAAAGATCTCGCCCTCGCCGACGACGACTTCTGCAAAATCCGGCGTTCTGCCCTTTGTATAGGGCTCGTCGAGCGCCGCGTACTCACCGCCCGCAGGTTTTACATAGACCACGCCTTCCACACATTTGACGCAGTCGCCCTCCGTGGCGATGAGCCGTTTGATGATGTTGTTCGTTCCGGATGCAAAATCTTCGTTTTCGGATACGTCGATGATGATGATGTCTCCGCGCCCGGCGTTGAAACTGCGCAGCGCGTAAACGATGTCTCCGCCATGAATGGTATCTTCCATCGAACTCCCCGAAACGTACACGGCAAACGTATACGTGACGCGGAGCACGTTGACGACAAGCACGGCGAGAACGAACAGGACGAGCACCGCAAGCACGACAAACGCGCCGCGGCTCTCCTGCGGTTGATTGAGCATGCGCGGACGGCGGATATTTTTCAACTTTCCTCCTCCACGACGCGCCTGACGCGCTTTCTGAGTTCGTCAGGCGTGAGCATGACGACCCTCCCGCAGGTGAGGCACCTGATCTTGAAATCTGCGCCCGTCCGCACGATCTTCCAGCGTAAACCGCCGCACGGGTGCGGTTTTTTCGTCTCTATTACGGTATTCAATGTAAGCTGCGTCAGATCCATAAAACGTTATTGATGAGCACCTCGCCGCTGCCGACAAAGACGACGGATACAACGTTTTTGAAGTTTTCGAGGTGCTGCCCCGTCTCCGTCTTGAAATCGGAAGGCTCAAAAAAGAGGCTCTTCCATTTGCCGCCGCCCTCGAGCGGAACTTCGGCGCTGTACCCGCGCTCTTCATTTGCGTCGACATAGAAAATTACCTTGAAGAGCACGTCTTCACGGCTGTATGCGTCGAGGCGGAGCGCCGCGCCCTCGGGTGCGGCGTAGCGCGGCTCGCTCACGCGGTACGAGACGAGCCCCGCCTCCGCGGTGACGCCCATGATCCCCCCGTACCCAGGAAGAAGTTTCGCGTCGGTGCCGGCGCTGTTTGCAAAGCAGTTTGCCATGGAACGCGTGCGGTGACGGAAGCCCGCCATGCCGTTGGTGCCGTCCCGACCCGATTCATAGAGCACACGGCTCTTGAGGCATGCGTTTTTATAGGGCTTTTCGATGACGACTTCCTGGATCTTGGAGGTCACGGAAAAGTTGTTGGAATAGTTGGCGAACGCGTATACAAGCGCGCGGCGGCTCCCCTCGTATATGCTCAGCGGGAAGGTTCCGACGCTGTCTTTGAGGTCGGCAGGCGTACCGAGGACGCGCGTCCAGTCGCGGGCGCGCCCGCCCGTGACCTTTTCCGTATAGAAAATGCCGCAGCCCGCGATCTCTCCGTCCTCGTCGAAGGTCGCCCGCACCACGAGATTGCCCTGATCGTCCTCCCCGACGGAGATCCCCACCGGCGCGCTGATGAACACAGAACGGTTTTTAAGGTACTTATCGAGAAAGAGATCGACGTCGGCAAGCGAGTGCGTGCCGATGAGCCCGTTCCCGTGCGCCGAATAAAGAAACGCCTTGTCGAGCTTGGGATCGAGAAGCTGGAAGGTATCGTAAACGCGGTCGTAATCGTGCTTGGTATCGTTGACGGCGGAAAGCAGCAGAACCGGACATTTGACGTAAGGTGCATAACTCTGCGAATCGATGCCCGCGATGAAGCGATGGCGCTCTTCGTCGAACACGCGCTGTTCGCCCGCAAATTTTTCCATGCCGCGGTACGCCCACCACCCCGCCGCGCAGACCGTTACGAGGCAGGCAAGCGGAACATAGGGCGCGATCTTGAAGAGCACTTCGCCGCCCGAGCGCAGTCCGATCGCACCGAACCGCGTGACCTCCGCGCGCGACGCAAGAAATTTTGCGGCATACCGCGCGACGCCCGCCCATTCGTACCAGCAGGTTTCGCGGGCGGTCGGTTCCGCATACTCCAGGTGCCGCCCCGCGCGGACAAAATTGGCGTAGTCCACCTCGGGCGGGTACTGCGTACAGCGGTCGGTACCGTTATCGCCGCAGTAATCCACGCTGAGGACGCCGTACCCGCGCGCCACAAAGCGCCTGACGAATGCCTCGTCGAACGGATGCCCCGCCTCGAAAAGAACGAGGACGACGGAAAAATGCGTTTCCCCCTCCGGAAAAGCGTACTGTGCGTAAATTTTTACACGCGTCTGCCCGATCGCCCTGCCGTAAAAGACGACGTCCTGAAAGACGGCGCCCTCCCGCTTCTCCTCGGAGAGAACGTGCTCTTCGAGGGGCAGGGAGTCGTCGAAATCCTTCCACAGGGTCACGGGGGTCAAAAACGTACTCACCAAAAATTTACCTCACTCCGCAATTATTTGAGAACCGTGCCGCTCCGTCGCCTTCTTTACCGAGAGTTTGCGGTCGATCCGATGTTTGAGTTCCTCCACGTGGGAGATGATACCGATGGAAAAATGCTCGCCCTTGAGTTTTTCGAGGGAATCCATAACGACGTCCACGAGATGCTCGTCCAGCGTGCCGAACCCTTCGTCGAGGAAGAAAAATTCGATCGGACGGAGGGATTTGCGGCAGATCTCGGCACTGAGCGCAAGGGCGAGCGAGAGCGAGACAAGGAAAGTCTCACCGCCCGAAAGCGTGTATACCCCGCGCAGCAATCCGCCGTTGAAATTGTCGCCGACGTAAAATCCCTTGTCGTAACGGAGGGAATAGCGCCCGTCCGTAAGCGAAAGGAGCTGCCGCGTGGCGTTCGCCGCCACCGTCTGAAGATACTCTTCCGCGACGAACTCCATAAATTTATTGCCCTCGAGGAGCTTTCTCAACCGCTCGCAGAGCTGCGCGCGCTTTTCTTTTTCGGCGCGCTCCTTCTCGAGCGACTGCTTTTCTCTGAGCCCTGCCTGCATGCGGACAAGCTCCTGCCGCCTGACGGCAAGCGTCTGCGAACACGTTCTTGCGTCCTGTTCCGCCTTCGAAAGCCGTTCCGCAAGCGCGGCGTACGCCTCATCCGTCGCGGCGGAAAGATCCTCTTCGCTCAGCTCGCGCAGCTTTGCCCGCGTTGCCGCCCAGAGTTCTTTGTAGCCCTCGACGCGGGCGCGCGCCGCCGCAGGATCGCCGTATTTTGCGGAGAGCGCCGCAGCCTCCCCGGTATGCGCAAACCCGCCCGACGCGAGCGATTCCGAAAGCCGCTTTTTGGCGCCTTCCTCCGCCTCGCATGCAGACGCGTCCTCGGACGCCGCCTTTGCGTACAGGGTGCGCGCATCGGCGAGCGCGCGCTGCGCGCGCTCTTTCTCCTCCGCACGGCGGGCACGTTCCGCACGCATCGCGGCAAGTTTTTCTTCGAGCGCCGCAAGCGGTTCGTCCTCCGTCTGCACGGCACCGCTCAAGCGCTCGACGCGCGCCTTCGTCTCCTCGAAGTCGGCGCTGAGCGTGCGCAGAGATTCCAAGTGCAGATCGTACCGCCCCTTCGCCTTTTCCAGCGCAAGTTTGTTTTTTTCCACTTCCGCGCGCGCTCTCTGCCGCGCCTCGAACTGTGCGCGCAGACCGTCGAGATCGGGGCGTTCCCCCGCGGCGAGCGCGGCATATTTTTCAATGAGCGGGCGGCTGTCGTCCGCAATGGCGGGATATTTTTCCGTAAGCTCTTTCAGTTCCGCGGAAAACTGCGCGTACTCGCCCTTGAAGAGCGATTTTGCATGCGTTTCCAGAAAGCCGACGAAGTCCTCCGTTCCCAACGCCGCCGCCTCGGTCTCCAGCTTTGCGCGTTCCTCCTCGTAGGAAAATCCGCGGAAAGCGGCGCGTTCCGCCGCGAGCGACTGTTCGGTTTTTGCAAGGCGCGCCCTGGCTCTCGCCAGTTCGTCCGCCGCGACCTGCTGGCTCTTCGCCCGGGCAATGCGGTCGGCGAGCGTGCGCTCCCCTTCCTCGGCTTTCGCCGCGTCCCATGCGGCAGCCGCCCGTTCCGCTTCCTCCGCAGCCTTCACGCGGGATGCGGAAATGGCAAGCGCCTTTTTCCGTTCTGCGGCGCGCAGTCCGCAGGTCTTGACTTCCTCCGCGGCTTTGACGACCGCCGCCGCCGCGACAAGGCGATCGAGCTCGCCGTTCAGCGTTTTCATCTCTTCGCGGCGCGCCTCTAATTTCTGCATTTCGGCGGCGACGCGTTCACGCTCCTTGCGAAGGCGCACCTTTTCGCGCAGCGCCTCCGCCTCCTTGCGGAGCGAGACGAGCGCCTCCTGCGACCGCCCTTCCTCTTCGGCGAGCGCAGCCGTCTCCTTTTCCAGCGTCTCCGCCGCCTGCTTGCTGATATCCGCGTACTGTTCGAGACGGGCGTTCGTCAGCTCGAGCGCCTGTCTCGCTTCCGTCATGCGCGCGCCCGCGCGTCTGACGAGCGCATCTCCGTAACTTTCGAGATCGAAAAGGCGGGAAACAAGTTTGAGCCTGTCGCCGCGCGCCGATTTTACAAACTGCGCAAATTCGCCCTGGGGGAGCGCGATGCACTTTTCGAAGTCCTTCTGCTCCAGCCCGATGACGCGCTCTAAAAAGGCGTTGCTGTCGCGCACGCCGTCCGCCACGACGTGCCGGCTCTCCCCGTCAAATTCGTAAACTTTGGCGGACTGCGCCGCATTTTTGCGTTTGAGCTCACGCTCGACGCGGAATTTCCGCCGCTTGCCGTCGAAAAAAATCTCAAATTCGAACTGCACGTCCGCCTTATCGGCATTATAGTTGATGACGTCCGCGATGCTCCCCGAACGGGAGCGCGCCACATTGCCGTAGAGCGCAAATCCGATGCAGTCCAAAATGGTGCTCTTTCCGGAGCCCGTATCCCCGAAGATGCCGAAGATCCCGAATTCCAAAAGTTTTTCAAAGTCGATCTCGGCGCGCTCGGAGAAGGAATTTATGCCGCATAAAGAGAGATAGGTCGGTTTCATGCGTCCTCCGCAAGAAGCTGCAAAAATGCCTCTTTGAGTTCGTCGGACGGATCCTCGCCGTAGACCGACTGATAATATGCCGCAAACAGCTCTCCGGAAGAGAGCGTGCTGCGCACGACTTCGGGCGTTTCGATCGCCGCCTGCGTGCGTACAATGAGCGAGACAAGCCCCTCGTTCGCCTCGCGGAGAGACATCGTCTCGCGCGAAGTGAGCGGCGCGGTCAGATGCAGCGTGAGTTCGATGAACGCGCCTTCGTACCGCTGCAGGAGCATGAGCGCCTGTTCCACGCCCGCGGCCTCCAACCGCACGAGTTTTTTCCCGGATACGAGAGGGATCTCTTTGGAAAATATGACTTTATCCCCCTTCGTCGTCAGGAGTGCCGCGCTCTTGGGGATATTCGCCTCGTCGAAAGAATATTGCAGAAGCGAACCGCTGTAATATACGTTGTCGCGCAGACGCTGGCGTTTGTGCAGATGCCCGAGCGCCGTGAACGCATCTTCGGGGAAACATGCGAGCGGAACGACGCGCGCGCCACCCAGCTCGATATCGCGCTCGCTCTCGCCGGAAACGCCGCCCGCCGCAAACAGATGCGTCAGAAGGACGTACGGCACCCCCGCAGGGCGCGCCCGACCGCCGGCCGCGATCCAGCGAGACACTTTTTCCGGATAGCTCTCCTCCGTCTTTTCCTCTCTGAGGCGCGCCTCGTTCGGATACGGGAGCGCATTGACAAAGAGCCGCTCTCCCGCTTCGTTTTCGAGAAGGATGTAATTTTCGCCCGACTGCACCGCATGCACGCCGCGCGCCCCGCACGCGGGGAGAGAGCGCCTTCCGCCGCCGAAGAGGTAGATCCCCTCCTCCGCGGAGAGCGGCGCCGACGCAGCGAGCCGCACGCCGTCGTCGTGATTGCCGCTGATGAGCACCACGGCGCGCCGATCGCCCGCAAGGCGCTTGACGGCGCGGAAAAACACCTCCTCCGCCTCCGCGGAGGGCATGAACGTATCGAACACGTCTCCCGCGACGAGGACGACGTCGACGCGTTCCCTCTCGCAGATGCAGACGAGCTCTTCGAGCGTCTCCGTCTGCTCGGGAAGCCGCTCTCTGTCCATCAGGCGTTTGCCGATATGCCAATCAGATGTGTGCAGGATATTCATACGAAAAAAGCCGCGGGCAGAAAGGCAAAAAGAAATTGCCATTCTGCGCCGATTATGATATACTATTATATAACGATATCGGAAAAAAAGCAAGCGTTGAGTTTGCATTTAGGCAAATTGCGCGTGTGAAACCGGGTACCAAAAGGAAGGAGAATCGGACGGAATTATGTCGTTTGCCGCATTTTCAAAAGATTTTACCGCGAACATGTTCACGAGCGTGGAAAATCAGTTCATCACGAAATATCTGCCGCAGGCGGACGGCGACGCCGTGCGCGCCTAC
Source organism: uncultured Clostridia bacterium (assembly GCA_944367465.1). Classification (GTDB taxonomy): domain Bacteria; phylum Bacillota; class Clostridia; order Christensenellales; family Borkfalkiaceae; genus Gallimonas. Next base: position 7,512 of record CALVWO010000041.1, read on the forward strand.
CTCTACGGACTGTACGCCTGCCAGTGCGCGGGCGAATTCGACGCCGAAACGGCGGCAAAGCTCCTTCGCATCCCGACCGATAAATTCATCTCCATCTTTGAATTCTGGGAGGAATGCGACCTGGTGCGCATCCTCTCCCGTTCGCCGCTCATGCTCGAATACCTTCCCGTGAACGCGGCGGTCGGAAAACCGAAGTCGGTGCGGCCGGAAAAGTACGCTGCCTTCAACCGCGAGCTCTACAAACTTTTACAGCGCGCCAGGAAGGACTTCAAGCCCTACGAGATGCAGCGCATCCTGGAGTTCCTGGAAAACGAGCCGATGGAACAGCAGGCGTTCCTCCTCGTCGCCGAATACTGCGTGAAAAAGGACGGCGAAAAAGTTTCCTCCGCACACATGCTCAACAAGGCGCAGAAACTCTGCCGCGAGCACAAATACACTTACGAACAGGTGGAGGCAGATCTGGCAGACTTCAACGCGCGCGAGAAGGAGCTCACGAAACTCTATGCCATCCTGGGGATCTACCGCAAACCGCAGGAGAGCGACTATGCCCTCCTCGAAAAGTGGGCTGCCCGCGGCATGGAAAACGGAGCGGTCGTCGCCTGCGCGGAGGCGCTCAAAAAGGGATCGCTCGCCACGCTCGACATCCTCATCGACGAACTTCTTGAAAAAGAGATCAGAACGGAGAAAGCCGCGCGCGAATATCTGGCGCGGCGCGAGGAGCTCACATCCGTCGTATACAAAGTGGCAAGAAAACTCGGCGTGAAGGTACAGAACCCCCGCCCCTATGCGGAAGAGTATGCGGAGAAATGGCTCTCCCGCGGATACGAAGAAGAGAGTCTGCTCGCCGTGGCGTCCGTCGGAATGAAGCTCTCCTTCGGCTTTGCCGAAATGGACGCAATGCTCATGCAGATGTACGGCGCGGGCATCGTGGACGCGGACAGCGTGAAGGCGTATTGCTCGGCGCGCGAAGGTCAGCTCAAACTTCTGCAGAAATTGCAGGCTGTATGCGGCGTGATCAAAAAGACGGTCGCCGCGCTCGATATGGTCGCCGCATGGAAGAGCTGGAACATGCCGGACGCGCTCATCATGGAGGCAGCAAGGCGAAGCTCCGGCGCCTCCGCGCCCCTGCCTTACATCAACAAACTGCTTTCGGAATGGAAGCGCGAAGGGATCACCGACCCTGAGGCGATCCCCGAACACAAGACGACGGGCAAGGAAACAGCGCCGCGCGATTTCCGTACCAAAGCCGACGTCAATGCAGACGCGCGGAGCGCGCGCGAACGCTGGTATGCGCTGCGCCGCAACGCCGCCGTGGAGCGCGCCGATCGCGCAAGGACTGCCGCAGGAAAGGACAAAGATTTTTCCGCCGCGGAACGCGCGCTCAAGAAGGGAGAAATCGACCTCGCAAAGGCAGAAGTGTTTTCCCCCGCCGCGCTTCCCCAGATCCGCGAGCGCATCGAACAGGCGCGACGTGCACGCGCCGCCGCACTCGCAAAGCTCGGCATGACGGAGTCTGATCTTTCCCCGAAATATGCCTGTCCGAAGTGCTCCGATACAGGTTTTTTGCCGGACGGGAGAATGTGTGACTGCTATTCCCCCGAAAATCCTCAATAGTACTTCAATTTAACAAAAAGCCATCGTTTTTTAGAAAACGGTGGCTTTTTTATATGTTTTTAAGAACGTGATCATAGTAGTATGTCAGACATACTACTATGAAACGGGCGTAATTCTTCCGTTTACTCATACTCTCCGTAGTCGCGGCGATCGTTCGGAGCGCATTGCGCGGGCGGCGCACACTCGCGGGAACCGCTCCCCCATTTCCCTCGTTTTTCGGGCTTGGGCGCAGAGCGCACTTCGACGAGCACCACGTCGATCCCGATCTTTTTGACGCAGCGAAGCTCGATAAACAGTTCCGCTTTGCCCCACCGGAACCCCTTTCCGCCCGGCGCGACGATCCCCTGCACTCTCCCCTCCGGATAGGTAAAAACAACGTCGCACACCTTGCCGAGGCGCTTACCGTCGGCGAGGTTGACGACCTCTTTGCTGTGCAATTCCGAAAAACTTGTTTCCACGCTCTATTGTATGCAGCGGCGCGAAAAAATGTTCCATTCCGCGAAATTCATCGAAATCCCGGGAATCCCGGAGAGCTTCCAAACATATTTTTTACGCGATCTTCCGAACGTGATATGCACGGCAAACGATCCATTTTCTCTCTTTATTGCATGACACTGCCGTCGGCATACTCGTCATCGGCGGATATACGATCTTCTGCGTCCGCCGCAGGAAGAAGTTCCTCCGTCCGCAAGAAACCGAATAAAGACGGCGGCAGGCGCAATCTTGCGCCTGCCGTTCATTCATGAGATTTCCTTCCGGATGGTTCCGATGGCGTTCTTTTCGAGGCGGGAGACCTGCGCCTGCGAGATGCCGACCTCCGCCGAGATCTCCGTCTGCGTTTTCCCCTCGTAATAGCGGAGCTGCAGAATGCGGCGCTCGCGGTCGGTGAGCCGCGCGATGGCGTCTTTAAGGGCGACGCGCTCCGTCCAGATCTCCTCGCTCTGCGATTCGTCGAACAGCTGATCCAAAAGCTGCAGCGTATCGCCCGATTTATTGTACACGGGTTCGTAGAGGGAGACGGGATCGGAGATGGCGTCGAGCGCATACACGACTTCCCGCTCCTGTACTTTGAGCGCCGCGGCGATCTTCTCGATGGTCGCCTCCTCGTCGCGCTCCTCGATACTCTCGCGCACTTTCAGAATACGGTACGCCCGGTCGCGGATGGAGCGCGAAACGCGCAGCGAATTCCCGTCGCGCAGATATCGCTTGATCTCGCCGAGGATCATGGGCACGGCGTACGTCGAGAATTTGACGTGAAAGCTCAGATCGAACCCGTCGATCGCCTTGATGAGCCCCACGCAGCCCGCCTGGAACACGTCGTCGGCGTTGGCGTTCTTTGCCCAGAACCGCTTGACGAGCGACAACACGAGGCGCATATTGCCCACGATGAACTTGTCGCGCGCGGCTTTATCGCCCGCTTTGAGCCGTTGCATGAGTTCCTCGTTCTCTTTGTGCGAAAGTTTGGGCAGTCCCGTCGTATCCACTCCGCAGATACTCACTTTTTGCAGCATACTCCACCTCCTGATAACCGTATGTATGCGGAGCAAGTATGCGGAATCGGCGTAATTTTATACCCGTTTCGGAATAACCCGTCGGGACTGATTTATACCAGCTTCGATATCTCCTTTTTCAGCCGCTCGATGATCTTCTTTTCCAGCCGCGATATGTAGCTTTGGGAGATGCCGAGTTCATCGGCGACGTCCTTCTGCGTCATTTCCTCCTGTCCGCCCAGTCCGAAACGCATGTACATGATCCTGCGTTCACGGTCGGGCAGCTTTTTGAGCGCCTCGGCAAGGAGCTCCTTTTCCACGCTTGCTTCCACACCGCCGTAGACCGTTTCGCTGTCCGTGCCGAGCACGTCGGAAAGCAGCAGCTCGTTGCCCTCGAAATCGGTATTGAGCGGTTCGTCGAAAGAGACCTCGCTCTTAAGCCTGACGGTGCGCCTCAGATACATGAGGATCTCGTTTTCGATACAGCGAGAGGCGTACGTTGCGAGCTTGATGTTCTTATCCGAGCGGAAGGAATTGATCGCCTTGATGAGCCCGATGGTGCCGATGGAGATAAGATCGTCGCCGTCCACGCCCGTATTTTCGAACTTGCGCGAGATATACACGACGAGCCTGAGGTTGTGTTCGACAAGCCTTGCCTTGATATTTTCCGCATCCTCGCCCGCCTCGAGTTTTGCGATCATCTCCGCCTCTTCCTCGGGCGGGAGCGGAAGGGGCAGCGCCTCGTTTCCGCACAGGTAATGTACGACGTTTTCACCGCCCCTTATCTTTTGCAGCCATGATCTGAGTATGGAAAAAATGTTCATGGGTCTCCTCCAGAAGCGCCGTATGTATTATGACCTGATACCCTTTACCGACGTCGCCGACCGTAACGTAGGCGCCGCCGCGGTACGCGCCGACGGCGATGGCGTCGACGCGGAAAACCGGGCGTTCGCATTTTCCGTTGACCGTGCCGACTTCAATGCGACCGACCGCGGGCGGAGACATGCCGAAGAGCGCAAACACCGCCGCTGCGGAGAGCACGCATACGGGCTCTCCGCGAAACGAGAGCCTGTTGCCGCTGTCCGCGAACCCCGTCCACGTTACGCGCCTTGCACCGACGGCGAGCGTGCACGGAAGGATATTCTGCTGTACTTTTTTATAGCGATAGAGCGCGCGGGCGCCTGCAAGAACAGCGCAGAGGAAACTCCCGGCTCCGGCAAAAATCAGTGCGACGGGCGCGCGTTCTACATAAAACCCTGTCCCGTCAGCGGTTTCCACCCCGAAAAAGGAGTATGCAGCCGTCAAAAGCCCGCCGAGCGCGAACGTGAGCGCAAAGAAAACAGCCGTTGCCGCCGCGCATTTTTTCCACCCGCCGCGGACTGCCACAAGGCAGATAAGAACACCGCCGAGCACTTTTACGGTGTACGCCGCCCAAACGGGAAGCGCGAGGACGGGAAAGACGACCGCCTCCGCTCCGCCGATCGCCGCCGCAGGAAACAGTCTCCGCACGTACACGCGCAGTCGCACGCATCGGAGCGCAAGATACAAAAGCAGCCCGTCCAGGAGCGCATTTTCCGCAAAGGCGTATTCCCAATAAACGACCATGACTCCCCGCCTCGTATCTGCCATTATAAATGCTTATCGGCTGCGAAGGATGCGGGACTTCGGCGAAGGGCGTCGAAAAACGTCGCCTCCGGCTGCCGTATAAATTCATAAATCCCCCCTTGTCAACCCATACAAGATGTGGTATAATCTATGCATAAGATACACAATACGGAGGATATTATATGGATGTATCCAATGCCTCACGCTTTCTGCAGAGCTATAACCGCATCGAGGCGCAGCTCAAACTTCTGTACAATGCAAAAGCGACGGCAAATTTTACCGACCTTGTGAAACGGTGTTCCGACCTCGACATCACCGTCCGGCGGTATTCGAGCGAGCTCATTGACTACGGCAAACTCAGGAATGCGATCGTACACCGCACTGCGGGTTCGACGGACGAGACGGTGATCGCCGTACCGTGCGACGAGGTCGTCTCGACCATCGAATTCATCGAGGCAATGCTTTGCCGCCCGCCACGCCTCATCGACGCCATCAAGGTTAAAAAGATCGCCTCGGTATTTGCCGATAAGCCCGTACTCTCTGCGGTGGAGGCGTTCCGCGAGAACTGGCAGAAGACGCTCATCGTATACGATCACGGCACGATGGTCGGCGTGATCAACTCGTACGGACTGTACTCCGAGATCGAAGTCCGCGTAAAAGCAGGAGAAGATCTGAGCGCATTCTTCACCAAAACACTTTGCCGCGACGTGATGCACGAATCGGAAATGGAGAAATACTGCATCATGAGTCAGGACGCCACGGTATTCGAAGTGTTCGTCGCCTTTGAAATGCGGAAAAACCTTCTGGCGGTCATTGTGACCGAGCACGGGATATTCGGAGAAAAGGCGCTCTCCATCGTGACCCCGTCCGACTTCCCACGCATCAACCGGTTCCTGGAAAATTACAACGCCAAGCCGTTTTAATCTTGTTTTTGCCGTTTTTTTCCCGCAATCGGGCGGCGCGAAAAAAAGTTACAAAAAATTAAAATTTTTTTCACCAAAACTATTGACAAGTGAAAATTATATGCTATAATGAAGGCACAACAAGGGAGTGAGCTGAAGGAAGTTCTCCAAAAAAGGAAAGAAAAAGAACCCTTCCGCAAGATGATTTCCCATTCCGAATCCGATGACCTTCCGAAAGTCGTATGATCTGTAGGTCGGTTCCTCGAAAAAGAAACTGATACGAAACGAGGAAGCAAAGAAGAAGAGGAAGAAGAAAAAATCAAACGGAAAATTCTTTGGAAAGCCTTTCAAGGAAAACGAAACCGCATTCCACCTACAGACAACCGTTTCGCGTACGGAAACAAAAGGGAAAGCGAAAACCAAGAAAACTCCATTCGTTGCGTGGGTTTAGCATCGCAAACAAAAAAGTATCCTATCCTGACAGGAAACTCATTCGAAACCTGAAATTCTGGAGATGAAAGGCAGAGAAAAGAGATCCCGGAAACGAAAAAGGAAATCGATCTGAAACTTAGAATTCTGGCGATGATAAGGAAAAGGAAAGAGATCCCCTATCGAGAACAGGAGAAGAGAAACAAGTTTGGCAGACCGTAAAAGGGAAAGAAAAATTCCTTTCAAGGATCAGGGAGTTTCAACCAACAAGAACGAAAATGCTTTCGGTTGAAAAAAGTGTAAGTACGATCTACGAAAAGAACTTTCCGGAATCAGCGGAATGAAAAGATGATAAATGCCACGAAATAACGGGCGGCGAACCGGAATGGTTCGCCGCCTTACTTTATGCCCTGCCCTTTTGCGAATATCGGCGGCGGGATCTTCCGATCGCGTCCGAGTAAAAGTTGTATATAAAGATTTTTCGGTATTTTTTGCGGAAGTCGACGCGCATTGTCTGATAAAGCCATTAAGGAGAGGTGCCGCCTCTCCCTTTTGCGTCTAAAGAAACCCGCCCGCTTAGCCGGCGGGTCTTCATTATACTTCGCCTGCGGCTCGTGCCGCCAAAGACGGGGCGGGCATAGCCCTTGTTTCCTAGTCCGAGCGCCACGCGTTCATTTGTCGCCCTGCCAGTCGCTGCGCTTATCTTCTGCCGCCCGCCTCGCGGGCTCTTTCCGCATTGCAGGCTCCCTTGTGTAAAGG
>CALVWO010000042.1 GCA_944367465.1 uncultured Clostridia bacterium
CGCAGCCGTAGTCGGGATGATCTTCGTGACGGCACACGCCGAGGATGCGGAGCGGCGCGCCGTTGAGGAGGATCCTGCCTCCCTCGCAGCGGACTTCGCGGAACCCGAACCGCTCTATGAGGTCGTCGAACGGAACGCCGTTTTTCATGAGCCGCGCCTCCGCCGTATACAGCACGAGCGACGCGGGCGACCACGGCGACGCGTTCTCTGCCGTCACCTCCCCTTCCGGCACCGTCTCCCCTGCGGACATGGTGCGCTCCGCAAAGACGAGGCGCTCCCCCGCAAGGCAGACCTGCACGGACATGGGTGCCTCTTCGCACAGATTTTCCACGCACACGCAGACATGGGCGCGCCATTTTCCCTCTGCAAAGCGGGGCGTGACGTGCAGAAAACGGAGATAGGCGCTCCCGACCTGTTCGACGGACACGGGGCGGGAGATCCCGCCGTACGACATGTAATCGTTCGGCAGATGCAGGGCACTCTCCTCGGAAAAGCGGTTGTCCGCGACGATCTCGAGCGTGTGCTCCCCCGCCGGCACGCCGCGCACGACGGCGGAAAAGGGCGTATAGGCATTGTAGTGGCGCGCGATGAGGGCGCCGTCGAGATACACCTGCGCCGTGTGACTCACGCCCTTACAGACGACGCCGCAAAAAACAGCACCGTTGCAACCGACCAGATCATCCTGTCCCCTCCCGCACAACGCAGACATTTTACCCCCTTGACACGCGGCGCGCAATGGTGTATGATAACATAAAATTGATAAATTGTGAGGGAGGATATTGCCGTGATCGAGATTACGAGAATGGGAGAGACGACGCACGACGAAAATTTTTGCGTGCTGCGGGAAAAGGGACACCCCGTATACCTTCTGCTGCTTGTAAAGACGCCCGCGCTCTTTGAGACGGAGGACGGCTTTTCCGGCACGCCCGCCGACGTTGCCGTGCTGTTCCAGCCGGGTCAGCGCCACAGCTACCGCGCCGCGGGGGGCGCATACACCGACTGCTGGATGCATATTTGCTCCCCCTCGCCCCTCATGTTCGAAGGGTTTCCGTTCGGGAAACCCATCCCCCTGCAGGGAGCAGATCGCTTTTACCGCCTGTTCCGCCTGATCCTCGACGAATTTTTCTCGAACGGGAAAAATGCGAAAGCCGTTCTGCACTCGCTGACCGCCGCGCTCCTGGAGATGCTCTCCTCGGGCACGGAGAGCCGCGACCCCCTCTTCGGCGGGTTCCTCGCCCTGCGCGAGGAGGTGTTCCGCAACGCGGCGGCGCAGTGGACGGCGGGCGCCGCGGCAAAGCGGCTGGGAATATGCTGCGGGTACTTCCACACGATGTACAAGAAATATTTCGACACGACCTTCCTCACCGACGTCATCCGCGCGCGCGTGCAGACGGCGGAGGAACTGCTCGTATCCTCCTCGGACAGCGTGGAGCGCATCGCCGAACGGTGCGGATACATGAGCGTGGAGCACTTTATCCGCCAGTTCCGCAGCATAACGGGGACGACGCCCGCAAGATACCGGAAAGCCATGACGTAAAAGAGCGCGCCCGCATCGATGCGGGCGCGCCCCTCTTTATTTTACAGCTCTATCCCGAACAGTTTTCCCGTACGGGAGATCTCCTCGCGGCAGATATCCGCGGTCAGGCGCCACACGTCCTTCCGCTCCGCGGAAAAGAGCCGCCTGAGCTTCCAGCGGCGGATGAACCCCGCATAGCGGACGGCGAGGGAGGGAAATTTCTTTTCCCCGCGCACGCACGCGACCGTGCTCCGCTCCCACGCGCTCAAAACGCGGAACTCCAGCCAGTTCGCCGCGTCCTTTCTGAAACGGTAGATCTGCGTACAGGTGGAATCCGTTCCCTTGCTGTAATCGCGCTCGAATACAAATCCGCGTTCCGTTAAAAACGCAAAACAGTGTGCGATAAGTTCATCTTCCTGCATAAAAAACTCCTTTGTTTATCAGCCGCCGAACAGCCCCTCCGCGCCGGGGATCGCCGCAAGGAGGTTGAAATTCTGAAACACGACGACGCAGACGAGCGAAACGGTGCTCATGATCTTGATGAGGATGTTTAACGAAGGACCCACCGTATCTTTGAGCGGGTCGCCCACGGTATCGCCGACGACGGCGGCATCGTGCGCGGGAGAGCCCTTGCCCTGCCCTTCGAGCCCGCCTTTTTCGACGTATTTTTTGGCGTTGTCCCACGCGCCGCCCGCGTTGCCCGCGTAGATGGCGAGCATGATGGCGGTGAGCGTCGCGCCGACGAGGAGCCCGCCCACCAGCCCCGCGCCGAACAGGAATCCGCATACGACGGGAACGAGCACGGCGATGAGCGCGGGCGCGATCATGCCGCGGAGCGCCCCCTGCGACGCGATGGTGATGCACTTTTTATGGTCGGGCTTGCCGCTCCCCTCGAGGATCCCCGGGATCTCGCGGAACTGACGGCGCACCTCGTCCACCATCTTTTCCGCAGACGCGGACACGGCGTTGATGAGCATGCCGCTGAAGAGGAAGGGCAGCGCCGCGCCCAGGATGGCGCCGACGAGCACGTCGCCGCGCACCACGTTGAGCACGAGCTCGGTCATGGCGCCCTCCGCCGCCGCGTAAAGGTAACTGCTCATCATGGACATGGTGGCAAGCGCCGCCGAACCGATGGCGAAGCCCTTGCCGATGGCGGCGGTGGTGTTGCCCACGCTGTCGAGCGTATCGGTGATGTCGCGCACGGCGGGATCCAGCCCGCTCATCTCGGCGATGCCGCCCGCGTTGTCGCTGATGGGACCGTATGTATCGACGGAGACGGTCGCGGCGACGAAGGAGAGCATGCCCACGGCGCCGCAGCCCACGCCGTACATGCCGCCGATGGCATAGCAGATAAAGATCGCCGCGACGAGGCACAGAACGGGCAGCATGCACGAGATCATGCCCGTCGCCATGCCCTTCGTGACGGTGAGCGCGGGTCCGCCCCTGCTCGCCTCGGCGATGCCGCGCGTGGGTTTGCAGCGGTCGCTCGTGTAATATTCGGAGAGCATTCCGATGAGGATGCCCGCCACAACGCCGACGGCGCACGCCACCCACGGCGTGATCGCCCCGAGGTTTTGTTTTGCCGCCGTGAGCTGCGCGGCGTCCTCCCCCTGAAAGAGCAGAACGCTCAGCGCGCACCCGCCGGCGAGCGTGACGCCCGCGGCGATCCACGTGGCGAGGTTGAGCTCCAGATGCGGATCTTTCAGCCTTCTGCGCAAGAGCGGGAAGGCGATCCCGACGACGCAGGCGATGAGCCCCACGCCCGCGAACACGAGCGGGAAGAGCATGAGCTTTTGCAGCAGGCTCTCCGACGTGAACCCCGCCGTATGCACGAACACTTCGAGCGCGAGGATGACGGTCGCCATGATCGCGCCGACGTAACTTTCGAGAAGGTCTGCGCCCAGCCCGGCGACGTCGCCGACGTTGTCGCCGACGTTATCGGCAATGACGGCAGGATTGCGCGGGTCGTCTTCGGGGATGTGCGCCTCCGTTTTGCCGACGAGATCGGCACCCATATCCGCCGCCTTGGTGTAGATGCCGCCGCCCACGCGGTTGAACATGGCGATGACGCTGCACCCCAGCGCGTACCCCGAGAGGATGATGGAGAGGTTATAGCTCTGCTTTGTGACGGGGTTGACGTGCGTGACGACCTCGCCGCCATCCAGGGAGAGCATGCCGCCCGCCCAGCCGAAGCAGAGATAGACGACGAGCGCGCCGAAGAGCGCGAATCCCGCCACGCAAAGCCCCATGACGGAGCCGCCGCGGAAGGCGACTTTGAGCGTTTTGCCGACGTCGCGCGTTTCATCGGCGGTTTGCGTGACGCGCACGTTCGCGTACGTTGCGATCTTCATGCCGATGTAGCCCGCCGCGCTCGACATGACCGCGCCCAGAAGAAAGGCGATCCCCGCCTCCCACGCGATGAAGAGCGCCAGAAGCACGGCGACGCCCGCCGCAATGCCCGCGGCAACGCGGTATTCGTACAGGAGGAACGCGTTCGCCCCCTCGCGGATGGCGGAGGCGATCTCCTGCATCTTCCCGTTCCCCTCTCTGAGCCGCTTTACGAGGTGAAAGTTGATCGCCGCGTAAGCAAACGCGAGCACGACGGCGAACATCACGATGATGGTGAGCAAGTTGACGTCCATACCTTTCCTCCCCTGCAACTTCGTACACCATCATTATAGCACCGCCCGGGGAAACTGTCCATAGAAATGAAAAAATCTTTCAAAAAATTTTTGTTTGAAACATTTCTTCTCTACGACAAAGGAGCCGCCCGAAGGGACGGCTCCTTGCGCATGCTGTTTATTTGCTGCAGTTTTCCTTGAGCGTTTTGAGGTTCTCGGAGAGTTCCTTGGGGAGCTTATCGCCGAACTGCTTGTAGAACTCGGCGATCTCGTCCGCCTCGGACGACCAGCGCGCCTTATCGACGCAGAGGATGCTCTCGAGCGTCTCGCGGGAGTAATCCAGCCCTTCGAGATCGATATCCTTCGCGTAAGGAACGTAGCCGATGGCGGTCTCCTCGGCGTCCACGGTGCCGGCGCAGCGCTTCAGGATCCAGTCGAGAACGCGCATGTTGTCGCCGAAGCCGGGCCAGAGGAATTCGCCGTTCTGATCCTGACGGAACCAGTTGACGTTGAAGATCTTGGGCGGGTTCTTGACCTTTTTGCCCATATCCACCCAGTGCCGGAAGTAATCGCCCATGTGATAGCCGCAGAAGGGCTTCATTGCCATGGGGTCGTGGCGCAGGACGCCCGTCGCGCCCGTTGCGGCTGCCGTCGTCTCGGAAGACATGATGGAGCCGACGAACACGCCGTGATCCCAGTCGCGGGACTGATAGACGAGGGGCGTGGTGGTCGCGCGGCGGCCGCCGAACACGATCGCGTCGAGCGGGACGCCTTCCTTGGAGTTGAACGCCTCCGAAAGGCAGGGGCAGTTGACCGCGGGCGCCGTGAAACGGGAGTTGGGGTGCGCCGCCTTTACGCCGCTTTCGGGCGTCCAGTCGTTGCCCAGCCAGTCGATGAGGTGCTCGGGCGCGGGTTTGGTGAGCCCCTCCCACCACACCGTGTTATCGGCGGGATTGATGGCGACGTTCGTGAAGATGGTGTTCTTTTTGGTCGCGGCGAGCGCGTTGGGGTTGCTCTTTTCGTTGGTGCCGGGCGCAACGCCGAAGAAGCCGTTCTCGGGATTGACCGCCCAGAGTCTGCCGTCTTTGCCGACGCGGATCCATGCGATGTCGTCGCCGACGCACTCCACCTTGTAGCCCTGCTCGAGGTAGTGCTTGGGCGGGATGAGCATGGCGAGGTTGGTCTTGCCGCAAGCGGACGGGAACGCCGCCGCGAGGTACTTTTTGGTGCCGTCGGGATAGGTCACGCCGAGGATGAGCATGTGCTCCGCCATCCAGCCCTCGTTCTTGCCGAGGAAGGACGCGATGCGCAGCGCAAAGCACTTTTTGCCGAGGAGCACGTTGCCGCCGTAAGCGGAGTTGACGGAGATGATGGTATCGTCCTCGGGGAAGTGCATGATATAGCGCTTTTCGGGATCGACGTCGCACTTGCAGTGCAGACCCTTGATGAAGTCGCCGTTCTCGCCGAGAACGTCGTAGCAGTCAAGCCCGACGCGCGTCATGATCGCCATGTTGAGAACGACGTAGATGGAATCGGTGAGTTCGATGCCGATCTTGGAGAAGGGCGAACCGACGACGCCCATCGAATAGGGGATGACGTACATCGTGCGGCCCTTCATCTTGCCGCGGGCGATATCGTAGCACATCTTGTACGCCTCTTTGGGATCCATCCAGTAGTTGGTGGGACCTGCGTTCTCCTTCTCTCTGCAGCAGATGAAGGTGCGCGCCTCGACGCGGGCGACGTCGTTCTCCGCGGTGCGGTGATAGTAGCACCCGGGGAGTTTTTCCTGGTTGAGTTCGATCATTTCGCCCGTCTTGCAAGCCTCCGCGCGGAGCGCCGCAAGCTGCGCCTCGCTGCCGTCGATCCAGACGATATTGTCGGGACAGGTGAGCTTTGCGCTCTCTTCCACGAACTTGATGACCTTCTTGTTCTTGGTGGGGTAAGCCATATATTTTCCTCCTGAGAAATTAGTTACACAGTTCACACTTTTTCTTTCAAACTGATGAAAGAAAAAGTCGTGAGTTTCAGGAAAACCCAACAGCCGCTTGCGCTTTGCGTCCGGTTTTCCTCGCCGCCGCTGTTTCGCAACTGTATAGCTCGCGGCGGCTCACTTTTTCGCATAAGTTGCTTGCACAACAATTAGGGGTGAACGGCGCGTTATGCGCACCGCCACAGTGTGGCGTGCGCGCGCCGCGAACTAAGAAATTGCCATTTCAGCGGCAATTTCGTGTCCGTCCGACGCGAAGCGGCGCACGAGCGTAGCCGAAGTAACGCAAGGTCTACTTGCGTGAGCCCCCTGCTTGCGCGAGTGAATTATAACAAAGGGCATAACGATCGATAAACTTCTGAAATTTTGCATCGCAAAATTTTAGAAAGAGGAGGCACAACAAAGCGTACAGGCTGTTTGGGCTTTGCCTGAACAGCCGTAAGCGGAGTTTGTGCCGACGAAGTGACGCCTTTTGCAACCATTTTATAACAGGGAAACGCTGCTCGCGCGAGTGATTTATCGGCAAGTATATACTTTTCCCGAAATTCGGGGCTTATACAGTATATCATGCTTTCTGCAAGATGTCAAAGAAAAAAACCGCGGAAAAACGCGGCGCGTCCATAAAAATTTTGCATTGCTGCGATAGATTTTTGCCTTGCCGCACGCCGCGGAAGGAAAAACAGACGCAGCTTTTTCTCTTCCGCGGCGTGCGGGCAAAGAAAAAAGAGCGGCTCAGCCGCTCTCCGTTTCCACATATTCGCCCGTATCCGCGTCCTGAAAGACCACCCAGAATCCCTCCGTCTCCGAAAAGGCGTCTTTGGGGACGAATACGGCGTGCTCCTTCATCGCCTGCGGCGGGGCGCCGTCCGATCTGCCCGCCGCCGCGACACACAGATAGCGCGGCACGCCGCTCTGATACACGACGCCGAGCAGCGCGCCCTCCGTTTTTACCCACTCCGAGCGCGGAAACGCGGCGAGCAGGCTGTTGTCGCGCGGGTATTTCCCGAATGCGGCGTCGAGCTTTTCCTTTACTTCGTAGTAATATGTAAGCGAGCCGCGCGGGCGCGCGAGTAGATCGCCCGCATCAGCGGGAGCCGCCGCACCCTTCTCCTCCCGCGGCGGAGGAGGAGTTTTTTCATTTCCATCGCCCGCAGTACGGAAATAGTCGGTCTCGGCAATGGCTTCGTCGTGATAGCGCGCGGCGGCGCGCTCCTCTCGCGGGGGGACTTCCTCCGGAACGGGATCGGGCAGAGGCGGCGCGGGCGCATGCGGAACGTTGGGCGCCACCGGCAGGGGCAGTTCGTTGGGCGGCATGGGAACCGCGGGGATCTTCCTCTTTTTGGGGCTCTCCTCTTCGAGCAGCGCCGTATACCGCGCGGGCGCGGCGCCGCACGTTCCGAAGGCGACGGGCGTGGGTTCCCCGCGCACGAAACACAAAAGCGCCGCGAACCCGCCCCTGACGGAGGGCGCGTCCGCCACGGCGATCGCGGCGTTGCCGCGGAGTTCGAGGCAGAACGTTTTTCCTTCCGCCCAAAGAAAGAGGACGTACCTCCCCTCCCGCACGGGCGAAAGCCCCGCGATGCGCGGCGTGACGGTGAGCTCGTTTCCGAGCCGCTCGGCGTACACCACTCCCGTGAGCGGCGTGCCGTCCGCCGAAAATCCCTTCTTGATCTGTCTGAGCACGCAGATGCGTTTTTCGTATGCCATATTGTTTCCTCTTTCCGAAGCGCGGAGAACGGCTCCGCCTTCGCACAATAGGAGTATATGCGCGGATGGCGCGCGGAATATGCCCCTCTTGCGGGAAACAGCTCGTTTTTTGTAAAAAAAATCGCCGCAGGCGCGGCGGAAACATTATAGTTCTACAAAGATGACGGGAACGCCCTTTTTTTCGGCATACTTCACCGTATAGGCGGCACCGCCGCTCTCTCTGACGCAATAGGCAAAGAGCACGTCCGCGCCGTCCACCATGTAACGGTCGCGCGCGAGAAAACATCCGCGCGTATAGGCGGAAAAGAGCACGGTCTCTTTATCGCACCACGCCAGAAGGGAACGGAAGCGCGCCCGTTCCTCGGGCGAAAATCCCCTGTCGTGCCCAGCATACGGGATGCACGCCTCGATCGTGAAAGGGTATTTTTTCCGCAGGTCGACAAGGCACCCGAGCGCGGCGAGATCGAACCCGCGCGCCATGCCGCAGCGGAAATGCGTGCAGCCGCCGCGGATGAGCTCTTCGAGCGCGTCGTAGACCGCATTGACGTTGTAACGCACCGGCAGTTCGCGGTGCCCCGTGATCGCACAGATCTTCAAATCATCCTCCCCCGTTGCCCGTCCGCTCACGCGATGGGCGCGCTGCGTTCCTTCCCCTGCCCGCGCGGATATTTCAGAGGCGTCGGTCTGATCTTTCCGACGACGATGAGCGAACGCGCGCCGTAATCCGCGGGGAGTTCGTAACAGACGCGCTCCGCCTCTCCCCCGCCGAGCGTTGCGATCGCCTTCCTTCCGCCTGCAAGCTCGTCTGCCGCGCCCTTATAGGCGATGAACTGCCCGCCCACCCTGACGAGCGGCATGCAGTACTCCGCCAAAGAGGCGAGCGGCGCGACGGCGCGCGCAAAGGCAGCGTCGAACTTTTCGCGCAGAGACCCCTTTCCGGCGTCTTCGGCGCGGGTATTTAAAACGGTCACGCCGTCCAGCCCGAGTTCGTGCACGGCGGCGCGGAGAAATTCGCATTTTTTTCTCGTGCTCTCGATGAGCGTGAGCGAGAGATCGGGGCGGACGATCTTGAGCGGGAGAGAGGGAAACCCGGCCCCCGATCCGATTTCCACAGCCGCCGTTCCCTGCGGAAAAAGGTGCTCCCCGGCGAGAGAATCGAGAAAATGTTTGTGGATAACTTCCTCTTTTTGCGTGATGGCGGTGAGATTGTACCGTTCGTTGTACTGCAAAAGGAGCTCGTAAAAGCGCTCAAAGGCTGCGCGGTTCTTTTCAAAAAGCGCGTAAATGCGCTCAAAATCGGGTTTTTTTTCTGCCATATCGCCATTATAACACAAATTTTTTCGCTTTTCAACCGTTTGTGGATTTTCCCGCCGCACTTTCTCCACACTGTGGATAAGTTTGTGGAAAACCTTATTTTTTCTTGGTTTTCTCCCCCTGTTCTCCCTCCCGTTTCCGCGGTCGCCCTCCACTTTTTCCCCATTTTCTCCACAATTATCCACATACTTTCCCCGCCCTTTTCCACAGATGAAAAAATCACCGTTTTTTTGAAATTGCGGCGTATTTACTTGTAATTTTCCCCTTTTTCCTCTATAATATAAAGGAAAAACCGGACAGGCACTTCTGAAAAAAGGGCTTGTCCACAATTCCACACCCACTATTATTACTATTACTATTTCTATTTTCTTATTTACTAAGAAGCAAGGAGGCAAGGCATGAAATTCGTTTGCGACGGGCTCTCCCTCTCGGAAGCCGTTCTTAAAGTGAGCAAGGCATGCGCGGCGCGCACGACCGCTCCCATCATGGAGTGCATCAAACTTTCCGCGTTCGGCGAGGAGGTGGCGCTGCTCGCCACCGACGGAGAACTCTCCATCCGCAAGACGATCAGAGCGGAAATTTTTGAAGAGGGCGAGATCTGCGTGCCCGGAAAACTCTTTTCCGACTTTATCTGCAAACTGACGGGCGAGGAGATCAGCATCGCCACCTGCGAGAAGGGCGTGGAGATTAAATACCGCGACGCAGGCACCTTCATGCAGAGCCTTCCCGCCGAGGAGTTCCCCGCGATCAGTTTCGAGATCGGGGAAAATTCCTTTACGATGCAGCAGGCGGCGCTCAAAAAGATCATTTCCGAGACGACGTTCTGCTGCGCGCAGGACGATTCCCGCCCCGTGCTGAAGGGATGCCTGATGGAGTTCGGCGATAAGCTGGAGATGGTGGCGCTCGACGGATACCGCCTGGCGCTCGCTTCCGCCGCGATCGTTTCCAAGAGCGGGGAAAAGAGCATCATCTGCCCCGCCCGCACCCTTTCCGAGATCGCCAAGATGCTGGAAAAGGACGACGAGGAGATCACCCTCTTCGCGCAGGGCGGCATGCTCCTGGTGAGCGCCGAGGGGACGACGGTCGTCTCCCGTCTCTATCACGGAGATTTCATCCGCAAGGAGAACGTTATCCCCAATCAGTTCACCACCGTGGTGACCATTGCAAAAAACGAGCTCATTGCGAGCGTGGAGCGCGCCGCCGTCCTCATCCGCGGCGACAAAAACAACCTCGTGACGATGGCGATCGATTCCGACTGCGTGAAGGTGACCTCCGTTTCCGATTTCGGCAACGTGGACGAGAGCGTGAAGGCGCAGGTGGACGGCGTGGAGATGACCATCTCCATGAACGCGAAGTATCTGCTCGACGCGCTGCGCGCGCTGGAAGAGGAGAACGTCGTTCTCTCTTTCAACGGCCCCGTATCCCCCTTCATCCTGCAAAATCAGGGCGTAAAAGAGAGCCTGTATCTGATTTTACCTGTGAGAAACGCCGCATAATCGCTTGACGGCGTGGAAAAAATCGCCTATAATCAAACAAAGTCAGAATAAAATTTTTTGAAAAACGGGCGTCCGCCTGATAAAATGTTTTTCAAACCAAAAGGAGTTTACTATGAAGAGAACGTACCAGCCCAAAAAGCGCCAGAGAAGCAAGGTGCACGGGTTCCGCCAGAGAATGAAGACGAAGGGCGGCAGAAACACCCTCAAGAGAAGGAGAAACAAGGGCAGAAAGCACATCTCCGCGTAACGAACGGAAATGAAGTACCTTCGCATCAAAAAAAAGAAGGAATTTTCCAGGCTCCTCAAAAACGGAAAACGTGCGCATGCCGATCACCTCACCATCGTCTATCTGCCCGACAAGGAGCGGAAAATGGCGGTCTGCGTGGGGAAAAAATACGGCAAGAGCGTTGTGAGAAACCGCATCAAACGGCTGCTGCGGGAGGCATACCGCGACAGGGCGGAAAAACTCAAGCCCTGCGCCATGCTCATCATCCCGCGCGCCGCAGAGGAGTACTCCTTTCACGCCTTTGCGAAGGATCTGACCCGCCTTTTCAGAAAGGAAAAGCTCGTTGAAAATCGAACTGAGGAAGATATTTCCGCAAAATTGCAGATTTCTACGAAAGACGGTGTTTAAGCCCTTTTTGCGGGGGCTGTGCATCCGCCTTATCTGTTTTTACCAAAAATATCTTTCCAGGCACATGTGTCCGTACACTCCGTCCTGTTCGGAGTATACAAAGCGCTGCATCAACAATCTCGGCGTCGTTTTGGGGATCCTTCTCGGCGCTTGGCGCATTCTTCGGTGCAACCCCTTCACAAAGGGAGGGTGCGATCCCGCGCCGGAGAACTATCTCAAAGCGAGATGGGTCATTTAGTGAGAAAAATATGATCAATTTCCTGAACGCCATAGGATTTACCCTGCTCGAACAGGGATATGAGATCGGGCTCGACTGGCTCGGTCAGTTTGTGCGCGTCATCATCGAGAGCGTCGGGATCGTCGGCGTGGGCATCATCTGCTTTACGCTCATCTTAAAGGCGATCACCGTCCCCTTCGATATCTATAACCGCGTGAAGATGCGCAAACAGACGCTCATCATGCGCGAAATGCAGCCCGAACTCGAAAAACTGCAGAAACAGTACGCCAACGACAAGATGACGTACAACCAGAAGATGGTGGAACTGCAGAAAAAGAACGGGTATTCCATTCTCGGCGCATGTCTGCCGATGATCATTTCCTTCGTCATCGTCATCGTCGCGTTCCAGGCGTTCCGCGCATACTCCAACTATGCGAACCTCAACTTCTTCGTGCAGATGTCCGAAGACTATAACGCGGCGATCCTGACGAACGGCGCGGACGGCATCGACTATACGCTGGAACTTCAGAAGGACGAAAACGGGCAGATCGTGCTCGACGAGAACAACGACCCCATCGTCGTCGTCAAGGACGGGGTATACAATCTGATCCGCGAGGACGGCGGCGAAAGCAAGCCGTGGGACGGTTCTTCGTTCACGGAGGGCGATTGCACCTATACCATGTCCGAGGTGAACGGCAATCTGTATATGACCGTCATGCCAAACGACGAGAACAAATTCCTCTACTACATCTACGACCTCGAAGAGACGAGCGTCAACCGCGAGTATATGATCGACGAGACGCGGTTCGCGGCGTCCTCCGCGGTGTCGGACGAGACGAAGACGCAGCTTGCCGAGGCGGAGACGGACGAGGCAAAGCGCGACGTGATCGTATCCTATGTAAAGAACATCGGCGCGCAGGCGGCAAAGACGTGGTACGACAATAACGACGCGGGCTTTTTGTGGATCAAGAACGTGTGGTATCCCGACGTTTCGTACAACCATCCCATTCCCGATTACGCGACTTTCTCGAATACGTTCGGCAATACGATGGTACGCTTTGAGGACGGCGAGGAACGCGCCCTCTCCAACGTGCTCAGCGAAGGAAATTACAACGATCTGACCGCGGCGCTCACCGAAGAAAAGAACGAGCCGAACGGGTATTTCATCCTCATCATCCTCTCCATCGGCGTCATGGTGCTCTCGCAGTTCGTCATGATGAAGAGCCAGAAGGAGAGCAACAAGTACCAGACGGCGGACGGGCAGGGAGCCAAGACGCAGAAGATCATGCTCATCGTGATGCCGCTCATCTATGCGGTGTTCGCGTTCATGTACTCGGCGGCATTCAGCCTTTACATGACGATCTCCAGCATCATTTCGCTGTGCGTGACGCTGCTTTCCAACCTCATCATCGGACACGTGTTCAAGAAAAAGGAAGAGGCGCGCATGGTCGAGGAGCGCAACCGCAAGCCGGCATGGCTCATCGAACGCGAAAAGCGCGAGGCGGAAAAGAACAAAAAGAAGTAAAAAGACGGGTCTCCGTTAAAAATTAAGGAAGTAAGGGTATGGAAAATGTTTTTACGGGAAAGACGGTAGAAGAAGCCGTCGAAACGGGACTCAAGGAGCTCGGCGCCTCCCGCGAGGACGTCGAAGTGGAAATCCTTGAAGAAGGAAAGAAGAAGCTGTTCGGTTCCAAACCCGCGCAGGTGAAACTGACGGTGAAGGAAAAACTGACGGACGGCGAGCGCGCCGTGCGCTTTCTGGAGGGGCTGATGCCCCTTCTCGGCGACGAGGACGTGACCGTTGCGCTCAGGGATGAATCGGAAAAGATCGTCATCGAACTGGTCGCAGAATCGGCAAAGGGCATCATCGGCAGACGCGGCGAGATCATCGACGCGGTGCAGATCCTGGCGGGCGCCGTCGCAAACACGGGCAGAAAGGAATATAAGCGCGTCGTCGTCGACTGCGAGAACTACCGCGAAACGCGCGAAGAGACGCTCAGGCGCGTCGCCAATAAGCTGGCTGCAAAAGCTGTGCGCCTCGGCAAGCGCGTCCGTCTCGAGCCCATGAACCCCTATGAGCGCCGCATCATCCACTCCGCGCTCGTCGATAATCCCGACGTGACGACCAAGAGCGAGGGCAAAGAGCCCGCCCGTTTCGTCGTCATCATCCCCAAGAACATGCGCTCGTTCGAAAGAGGGCGCGGCGGGAGAGACGGCAAGTTCGACCGCAACAGGAACGGCCGCGGCGGAAGGGACGGCAAGTTCGACCGCGAGCGCGGCAGCCGCTACGGCGAGAGAAAGCCCTATCCCAAGCGCGAGCTCCCCGCGGAGGGAACGCCCGAATCTTCGGGAACAAGCCTCAAGCGCGAGGGAGGAAGCTCCACAGGATTCCGCAAGGGCGGTTTCTCGGGCTTCTTCGGAACGTACCTTGGCAACGACAAAGACGAGTCTGCAACGCCCGATACGGCGCCTCAGACGGCTGAGGAGAGCTCCCCTACCCCCTTCACGGCGCCCGAAGAAAAAGAATAACGCAGAAAGAACCCGGCTGTACCGATCAACAGCCGGGTTTTGTTTTTTTGTACGCATGCGCGTCCTGAGAAACTGTACCGCCTCGCGGCGCGATCCGGAAAAGGATCCGACGGCTCGATCGGTGCGCTTTCGGAGACAGCACATGACTGCCTGCGTGTGCCACGCGCATACAGAACGGTTTGACGGGCGGCGCATCTGATGCCCGTATCCCGTAAACGGGTCATCTTCCTGCCTTCCCCCTCGGGGGAAGGTGACAGGCGAATGCGTGAGACTGTCGGATGAGGG